>CALWOP010000102.1 GCA_944383195.1 uncultured Oscillospiraceae bacterium
GCCGGCGGCGTGTCCGTGTCCGAGCTGGAGATGGCTCAGAACGCCGAGCGCCTGTACTGGAGCGCCGAGGAAGTGGATGCCAAGCTGCAGGGCATCATGAAGAACATCTACCACTCCTCCGTGGAAGTTGCCGAGCGCTATGGCCTGGGCTATGACCTGGTTGCCGGCGCCAACATCGTGGGCTTCCAGAAGGTCGCCGACGCCATGATGGCTCAGGGTATTTTCTAAGAAATTCTCTCTCTTCCATTCAACAAATAATTCCGGGGAGCTCGTTGAGCTCCCCGGAATTATTTTTATGCCTTGGACCAGATCCGCTGTCCGCCCTTGTAGGTCTCCAGCACCTGAATGTCCCGCAGCGCCTGCCTGGGCGTTTCCAGAGGGTCCCGGTCCAGCAGCACAAAATCCGCCTGCTTGCCCGGTTCGATGGTCCCGATCTGCCCCTCCCGGAAGTATTGATAGGCCGCGGTCTCTGTCACGGCCCGAAGGGCCTGCTGCACCGAGACAGCTTCCTTTGCCCCCAAGACCACACCCTGCCGGGTGATGCGGTTGGCCGCGCACCACACCGTCTCCAGCATATCCGGCTGGATCACAGGGGCATCCTGATGGAACGTCACCGGAATGTCCCACGCCAACGCGCTGCCCACAGGACTGATTTGGGCGGCCCGCTCCTGTCCAAAATTGCGGATATGCACATCTCCCCAGTGATACACATGGGCCACAAAGAAGGACACCACCGCCCCAAGCCGCTTGACACGCTCCAGCTGGTCCAGACCCAGCAGCTGCCCGTGGATCAGCACCGGCCTGAGGCTGGCCATCTCCGGGTGTGTCTGCTCCACCTGCTCCAGGCAGCGCAAAAATTGCTCCGCCGCCGCATCTCCATTGCAGTGGCACAGTATCTGCGTCTTCTTCCGGCAGGCAAATTCCATGGCCTCCCGCACAGCCTCGTCCGTCATGGTCCCATAGCCGCAGTCATGCTCCGTCCCCACGTAGGGGGTTCTCATCCAGGCGGTTCGTCCCTGAGGGGAACCATCCAGAAAAATTTTGATCCCCCCGATTTTCAGATGTGCCTGGGGCGGCAGGCTGCCAAATTCCTCCATTGCCTTTTCATAGCAATCGGGTGAAGGATAGGCCACCAGATCCAGTTTCAGCAGCTTTTGCTCCAGCAGCATATGGTAAAGGGGAAACATCTCTTTCACCACCATCCCATCCTGCATGGTGGTAATGCCGTGGGCGGCGTATTTCTCCTGTGCCTTGCCGAATACCTCTAAAAGGTCCTTGGGGTCTGGAGACGGGATCTGTTTCAAACAGGCAACGAAGGCGTTTTCTTCCAGATAGCCGGTCAACTTCCCCTCTTTTACCTCGATCCTTCCCCCCTCCGGCACAGGGGTCTCCGGCGTGATGCCCAGCGCCTCCAGGGCCATGGTATTCATCAGCCCCATGTGTCCCGACTTATGGTGGATCACCAACGGATAGCCCGGCGCCATGGCATCTAACTGTTCTAGTGTAGGATGTTTCCCCCCCGGAAGCTGATTGTGGTCATAATCCCGGGCCTGCACCCACGTCCCTGGGGCAGGCTTTGTCTCCCGCAGAAATGCCTCCACACGCCGCCCAATTTCCTCTACGCTCTGGGTTCCGTCCAAGGACGCCTGAAGGCAGGCGTATGCCATCTGTGAAAAATGGCTGTGGGCATCAATAAACCCAGGCAGCAGCGTTCCGCCCCGAAGGTCCACTTCCTTGCACTCCCCCGCCGCTTGTTTCAGCTCCCGGGCATCGCCCACCCCACGGATGACCCCATCCTCCACCAGAACCGCCTGGGCATACTGGGGCTGAGCCATAGTCAGCACCGTTCCAATATACAGCGTCCTCATCGTCAGTCTCCTTTCTTTTTCCGCAATACGCCGCTCTTTACATTCTTGCCAACTTTTTTTATAATTAGCATGACAACGTTCACCTATATCCGACTGAAACGAGGGGATTTCGATGCTTCGCCGTCTGCTCAGCACAACCGCTTGGGTCCTGGTCTTTTCGCTTCTTCTCAGCGCCTGCGCCCCCGCCGCCACATCTTCCGACTCCGCCAGCCAAACTTCTTCCAGCTCATCTGACGCCGCTTCCGGATCGTCCGGCCCTTCCGGCGAAGCTGAATCGTCATCCGCGTCAGCCATCCCCGCGGTGGCCCTCCCGGAGCCTCAGCTGACACAGCAGGACATTGAGGAAGCCCTGGCCGCTGTCATGGAGGATTACTCTGCCACCGCCGTGTCGGTGGCTACCATCGAGCTGGGTGAGCTCAGCCAATCGGGGGCTTGGGGCTGGGCTGTCAAAAATCAACGGGAAATGACCGCCGACACAAAGCTCCGGGTGGCCTCCATCAGCAAAGTGGCCATCGCCATGTGTGCCATGGCTATGGAAGAGGACGGCCTTTTGGATCTGGACGCCCCTCTCAGCACCTACTGGGGAGAGCAGGCCGTCAATCCATACAGTGAGAATCAGCCCTCTGTTCGGACGCTGATGTCCCACACCTCCTCTCTGAAAGACCTGGATATCACCCGTGGCCTGTCCCGGCTGCGGGGAATCCTGAACAGTTCTTCTTCCTGGAGACAGATGGAGCCCGGCGATGGCGGGTACTGGTACTACAGCAACTTTGGTATGTGTGTTCTGGGCACCACCCTGGAGCTGGCCGCCGACCAGATGCTGGACGATTATTTTCAGAGCCGTTTCTGCACTCCCATGGGGCTGGACGCCTCCTTCTATGGAGGCAATCTGGATGAAGAGGAACTGGCTACCCTGTATGAGCCGGGCAGCGTGGGCCGCTCCGCCGCTGCCCAGGCCAACGAATCCGTTCCCGCAGACATTGGAATGGGCGCCTCCTACTACCCCGGCGGCTTGACCATCAGCGCCGTGGATCTGGCCAAGCTGATCTCCATTCTGGCCAATCACGGGGTCTATCAGGGGAAAACCTACCTGTCCGAAGAGTCTGTGGCCCAGCTGGAGGAGCCCCTGTTTTCTGTAGACCCGGTGGAGAGCGCCGTTTTTGAACAGTGCCTGATCCTCCGCCGCCAGGAAAATCTGCTGGGGCAGGATGTCCTCTGCTACCACACAGGCAGCGCCTATGGAGTCTACGCTTTGATCTCTTTCAATCCGGAAACTGGAAACGGCGTTGTGGTGCTCACCACCGGCGCCCCGTGGGCTACGGATGAATACGGCCTGTACTGCCTGTGCTCCGCCCTGTCAGAAGAATTATACACCAGAATGGAGGATGACACCATATGAAACGGCTATTTGCGCTGGCCCTTTCCCTTGCCTTGCTGCTGAGCGGCTGCGCCGCTTCCCCGGCGGACGGTCAGGGCTCCAGTGCGGACCAGTCCGCCGCTCTCTCCCAGTCTCTCCCCGCGCCCCAGCCCCCGCCGGAACCGGAACCAGAGCCGGAGCCTGTGGTATCTCATTTGATGGTAGCCGGGGACATTATGAGCCATACTCCCATTGTCTCCGATGCCTATGTGGCCGAAACAGACAGCTATGATTTCCAGCATATGTTCCAGGATGCCGCTGCGCAGCTGGCGGGTGCCGACTATGCCGTGGCCAATCTGGAAACTCCCCTGGCCGGCGGGCCGGAGTATCTGGGCTATCCCGTCTTTGATGCGCCGGACGAGCTGGCCTATGATACCAAAGCCGCTGGCTTTGACCTTGTGTCCACTGCCAACAACCACAGCCGGGATCAGGGGATGGACGGGATCTACCGCACTCTGGATATCCTGGATCAGGTCGGCCTTGCTCATGTGGGCACTTACCGCTCTCAGCAGGAGCGTGATGAAACTTCGGGCATCTATGTGGCAGATGTGGGTGGGATCTCCGTCGCCTTTTTAAGCTACACCTATGGTCTGAACGGATTTCGGCTGGACTCTGACAAGATGTACGCCGCCAACCTGTTTAACCTGGACTATTACACGACCCTGGCCAATCCCGACTACGAACTGCTCCAATCGGATCTGGCGGCCGCCCGGGCGCTGGATACCGACCTGATCGCCGTGATGATCCACTGGGGCAATGAATATAAAAACGCCCCCAACTCCCACCAGACCAATCTGGCACAATTCCTGGTGGAGCAGGGAGCAGACCTGATATTGGGCGGCCATCCCCATGTGCTGGAGCCCTACGAGACCATTACCGCCACCGGCTGGGACGGCCAGGAGCGGCAGGGATTTGTGATCTACTCTCTGGGGAACTTCATCTCCAACCAGCTGGAGCTTGAAACCAAGACCACCATCATTTTGGACCTGGAGCTGACCAAAGCCCCAGACGGAACCACATCCCTCACAGATGTGCGTTATACGCCCTACTATATGCTCCACCGCAACGACCTTCCTGTGGGACAAAAACGGCAGCTGGTCAACATCCACCAGGCCATGGCAGAGTATGAGGCCGGGACCAGCCAGCGGATCACCGCCAAGAATTATACCCAGCTCCAGGCCGCGCTGGACCACTGCCACACCATCTTGGGGGAGGCGGGAGATCTCCCCTCCGACCTGAGCAATGTACAAGCTTCCTGACCAAACGATGCAGACACCCCGCCCCATGAGCAGACCGCTCACGGGGCGGGGTGTTTCATTGATTGAAAACAGGCGGTCACGTTTCCACCGGCAGCAGCTCTTTTCTTCTGTGGAGAAACAGGGTCAAGGTTGTGGCCGAGGCCAGGAAATCCGCCACCGGCTCGGCAATGTAGATGCCCAGCACATTGCCCATGGCCCAGGGCAGCACCAGCGCCAGGGGGATCAGCAGGATCACCTTGCGCAGCAGGGCCAGGAACAGGCTGGTACGGGCCTGCCCCATGGCCATAAAGGCCGACTGACAGGCCATTTGGGCGCCGAAAGCCCAGATCCCGCCGAAGAAGATGGGCATCATCTTACCCGTCAGCTCCACCAGTTCCGGATCGTCGTTAAAGATGAGAGCCAGCTGCTCAGGGATCAGGGAAACCACCAGGAACGCACAAACTGTCACCGTAAGGGTCACTTTCAGCAGCAGCTTAAAGGTCTTGCGTACCCGCTGATAGTTTTGCGCCCCGTAGTTATAGCTCATAATGGGCTGTACGCCCTGGGTGATGCCCTGGGTGGGCATGACCACCATCTGCATCACGCTTTGCATAATGGTGAGAGTCCCCACATACAGGTCGCCGCCATAGCGCTGAAGACCGGAATTGAGCACCACCGTGACCAGGCTTTCCGTGGACTGCATAATAAACGGGGCGATGCCCAACGCCGCAATCTTGCCAATCACGCTCCAATTTGGTTTCAGATTGCCTTTGCGAATCCGAATCCCAGACCGTCCGGAGCAGAGAAAGCCCACCACCCAGCAGGCGCTCACGCCCTGAGAAATCACGGTGGCAATGGCGGCTCCCCGCACCCCCAGTCCAAATACAAAGATGAACACCGGGTCCAGAATGATATTCAGCACCGCGCCGATGAGTACCGAGCACATGGCCACCATGGCCTTTCCCTGGGCGCTGATAAAGGTATTGAGTCCCAGGGCGTACTGTACGAAGATCGTACCCAGCAAATAGATGGAGATGTAGTCCACCGCATATCCAATGGTATCCGGAGAGGCCCCAAAGGCCATCAGCACCGGCTCCTTGATGATGGAGAACACCACTGTCAGCACCACTGAGGTACACAAAAGCATGGTGGTGGAGCTGCCCAGAATCTTCTCCGCCCCATCCCGGTCCCCCGCGCCCAGACGGATGGAGGCCAGGGGCGCGCCGCCCATCCCCGCAAAGGCGGCAAAGGCGGAGACCAACATTATGATGGGAAAGGTGATGCCCAGCCCGGTGAGGGCGGTGCGTCCCACCTCCGGAATATGCCCAATGTAGATTCGGTCTACAATATTGTAGAGCATATTGATGACCTGTGCGGCCACGGCCGGTACCGCCAGTTTGAGCATAAGCATTCCAATGGGAGCGCTGGCCAGGGCCTCCTCACTGCTGCGATTGATACGCGCCAACTTAAGTCCTTCCTCTCGTCAATTTTTGTGCTAAAGGGTAGTATAGCACAGTTTCCCAAGTAAAAAAAGCGGAATTGTGTGAACACAATTCCGCTTTCTCTTAAAATTTCGCGCCGCCGAACTCCGCCAGCTTCAGGCCCTTGTTCCGGTCCTGCACCCACTGGATGGACCACTGGGAGGCAAACAGCAGCAGCTGATTGCCCTTGTAGTCCTCTACCAGCTTGGCATCGTTGGGAAGAAGCAGGTCCTCCTCTTTCAGCAGCGGAGCATCCTCGTCCTCCCGCACGATCCACCGCAGGTACTCAAAGGGCAGGCCCTCCTTATAGAGCTCCACATTGTATTCGCTGCGCAGCCGGTACTCCAGCACATCGAATTGCAGGGTGCCCACCACGCCCACAATAACTTCCTCCATGCCGGTGTAGGGGGTCTTGAAGATCTGGATGGCGCCCTCCTGGGCGATCTGCTCCACACCTTTCAAGAACTGCTTACGCTTCATGGTGTCAATGGAGCGAATGCGCTCAAAGTGCTCCGGGGCAAAGGTGGGGATGGGGTCAAAGGTAAACTTCTTCCCGGGGGTACACAAGGTATCGCCGATGGAGAAAATGCCCGGATCAAACACGCCGATGATGTCCCCGGCGTAGGCCTCCTCAATGATCTCCCGTTCCGCGGCCATCAGCTGCTGGGGCCGGGAGAGGCGGATCTTCTTGCCGCCCTGCATATGGTAGACTTCCTTGTCCGCCTCAAACTTGCCGGAGACCACCCGCATAAAGGCGATCCGGTCCCGGTGGGCCTTGTTCATATTGGCCTGGATTTTAAACACAAAGGCGGAAAAATCCTCGTCAAAGGAGTCGATGACCTCATCTCCCGCTTTCCGGGGCAGAGGGGCAGTGGTCATGCGCAAAAACTCCTCCAGAAAGGGCTCCACACCGAAGTTTGTGAGGGCGGAACCGAAAAACACCGGAGACAGCTTTCCGTGGCGCACCCGCTCCAGGTCAAAGTCACAGCTGGCCCCGTCCAGAAGCTCAATTTCATCCACCAGCTGGTCCCGCTTTCCCTGGCCAATGAGATCGGCCAGAGCGGGGTCGTCGGGCTCAATGACGGTGGCGGTAGCCGCCTTGGCATTGGTGTTGGAGGTAAAGTGGATGACCTTCCGGTTCTGGCGGTCGTAGACGCCTTTGAACTCCTTGCCGCAGCCGATGGGCCAGTTCATGGCGTAGGTGTCGATGCCCAGCTCGTGCTCCAGCTCCTCACACAGCTCAAAGGGGTCCCGGGCCTCCCGGTCCATCTTGTTGATAAAGGTAAAGATGGGGATATCCCGCATGGCGCACACTTTGAAGAGCTTCCGGGTCTGGGCCTCCACGCCCTTGGCCGCGTCGATGACCATGACGGCAGAGTCTGCAGCCATGAGGGTACGGTAGGTGTCCTCAGAGAAGTCCTGGTGGCCGGGGGTGTCCAGAATGTTGATGCAAAAGCCCTCATACTGGAACTGCATGACGGAGGAGGTCACCGAGATGCCGCGCTGCTTCTCGATCTCCATCCAGTCAGAGGTGGCGGCCCGGGTATTCTTCTTGCCCTTGACCTGGCCGGCCTGGGCGATGGCTCCACCGTAGAGGAGGAATTTTTCTGTCAGCGTGGTCTTACCGGCGTCCGGGTGAGAGATGATGGCAAAGGTTCTTCTGCGCTTGATTTCCGCTTCGTATTTCGACAAAAG
>CALWOP010000103.1 GCA_944383195.1 uncultured Oscillospiraceae bacterium
ATCGACATCGGCCCGGCGGTGAAGGTCCACTTCCAGGATATCGGCCAGTCCATGGACGATCTGTCCGTCACCTTTGAAAACGGACAGGCCCGGGAGCGCACCCAGGTCCTCATGGACGTGGCCAACCGCTTCGGCGGCATGGTCATCGGCACCGGGGATTTGAGCGAGCTGGCCCTGGGCTGGGCCACCTACAACGGGGATCATATGTCCATGTACGGGGTGAACGGTTCCATCCCCAAGACCCTGGTGCGCCACCTGGTGGGCTACTACGCCGATGAGGCGGAGGCATCTGACCCCAAGCTGGCCGCTGTGCTCCGGGACATTCTGGATACCCCCGTATCCCCCGAGCTGCTGCCCCCCAAGGAGGGGGAGATCGCCCAGCGCACCGAGGATCTGGTGGGGCCCTATGAGCTCCACGACTTCTTCCTCTATTACGCCATCCGCTGGGGCTTCCCGCCCAAAAAGGTGTTCCGCCTGGCAATGGCGGCCCTGGGCGAGATCTATGGCCGGGAGACCATTTTGAAGTGGCTGCATAACTTCTACCGCCGCTTCTTCGCCCAGCAGTTCAAGCGCTCCTGCCTCCCCGACGGGCCCAAGGTGGGCTCTCTGACCCTGTCCCCCCGGGGCGACTGGCGGATGCCCAGCGATGCAGTGAACGCTCTGTGGATGAACGAGCTGGAAACCCTGTCTTAAATGGAATAAGCTTCTGCGGCCCCGTTTGGGGCCGCATTTTTTGCGCAGGAATGTAAAGCTGGCTTGACACAAAATGTAAAGCGTGCTATACTCCAAAGTGTAAAGGGAGCTTTACTTTTTAAGGGGGTGTTCCATTGACCAACAAAATTGCCCAGCTGCGCAAGGAGCGGCGCATCTCCCAGGCGGAGCTGGCCGATGCGGTGGATGTGACCCGCCAGACCATTATTTCCCTGGAAAATGGGCGGTATAACGCCTCCCTGCTGCTGGCCCACCGGATCGCCAAATACTTTGGCCTGACCATTGAGGAAGTATTCTTGTTTGAGGAGGAAGAGCCATGAAGACAGGTGGTTGGAAGGCAAGGGCGGCCTACGGCACGCTGCTCCTTTTGGCCCTGCTGAAGGTTACCCTGGTGCCCAATCTGCAAGGGGCCGCGTTATATCAGCCTATGAAGTCAGCGATCACATCCCTTGGGTGGGTTCTGGCGGTGTATCTGGCCTATTGGTACAGCAGAAAAAAACGCTGGGAGAAAGCGACACCGGAGCAGCGCCGGGATATGGAACGGGCGGAAACGGACGAACGCAACCAGTTTTTATGGGGCCAGGCGGCCTATTACTCCTGGCAGGTTATGCTGTTTGCCTTGGCGGCGGCGGGCGTGGTCATGTCCATGTTGGACTGCACGCCGGGGATGCTGGCGGTCGCGGTGCTGTTTGGCGTGCAGGTGCTGTCCTACTTTGGAAAACTGCGTGTATTAAACCGGAAATTTTAAGCGAGATTTGCTGTGGACAGGAATCCAATGCAGCCATGAATGGAGCGTTTTCTTTGAGAAGAAAGAGAAATGAGACCAGGTGAAAGGATGAACGGCATGAAGCGACCTGCTCAGTGGAAGATCACGCTGGCCTGGGTGCTGTGCGTGTGCGGATTTTTGTATAATACCTTCGTCATGGATTTTCCCGGTTCTGAGATTTACCAGCTCAGCCGCACCGTTGCACGGTTTCTGGCCTACCTGGGGCTGAGCCGGATCTGTGCCTGGAGTTTGGCCAAGGATCGCTGGGAAAAGGCCTCGCCGGAGGAGCGGCGGGACATGGAGCGGGAAGACCGGGATGAGCGCATCCAGATGATTCAGGGAAAGGCGGCCTATCAGACCTGGAACTATATGGACTGGGTGCTGCTGGTGGGAATTGTGGTAATGATGGTTTTGCGTTGTCAGTATGGGGTAATCGGCTTTGTGATGGCAAATGTGGCCAACAGTGTGCTGTATGCCCTGTCGTACAGCCGCCTGTCAAAAGAGTATTAGGGGGGAGAAGGGATGAAAAAAAGATGTCGGAAACCCACGGCGGCGGAGTGGATCTTTTGTCTGCTGCTGATTCCGGTGGGGGTGTTTTTTTCCAATGCGGCCCACTATGTGGAAGCCTTCTCCTGCATTGGTGTGGGCGGGGGAATTGGAGGCCTGATTGGCTTGAGCTGGCGGCTGCACAGTTACAATAAGCTTTCTCCCCAACAGAAGCGGGAAGTGGAGCTGGAGGAACGGGACGAACGGAATATCGTGATTCGGGAAAAGGCGGGAAACATTACCTGGAAGGTGCTGATCGCCGGCTTGTTTGTGACGGCACTCATCGCGTCCCAATTTGATTTTACCATCACGCTGGTATGCTACGCACTGGCGCTGGCAGGCCTGATGGTCAACATAGCGGCCGAGCTCTGGCTGAAGAACAAAATGTAGGGGGGATCAGCATGAAACAGCGGAAAAATCTTCTGCCCGCCCTGGCCCTGGGCCTTGCCGTGGGGCTGGGGGTGGCGGCGGCTGTTCTGGGTGACCGGCTCACCGCGCCCGTCAGCGGCGTAGCCTTCGGCCTGGCCGGGGCCATCGGCGGTTTGGCCGCCTCCCGGCTCATCATGGCCCACTTTGACCGCACCTGGACCCCGGAAGAGCGTAAGGAAATTGAACGGGCGGAGCGGGACGAGCGCAATGTGGCCATCCGGGAAAAGGCGGCCTACTCCAGCTGGTACTGGACTTTGTACCTGCTGTGGGGGCTGTTCTTCCTGACCCTGATTTTACAGGGCGGGATGTATACGGCTCTGGTGTCGGCGGCCATCGTGCTCCACTGTGTCTTTTATATGGTGAACATGAACCGGTGGACGAAAAAGCTATGAGACGGCTGGAGCTTTCTATCACCACGGAGCTGGCGGGAATCAAGGTGGACACCCTGCTGAAAAAACACCTGAACCTGTCCGGGACGGTGGTGCGGCGGATCAAGTGGCTGCCTGACGGGATTTTGGTGGACGGGGCGCGGGTCAATACCCGCTTCTGCCCCCAAGCGGGACAGGTACTGTCTGTGCGCCTGGATGACCCTGAGCGGAGAAGCGGCATTGTGCCTGCTCCGGGCCCTGTGGACATTCTCTATGAAGACGGGGACATGGTAGTGCTGAATAAGGCCCCCGGAGTGTCCGTCCACCCGGGGCCGGGGCATTTTGATGATACGCTGGGTAATTTTCTGCTTTATCATTACGATCAGGAGGGGGAAACGGCGGATTTTCACCCAGTCCACCGGCTGGACCGGGGGACCTCCGGCCTGCTGGCGGCGGCCAAGCACCCCCACGCCCAGGAGGTGCTGAAAAACCAGCTCCACACCAACGCCTTCCGCCGCACCTATCTGGCTGTCTGCGAGGGGGTGCCGAAGCCCGGCGAAGGGACCATCGAAGTGCCTCTGGGACCAAAGCCCGGTTCCCTTATGGAGCAGATGGTGCGGCCTGATGGGAAATTTGCCCGTACCCGATACAAGGTGCTGGGAGAATATGAGGGGCGGGCCCTGGTGGAGCTGGAGCTGGACACCGGGCGTACCCACCAGATTCGGGTCCATATGGCCCATATCGGCCATCCGCTGACAGGGGATTTCCTGTATGGCAGGGAGGATAGAGCGCTGATCGCCCGCCCGGCCCTTCACTCTGCCCGGCTGGAGCTTTGCCACCCGATAAGCGGGGAACGGCTGACCTTTGCGGCGCCGGTGCCCCAGGATATGGAAAAGCTTTTGAAGCCCGGCAAAATTTTTTGAGCTTCCTCCGCTCATTAAGGAAAATTCCCTAGAAATCAAACAAGCCCTGTGGTATACTTGTAGGCAGAATCCCCAAATTTCCTGATGGGAGGTTATGAAGATATGTCCTATAAAGATACCTATGAAGCCTGGCTCAACAGCCCTGCCCTGTCCGCCGAGGAAAAGGCTGAGCTGGAGGCTATCAAAAATGACGAGAAAGAGATCGAGGGCCGGTTCTTCGACCAGCTCTCCTTTGGTACTGCCGGCCTGCGGGGCACCATGGGCGTGGGCCTGTACCGGATGAACGTCCATGTGATCCGCCATGCCACCCAGGCCTTTGCCCAGGTAGTGTTGGAGGAAGGCCCCCTGTCTGCTGCCCGGGGCGTGGCCATCTGCTTTGACTGCCGCAACAATTCCGATGTCTTTGCCCGGGAGGCGGCCTGCGTCATGGCGGCAAATGGCATTCCCGTGCGCCTGTTTGAGTCTTTGCGCCCTACCCCGGAGCTGTCCTTTGCCATCCGGGAGTACGGCTGCATCGCCGGCATCAACGTCACCGCCAGCCACAACCCCAAGGAATATAATGGCTACAAGGTCTATTGGGAGGACGGCGCCCAGCTGCCCCCCAAGCACGCTGACGAAGTGGCCAAGAAGATGAAGGAGCTGGATGTATTTACCTGCGTCAAGACCATGGACTATGACAAGGCCGTGGCCGAGGGCAAGATCGTCCTTATGGGCCAGGAGACCGATGAGAAGTTCCTCTCAAACGTCATGGGTCAGGTCAACGACAAGGCTGTGGTGGAGCAGGTGGCCGACACCTTCAAGATGGTCTATACCCCCTTCCACGGCACCGGCTACAAGCTTATCCCCGAGGCCCTCAAGCGCCTGGGCATGAAGCACGTGATCTGCGTGCCTGAGCAGATGGTCATTGACGGAAACTTCCCCACCGTAGTCTCCCCCAACCCGGAGAATCCCGAGGGGTTCTATCTGGCTGTGGATCTGGCGAAGAAGGAGGGGGCCGACTTTATTTTGGGCTCCGACCCCGATGCTGACCGGGTGGGCATCATGGTGCGCACCAAGGACGACGACTTTGTGGTCATCTCCGGCAACCAGACCGGCGTTCTGCTGCTGGACTACCTCATCGGGGCCAAGAAGCGTACCGGCAAGATGCCCGAAAAGCCCGTGGCCCTGAAGACCATCGTGACCACCGAGATGGCCCGGAAAGTGGCCGAGGTCAACGGCCTTGCCTGTTACGACACCTTCACCGGCTTTAAGTTCCTGGCCCAGAAGAAGGATCAGCTGGAGAACAGCGGCGAGGGCAATGTCATTATGTCCTACGAGGAGAGCTACGGCTATATGCTGGGCGACTACGTCCGGGACAAGGATGCCGTCTCCGCCAGCGTGGAGCTGACCGAGATGGCCGCCTGGTATGCCAGCCAGGGCATGACTCTGTACGATGCCCTCCAGGCGCTGTTTGAGAAGTACGGCTACTACGGGGAGAAGACCCTGAATCTGGTCATGCCCGGCCTGGACGGCCTGAAGAAGATGGCCGACCTGATGGCGGGCCTGCGGGCCAAGCCCCCGGTGGAGATCGCCGGTGTGGCCGTCAGAGAGCAGAAGGACTACCAGGACGGCAGCGTGGTGAGCGTGGCCGACGGCACCAAGACCACCATGGAGCTGTCCGGCTCCAATGTGCTGCGCTATGAGATGTCCGACGGCACCAGCCTGATCGTTCGCCCCTCCGGCACTGAGCCCAAGGTCAAGGTCTACATCCTGGCCAACGGCGCCACCAAGGCCGAGTGCGACGAGAAGGTGGCCAAGTATGCCGCCTGGGCGGAGAGCTTGAAGGGATAATCACGAAAAAAAAGGCTGTGCGCCTATGGGCGCACAGCCTTTTCACGATGAAGCGTCTCTTGGGCGATCTGGATAAACCGCTCGCCGAAGTGGGAGAGATAGCGGTCCTTCCGGTAGCCCGCCACCAGCTTGCTGAAGGTGGAGGGGTCGGTGAGAGGAAAGAGGTCCACGCCCGCCGAACCGGGAGAGGGGACCGGGAGCGCCCGGAGAAACAGCTCCGGGCAGATGGTGATGCCGATGCCCGCCTCAGCCATAGCCAGGGTGGTGACGGTGTTTTCCGTCTCCAAAATCAGGTTGGGCTTAAAGTAGTACCGACTGAAATACTGGTCCACGATATTGCGGGTGCGGTTGCCCCGCTTGATGAGAACAAAGGGGGCCTCACGGAATTGGTTGAGATCCGCCCCCTGAGCAAACTGGGCCCGGATGTGCTCTGCCTGCTGGCCGAAGATCCGGTCAGTAAAGGTTTTTGGGACCACCATGACCAGCTTCTGCTCTGTTAAGGGTACCGTGTTGACCCCGTCCATGATAATGGGCTGGAAGCAGATGATCAGGTCGGTGCGGCCATGGGACAGCTCGTCCTCCAGCTGGGTGGAGTTGCCCTCAAACAGAGAAAATTCCACCAGAGGAAATTCGCTGTGGAATTGGGGCAGAATATCCGGCAGCAGGGCCAGGCCGCAGGTGTGGGAGATGCCCACCCGGAGCACGCCCATGTATTGCCGGTTGATGTCGCCCACTTTGGATAAGTACTGGCTGTGCAGGTCCAGGATCTGGGTGGCGGTATCCACCAGAAGGTCCCCCGCGTAGGTCAGGGACAGCTTGGGAGAGCGGGTGAACAGCTTCACGCCCAGCTCCCGCTCCAGGTTTCCGATGTGGTTGGACAGGGACTGCTGGGAGATATACAGCCGCTCGGCGGCTTTGGTGATATTCAATTCTTCCGCCACGGTAAGAAAGTATTTTAGGTGTTGAAAGTTCAAAAAAAGCCTCCTTTGACGAAGCCGCGCAGCGGCTGGGGAAAACAGGAGAAACAAGAGATATTCTCAGTATACCACAGTCATTTGGTTGTGGCAACCCTCAACAAAAAGATACTTCCCAACGGGGGCGAAATATGGCATAATACTCAATAGAAAAAGGCCCATCAAAGGGCAATAAGCCCTAAATTGAGATATAAGGAAGGAAGATGTCTTATGAAATGTCTGATCATTGACGCCGTCTCTCCCGCCATTGCCGAGGAACTGGGCAAGTATATGCAGGTGGACACCAAGATGCTGCCCACCCAGGCCGAGCTGGCCGCTATGATCGGGGACTATGAGGTCCTGATCATGCGCGTGGACCCCGCCATCAACAAGGAGATCCTGGACGCCGCCAAGAATCTGAAGGTCATCGGCGTGTGCTCTGTGGGCCTGAACCACATCGATCTGGACACCGCCAAGGCCAACGGCATTCAGGTCTTCAACGCCCCCGGCCTCAACGGCAACGCCGTGGCTGAGCTGACCATCTCCAAGATGCTGGATATCTCTCGCCACACCATCCCCGCCAACTACGACGTGAAGGTCAACAAGACCTGGGACAAGTATAAGTTCGTGGGCCGTGAGCTTCGGGGCAAGACTCTGGGCGTGCTGGGCTTTGGCCGGATCGGCCAGCGTGTGGGCGAGCTGGCCCGGGCCTTCCTGATGGACGTGGTGGCCTATGACCCCTATCTGCCCGCCAATGTGTTTGAGGAGCAGCACGCCAAGAACTGCACCATTGAAGAGGTGCTGAAGGTCTCCGACTTTATCACCATCCATATGCCCCTCACCCCCGAGACCAAGAACCTCTTCAATGCCAAGTCCATTGCCGAGATGAAGGACGGCGCTGTGGTGCTGAACATGGCCCGCGGCGGCATTGTCAATGAGCAGGATATGTATGAGGCCCTGAAGTCCGGCAAGCTGGGCGGCTACGCCACCGACGTGATGGAGAACGAGCTGGCCGCCGGCGGCCTGACCGAGGGCGCTGGCTTCGACTCCCCCCTGTTTGAGTGCGACAACTT
>CALWOP010000104.1 GCA_944383195.1 uncultured Oscillospiraceae bacterium
TGTGCGTCGGAAATGACACTTCTCGCGCAAGGTGGGCCGACTTTTCCGCAAGGAAACGAGGTCCATCTTGCGTGCAATCCTTCTCGAAAAAGTGGCTATGCCACTTTTTCGACAGTCTCCAGGCCGCCCGATTCGGGCGGCCTTTTTTCTTGGGCAAGGAATTTCACAGGGATGGGTCATATTCCACGGCTTATCCCAATAGAATATAGGGAAACAACCGGCTTGGGCGGCCGAAGGAGGAATTGCAAGTGGAAGATCGCAAAATCTATGAGGATATTGCGCTGCGAACTGAGGGCGATATCTACATCGGCGTCGTGGGGCCGGTCCGCACGGGAAAATCCACCTTTATCAAACGGTTCATGGAGACTTTGGTGATCCCCAACATTGAAAACGTCTACCGCCGGGAACGGGCGCGGGATGAGCTGCCCCAAAGCGGTTCCGGGCGCACCATCATGACGGCGGAGCCCAAATTTGTGCCTGAGGACGCAGTGGCGGTGACAGTGGATGGGGGCGCGGCTTTCCAGATGCGCATGATCGACTGCGTAGGGTATCTGGTCCCCAGCGCGGTGGGACAACTGGAGGGAGAGCAGGAGCGGATGGTCACCACGCCCTGGTTTGACCATGAGATCCCCATGACCGAGGCGGCGGAGATCGGGACACGAAAGGTGATCTCTGAGCACTCCACCATCGGCATTGTGGTGACCACTGATGGGACCATTACCGACATTCCCCGGGAGGATTATCTGGAGGCGGAGGAGCGGGTCATCTCAGAATTGAAAGAGTTGGGGAAACCCTTTGTGGTGGTCCTCAATTCCGCCTACCCGGATTCGGACCGGGCTAGGGCGATTCGTTCGGATATTGCCCAGCGCTATGATGTGACCTGTGTGGCGGTAAATTGCCTGGAGCTAAGCCAGGAGGAGATCAATGCCATCCTGAAGCACGTGCTCTACGAGTTCCCGGTAAAGGAGCTGGATCTGTTTCTGCCGCCCTGGGTGGACGCCTTGCCCCAGGAGCACCCCATCAAAGCGGCCCTCTATGCCGCCATCCGGGAGGGCACGGAAAACCTGCGCCGGATTCGGGATGTGGAGAGTGCAGTGCGCTCGTTCCAAACCTGCGAAGTGGTCAGCGATGCCCGAATCTCCTCCATCGACCTGGGGACCGGGGTGTCCTCCGCCAGGATGGAGCTGCCACGATCCCTCTTCTATAACACCCTCTCTCAGCAGTCTGGATTCCAGATCGGGGACGATGGAGACCTGATGGCGCTGCTCACCGAGCTTGCGGGGGTCAAGCGGTCCTATGACAAGGTGGCCGATGCCCTTAAGGAAGTGGAGGAGACGGGCTACGGCATTGTGGTCCCGCCCATTGACTCCCTGGTGCTGGAGGAGCCGGAGATCATGAAGCAGGGCGGCCGGTACGGCGTGCGTCTGAAAGCCAGCGCTCCCTCGATCCATATGATCCGGGCGGATATTGAAACGGAAGTGTCTCCCATTGTGGGAGGAGAAAAACAGAGTGAGGACATGATCCACTATCTGCTCCAGGAGTATGAGGGAGATTCCAGCAAGATCTGGGAGGCAAACATCTTTGGCAAGTCCCTTCATGAGCTGGTCAACGAGGATCTGAATGCCAAAATCAAGCGTATGCCCGAGGATGCCCGGGTAAAGCTCCGGGAGACCCTTCAGCGAATCATCAACGAGGGTTCCGGCGGGCTGATTTGCATTATTCTGTAACAAGGAGCAGCCGTAGAGTGTGGCGCCCTCTGGCACGCAGCGGGAAACCGTGCCAGAGGGCGTGCCTTTTTGGGTGACTTTGTCACGGATGGCGGGTGGGTTATCTGGTAAAATAATAAAACAAAAGAAATGACCAGAACAGGAGAATCCATATGGGAATGTTTGACTTTTGGAAACGGGCGGATATCAACGCAGGCGTGGAGCAGTGTCAAAGCCAGAGCGGCGGGGTGCTTCTGGATGTGCGGACCCGGGAGGAGTACGCCCAGGGCCATATTCCGGGCAGCTGTCACCTGGATGTACAGCGGATTCAACAGGCCCCCAATCTTTGGCCGGACAAAAGCGTTCCCCTGTTTGTATACTGCCGCAGCGGTGCCCGCAGTGGACAAGCGGTGTTTCAGCTGAAAAAAATGGGGTACGGCAACGCGGTCAACATCGGCGGGATTCTGGACTATCGGGGAGCGCTGGAACGGTAAAAAAGCACGGCGGGACGATCTTTCGTCCCGCCGTGCTTTTTTTGCTTAGGTAGTACAATGGTGCTCGCCGCAGCCGTGGGTGCCGCACTCGCCATGATGGTGCTCCCCGTGATGGCTGCAGGTTATATTGGGGTCATAGTTCAGCGTTCCCGCCAGCAGGTCGGCCACGGCCTGGTCGGCCCGGCCGGAAACGCCGCCGTAGAGCCGGATTCCCGCCTCCGCCAAAGCGGCTTGGGCCCCCGCGCCGATGCCCCCGCAGATCAGCACGTCCACACCCAGTGCGTTCAGAACGCCGGCCAGCGTGCCATGGCCGCTGCCGTTGGTGTCCACCACTTGGGAGGACAGGACTTTCCCATTCTCTACATCATAGAGCTTAAAGTGTTCTGTGTGGCCAAAGTGGGGGAAAATTTCTTCATTTTCATATGTCACTGCGATTCTCATAGTATGATCTCCTTTTCGCGTTCTCACTGGATAAAATGCTTTTTTATAGCAGCTGGCACACCGTTCCGGGCCGGATGCCATACTGCACAGGCGAAAATCTCCGCCGGCGATTCGGAGGGGCCTGCCCTCTGCCAGCATATCCGCCAGCTTTTTCCGGGCGGAGCCATAAATCTGTTGGACGGTGGTACGGGCTACAGCCATACGCTGTCCGCATTCCTCTTGAGACAGTCCCTCCCGGTCGATCAGGCGGAGCGTCTCATACTCGTCTACCGTCAACGTGATCTCCGGTTTCAGAGGCTCCTCCTCAGTGGGGACAAAGCCGCGAGAGGGAGGATATTGACAGACCCAGCGGCATTTTTTTGGTCTGGGCAAGGCAAAGCCCTCCTTTCAGGTTCTTCCTTATTATAACTCGTTTTTGGCATATGTCAATTATAAAACTGGCATATGACAAAAATATGTGTGAGGAACAGAAAGCAGAAAAGCTCCCCCTGCCGCAAGCGCAGGGGGAGCGGAAAGAAAAGTGGAGAGAAATGCTTATTCGTGGCCATAACCTTGACCGTGGTGGTAGCCGTACCCTTGGCCGGAGTCCTGCCCGTATCCCTGGCCGTTTCCTTGAGCGGAGCCTTGTCCGTATCCCTGGCCGTTTCCTTGAGCGGAGCCTTGCCCGTATCCCTGACCATTTCCTTGTCCATATCCCTGACCGGGTGTTTGATCGGGGGAGGTGTCCGGCGTCTGGCCTGCCGCCGCACCGGACAAGGCGGCGATGCGCTCTCGAATTTCCCGCATGGTCATCTGCTGTACGTCCTGGGGCGTTACTTCCGGGTCCAGGGCTTGAAGCTCCAGGAAAGCCTGATATTTTCCGTAGGAGAGTCCGGCCTCATGGGCGGCGTCCAGGTCAGTGCGGTCGGCGGCGTAGCAGTGGGAATTTTGATGCTGAGCAGTACAGGCGCGCACAGTGGACAAAATGGTCTCCTGGCGTTGGGTATTGTCATCGGCAACGGCAATGGACAAAAACTCATCTCGGGCCAGACAATCCGTTACCATTTCGCTGGCCAGTACCTGCTCCAGGGCATCCTGGTAAGAGAGAAAACGAAGATCCAGGGAGTCGGCCAGGGCCTGCCCATCTTCATTGTAGCCCTCCACGGAGAGCACCCGGTCAAAGCGGTTGATTTCCAGCTCCAGGGAGGGGTTGATGTCAATGCTGATAACGGACACGGGGGTGAAGTAGGCCCGCCACAGTCCAAGACAGAGCACCAGCAAAAGACAGGCGGCCATAGAGAGCACAGGCCGGTAGGGAAAGCTCCTGGCCTGGGCATAATTTCCGGTTTTTTCCCGAAGGTAGGTGAGCGTATGTTCTTTCAGTTCCGCCTCGGCGTGGATCTGACCAAAGGCCTCTTTCAATGGATCATGCACCTGCGTCACCTCCCAACGTTTCCCTTAACAGCTGCCTGGCGCGTGTGAGCAGCGTATAGACACTGTTGACATTTTTTCCTAAAATCCGGCCAATTTCCGGGGCGGTATAGCCTTCGTAATAATGGAGGTAGACCACATCCTTGTATTTGGGCGGAAGAGCGAGCACGGCCTCCAGCACCTCCCGGTGTTCGGGAGCCAGCGGTGCGGGCTGATCCAGAAGCTGCTCCAGAGATACCGTTCGGCTGCGGAAAAAGCTTTTCAGCAAATCCTTACAGGCGTTGATGGTGACCCGGATGATCCAGGCTTTTTCGTGTTCTTCACTTTCAAAGGACACGGAGCTGAGGACATATTTCAAAAACACGGTTTGAAATATGTCCTCGGTATCCGCGTAATTTTTCAGATGGATCATACAAAGCCTGCGTACGGTGTCTGAGTACCGCTCGATGGCTCTGGATGCATCTTCCTCACTGCGCATCGCTCAAAACTCCGATTCTTAACGATTTCGTCCGCCGCGGTACCCTGCCCCCCGGCCAGTGCCGTCCATGGGGCGGCTCCCGGTACCGGCGTAGTCACACACCCCGTCGCCGTCAGTATCGGTAAAGCGGCAGTTGGTACCGGCGTAGTCGCACACCCCATCGCCGTCGGTATCGGTAAAGCGGCAGTTGGTACCAGCGTAGTCGCACACCCCATCGCCGTCGGCATCGGTGAAGCGGCAGTTGGTACCGGCGTAGTCGCACACCCCGTCGCCGTCGGCATCGGTAAAGCGGCAGTTGGACCAGGTGCCCCCGCAGGTTCCGCTCCCGGCTCCCTGGCCCCGTCCATATCCGGCGGCAAAGGTACTTACAGTGGCGGCAGAGAGTACCAGGGCCAGCGTGATCGCGCGAATCCATATCTTTTTCATGGTTGATTCCTCCTTATTTCGTCGGTTCGAAGTGGCTTCATACTTGATACGATTGAATAGGGCCAATCCATTCAAACCAGAAAAAATTTTTTAAAAAATATTTCTTTATGGATTGTATCACATTTTGAATGAGATGGAAGAGAAAAATGACGGCCCCATCCAGCAAAAGCGCCCGATCCCGCCTTGCGGGATCGGGCGCGGTCAGAGTGGGCCAGCATCAATCCATTGGGAAAGAGGCTGAGTCTACTTCCAGAGACATGACAAAACTGTGCTCTGAGGGAGGCAGCGCGTCAAAGCTCAGTGACGGGAGGGATCTCCGCAACGGGGGCGTCCACAGCGGGGACGGAGGGAGCGGCCTCCAGAGAGCAGTCGGTGCAGATGTCGCTGGCAGAGACGCCGTTGCAGGCTACATAGGTTTCGCCCACTGAAGCGGTGGCGCCGAACGCCACGGGGACGGCCACGCAGATCTCCTGGCTGATGGTGAAGGAGCAGGTGCCGTTTTTCAGGCCGCCGCAGGTTTCCCGGCCGGGGGTGACCACCGGGTCGCCGCAGCACTTGGTGACGGTGGCACCGGCGTTGGCGAAGGGGGTTACTGTGACGGGAACGCAGATAGAAGCGGACTGATAGCCCACAGCGGGACAGGTCTGATCCTCTTCAACAGTTTGCATGACATCATTCAGAATGGAACAAGATCTCCTTTCAAGTTTGGGCCCGCATTAGTCTATGTGAGAGGGTGTGCAAAGGTTACTCTGTCTTCCAAATATATCAGTTCCCCCGTACCGGGCGCAGCGCATAGGATGGGGAGAGGAGGGACTGGATATGAAACACACCAGGTTCAGATTTCGGCTGGGGTGGCGGCGGATGCACCTAGCCGATGGAATGCTGCTTCTATTTATGGTGGTCCTGCTGATTCAGACGGGACACAACCTCTTTTTCCATGAGCTTGCGCAGGGGGACTCGGTGGAGCCGGATGTGGTCCTCCGCACTACCACAGCCTCTATTTTCGGCTATTTCATCAGTGCGGGCGTCCAAGGGCGGAGTCTGAACACAGCAGTCAGGACGACGAACAAGATCGGGTTTTCCACACCCCAGGAGGACGGGCCGGTGGACAGCTTGGAGGGAGTATCCGCCCCTGTCTCCCAAGCGGAGCGGCCGGCTCAGCCCGCTTTGGAAGAGACGCAGGAGGCAGACCGGCTGGGCAGGCAGATTGTGATCGTGGGAAGCATAGGCCTGGCGGCGCTGGGCCTTCTTATCCTGGCGCGAAATTGCGGACAAAGTTCCCAGGAGTCTCTGGCGACCTTGTCACAGCTGCGGGACTTTGTTTCGGGCAGCGTGGGCTTTCTCATCGGCCACGGAGGGGGAAAGCAAGAGGGATAAAAAGCCCGCTGTCCTGTTTGGACAGCGGGCTTTTTCCGTCAAAGATAACCCCGGACGTCGATGGCCAGACGCTCTTCCAAATGGATGAGACGCTTGGCGATGTCTTTGGAGACCTCGTCCGCGGCCTGATACTCGTTCAGGTATTGATTGAGGGATTTGACCCCCATGTTGCACCCGTCGGTCATCAGCTCGGCCACCGTCTGGTCCGAAGCGTCCATGCCCAGCTTCACATTGGTCTTCATCCAGGACATTCCCTTGGCTATGGGGTTGGGGTTTTTCCCCTCATCGTGATACTGGTGCAGCAGCTTCCGGATCTCGCCGTTCAGAACCTGGTGTTCTTCTTTGCACCGGGTCAGACAGCGCTTCAGATCGGGGCTGTGTACATATTCCAGCGTTTCGTCAATGGAGGCCACCCCCATTTTTACCCCCGCGTCACATTCCCGCAGCAGCTTTACGGTATCAGCTTCAATCATGGCGTTTCCCTCCTGTTCCGATGGCACTAGTATGTCCCCATTGGCCTGCCTTATACCGGGAATTGCGGCAGGGCAGCGCTGCCTCTTGACAATCCTTTTCCCATCATGGATAATAAAGTCCGAAGTTTTTATGGCAAAGGAGCTGTTTGCCCATGGTGAAGATCAACGACAACTACTTAAAGCTACCCGGCAGCTACCTTTTTTCTGAGGTGGCCCGGCGGATCGCCGCCTATACTGCCGCCCATCCTGAGGCCAAGATCACCAAGCTGTCTATTGGGGACGTGACCCGTCCGCTGGTTCCCGCTGTGATCGAGGCTATGCATAAAGCGGTGGACGAGATGGGGACCGCGGAGGGGTTTCATGGTTACGGCCCGGAGCAGGGCTACCCCTTCCTGCGGGAGGCCATCGCTCAGTGTGATTATGCGCAGCGTGGCGTGGATATCCAGGCCGATGAGATCTTTGTCTCTGACGGCGCCAAGAGCGACTGCGGAAACATCGGCGATATCTTCGGTGTGGACAATGTAGTGGCCGTGTGTGACCCGGTCTACCCCGTCTATGTGGACACCAATGCCATGGCCGGCCGGGCCGGGGAGTATCAGGAGGAGCTGGGCAAGTGGAACAAGCTGGTCTATATGCCCTGTGTGGAGGCAAATGGGTTTTCTCCGGAGCCTCCCAAGGAGAAGGTGGACCTGATCTACCTCTGCTTCCCCAATAACCCC
>CALWOP010000105.1 GCA_944383195.1 uncultured Oscillospiraceae bacterium
AGCGGGTGATGGGAATCGAACCCACGCGACCAGCTTGGAAGGCTGGGATTCTACCATTGAACTACACCCGCATGGACAGCGCGTTCCTCTCACGTCAGCTTTGAAATATTACCATATTTCTCGTAAGCTGTCAATGGGTTTTGTAAAATTTCCTGATACTTTTTGATAGCAGCGCACTGAAGCCCCGGGCGCTCCTTTATCGGAGCGCCCCGTCACAGAAGGCACAGCAGTCCACGCCGCCGTTTTTCTTCACCAGGGGGGGCAGATAGGGCTGGGTCTGGGTGATGCACCGGGGGTTGGTACACACGGGCTTTGTACCGATTTCCACCGCCGGGGTCTGCTCCAGTCTGGGCTGGTTGGCCAGGTCCGACAGCAGCGCCATTCGGGCAAACATTCCAAACCGGGCCTGTTGGAAATACACTGCCCGGGGGTCGTCGTCCACATCCACCGTGATCTCATCCACTCTGGGCAGGGGATGCATGACAAGCATATGCTCCTTGGCCCGCTCCAGCTTCCGGCGGGTCAGGACATAGATGCCCTTGTTGCGTTCATACTCCAAGGGATCTACAAACCGCTCTTTCTGTACCCGGGTCATATACAGGACATCCAGCTGAGGGATGACCGCCTCCAGCCCGGTCACCTCAGTGAAAGGCATATGGTTTTCCTGCATAAAAGCGCGCATATATTCCGGAACAGCCAGTTCCCGGGGGGAGATCAGGAAAAAGCGGATATTTTCAAATTTGGCCATGGCCTTAATGAGGGAGTGGACCGTGCGGCCGTTTTTTAAATCGCCGCACATTCCAATGGACAGCCCGTCTACTTTTCCCAGCAGACGGGTGATCGTGGTCAGGTCGGCCATGGTCTGGGTGGGGTGCATATGGCCGCCGTCTCCGGCATTTACCACCGGCACATGGGAGTAGAGGGAGGCCGCCTTGGCCGCCCCCTCCCAGGGTGTGCGCATGACCACCACATCGGCATAGCTTGACACCATTTTAATGGTGTCTTTCAGGGTCTCGCCCTTGGCCACAGAGGAGGAGTTGGGATCGGCAAATCCAAACACCGTACCGCCCAAACGCAGCATAGCGGTCTGGAAAGAAAAATTGGTCCGGGTGGACGGCTCATAAAACAGGTTGGCCGCCACCTTGCCCCGACATACATCGACAAACTGTTCAGGGGCGTCGATGATCCGGCTGGCCCGGGCATACAGCTCGTCCCATTCCTCTCGTTTCAGATCTCCAAAGTCGATTAAATGCCGCATATATTCCGCTCCTCTTTTTTTATCTCCCGCTATCCTACCACAAACCGGGCCTGTCCGCAAGGCAGGAGCGCGTATTTTTCTTCTTTTCCTCCCCGTAGGTATGGTTCTACCAGGGTCACGCAAAATTTCCCACTCCTGCCGGAACCTGACTGTGCCAAATTTTCGATTTCCCGCATGAAATGCCCGGACTTCCGTACCCTAACAGGTAAAAAGGGAGGGGTCGATCGTTGGTCGTATTTTGGAATTTCATGTTATACAGCTTTCTGGGCTTTTTGCTGGAGGTAGCCTACGCCAGGGCCACCGGGGGGCGTCCCAACCGAAAATGCCTGTGGGTACTGCCCCTGTGTCCCGTTTACGGGCTGGGCGCCAGCTTGATCTTATTCTTTTCCCCGCCGGCAAGGGCCTATCCCCCGGCGCTGTTCTTTCTCGGGGCGCTCACCGCCACGGCAGTGGAATATCTGACCGCCGCTTTCTATGAGACCTGCCTGGGCGTGTCCTTTTGGAACTACGGGGATCTGCCCGGCAATCTTCACGGCCGGGTGTGCCTACCTTTTTCGCTGGCCTGGGGCGTGCTCAGCCTGGGCATGGTCTATGGCCTTGACCCTGTCTTTGCTCCCCTGCTGACTCATGTTCCCCTGCCTGTGGGTTGGGCGGTCATGGCCGCTCTGGTGGTCGATGTTCTCCTGTCCGCCGCCCTGCTCAGGCGGCACCGGGACATTGCCTGCCTGCGGTGGTACCCACAGAAAAAGACCGCCGGATAACCGGCGGTCTTTCTTTACTCCTCGTAGTCGTCGTACTCAGAGACGCAGGTGCTGCGCTGGAGCTTTCCCTTGGCGTAATCGAACAGCTCCACCAGCTCATTCCAATAGGCGACCACAGCACAGGTCAGAGCGGCCACAGACAGGGACAAAGCCACGATCTTCAGCACTAAACGGGCAACTTTCATAGGGGGTTCCTCCTTTTGTTTTGCTGTTGTCCTAAGTTTACATGATTACAAGGAAAAAAACAATGATAATTTGTGAAATTTAATCGGAATTTTCCGGGGGAAATCGCCGGTACAAGGCCCCGCTCTGCGGCTGCACGCCCCGCTGGGCCATCAGCTGCTCCACCGTTACAAAGCAGTAGCCCTCGGCCAGCAGCGCATCCACCACCCGCAGCGCCGCCTCCACAGAAGTTGCGAAAATGTCGTGCATCAGGATGATGTCTCCATCCCTCACGTGCTCCAGTACCGAAGCCACGATCCGGTCCACATCCTCGTCCTTCCAGTCCTCGGGGTCCACCGACCACAGGATCAGCGGACAGTCGCACCACTGCTCCACCGACTGGTCAATAATGCCGTAAGGGGGCCGAAGCCAATAGTCGCCCTGGCCCAGGATATCCACCAACCGTGCCCGGGTCTTGCCCACCTGTAGGTCAAAATCCTCCCGATTGAGGTCAGTGACCGCCACATGGTCGTAGGTGTGGATACCGATCTGGTGCCCCTCCGCTTTCATCCGTTGGATCAGTTCCTCGCTGCCGGCAATGCGGCTGCCCACCAGAAAAAAGGTAGCCGGTACCTCCCGCAGGGCCAATCCATCCAGAAGCGGGCCTGTGGTCTTGTTGCGGGGCCCGTCGTCAAAGGTAAGGGCCACCAGAGGCGGCGAATTTACTTCCACCTCTGCTGGTGCGCCCGCCTGCCGTGCCGTCTCCTCCCCGGGAAACAGGGGCAGGAGGGCCACTGCGCACACTGCCGCCGTTACACGCCGCCAATTCACCGCCTCGCCGCCTTTCCAAACTCATTCATCGTCAGTATGCGCAGGACGAGACAGGTATTGCAAAGAAAAAAATGGTTTTTAAAAGGCCGGGCCGCTTTTCACGGCCCGGCCAATGGTATTTTCTTAATTTCAGGGCTTGGGAACTACTTCTACAGTATAGCCCAGATCTCTCAGACCCTGGACAATTCCTCCAGAGCCGATCATATGGCCGGCGCCCACCACCAGAAGGCCGGTGTGGGAGCCCCCCTGCTCCAAATAGTTTTCCGCGTAGGCGATCATCCCCGGGTCACGGTCGGTAAAGAGCTTGCTCTCCAACTCTTCTGCGCCGTTGATAATCTCATCCTTTGGGTAGGACTTGGCAAAGCCCTCCACGTCCCGGGTTTTCCACTGGTCCATCCACAGGCTGATTTGCTCTATGCGCTCTTCCATGGCATCCTGGCCGTCCTGGGTCAGCGCTTCCTCGCCCAGCACTGCGGTGAGGGCAGACTTGGTGCTCTCATCCATGGTATTGACATCCAGCAGCATAAGCAGTCCGCCGGCCAGATAGGCCTCCTGATATTCCGGGGAAAGGGTGTCGAACAAACCGCCCTGGAACGCATAGGTCTCCACCGCCCCAATGTCGATGCCGGCGTTGGCCGCTTTGGAATTGACATAGAGGTCGATGGCCATAGCGTTGCTGCTAGAGGTGTCATCCAGCATGGACAGGGACTGGAAGGAGCTGGCCAGCGCCCATGCCTTATACTGGGACACCGTGGCCTCGTCCATTCCCAACATGGAAGCGGTGTTTACCACCACCTGATAGAGTTCCGGGGAAATGTGGTCGGCCAGGGTGGTGCCGTCGGAATAGACCTGCATGGCAGCAAACTCCGCCAGCCCCGCCTGGTCGTTGAAATCCAGCTCAAAGGACACCTGCTCCGCATTCAGGATAATGTCCCGCAGCTGCTTGTGGAAGGGGTAGACGTTGTTCCGGTCGGTGTGAATGCTTCCCAGGAGGTACAGGGTATTGCCGTTCCCCTCCGCCTTCCACAAAAGGCCCAAGGAGCCGGCGTTCTGCTGGTCATAGAGGTTCAGAATGAGGCTGTCCGCCATGGTGACGGCCTCCATCACTGTACAGGGCCGGTCCAGGTTCAGCCCGGTCCCGTCCCCGGCCAGAGCGCCCACAGAGGTCAAAAACGCCTCAGGCCCCTCTTCCACGCCGGGGAAAGCATAGGCGGCCGCCTCCTGATACAGGGCATTGACCACACCGCCCCGGGTGGTATCAATGACCAGAGCCGTATGATCTGCTCCCCGCTGCTCCATTTCCAGCAGGGCCAGCTTGTCTCCCACTACCTGGGTCAGACTGGTGAGCTGCTCCTTGGTAATGGTCTGGCTATGCTGGGTGTAGATCTCATCTCCAAACAGACCCATGGCATAGCCATCAGCCAGCACGCCGTAGGCCCACTGGGGGATGGGCGCGGCCTCCGTCTCCTCCGCCGCCAGGACGGGGGTAGCCCCTCCCGCCATACACAAGGTCAGCAGGAGCGCAAGTAATTTTTTCATATGCGGATTCTTCCTTTCCTCTTATCCTAAAAGCTTGCTCCATTGACGCCATAGAAAAGGGAACGTCAATGTTTTTTGAATGTTTCCTCAAAAAAGGCAGCCTTTCGGCGGCCTTTTGAAATGTGTTACTGCTTTGGCACCGTTTTAGTGATCGTGGCTTTAGGGTCTTCTGTGTCAAAGATGGTCTTTGCGCCTGCCGCCAGACCCGCCAGTCCCTGGATCTCACTGGGAATGATGATCTTGGTGGCCTTGCCGTTAGCCGCGGCGGTAAACGCCTCCAGCGCCTTGATCTTGATGACGCCGTCCCCAGGGGCGGCCTCATTGATCAGGCGGATGGCATCGGCGGTGGCCTGCTGCACCTTCAGGATGGCCTCAGCCTCAGCCTCGGCCTCCAGGATCTTGGCCTGCTTGGAGCCCTCAGCCTGGAGAATGGCAGCCTGCTTGGCGGCGTCGGCCCGGAGAATGGCGGACTGCTTCTCGCCCTCGGCCACCAGGATCTGAGACTGCTTCTGGCCCTGGGCCTGGAGGATGGCCTCACGGCGCTCACGCTCGGCCCGCATCTGCTTCTCCATGGATTCCTGAATATCACGGGGCGGAATAATGTTTTTCAGTTCCACCCGGTTGACCTTGATGCCCCAGCTGTCTGTGGCCTCATCCAAAATAGAACGCATCTGGGCGTTGATGTGATCGCGGCTGGTGAGGGACTGGTCCAGCTCCAAATCGCCGATGATGTTGCGCAGGGTGGTGGCGGTGAGGTTCTCAATAGCCGACATGGGGTTTTCCACCCCGTAGGTATAGAGCTTGGGGTCAGTGATCTGGAAGTAGATGACCGTGTCGATCTGCATGGTGACGTTATCCTTGGTGATCACCGGCTGGGGTGGGAAATCCACCACCTGTTCTTTCAGGGACACATTCTTGGCCACCCGCTCCACAATGGGCACCTTGAAGTGGACGCCTACGCCCCACACTGTGCGGAACGCTCCCAGCCACTCAATCACGTAGGCCCGGGACTGGGGCACGATGCGCACGATACTGGCCAGGATGGCAAAAAAGATCAGCGCGATTACGATAACTACAATCGTCGTGATAAGATAATCCATAGCGTACTCTCCTTCTCTTTTCCAATATATTTATGCCTGGGTCTCCACAATCACCTTTACGCCTTCAATGCGCAGCACCCGCACCTCCGTTCCCACCGGAATCACCACATCATGGGCGGACCGGGCCGACCAGATCTGTCCGTCCACCCGTACCTGGCCTTTGGCCTGCTGGTTATCCACTGTTTCTGTGACCAGGGCGGTCTCGCCCAGCACCCGGTCTGCGTTGGTATGGGACACTTTATTCAAAAACATCTTTTTGCTCAGGGGCTTGAACAGCAGCAGACTGAGGGCAGATAACCCCAAAAACACCGCGATCTGGGACCAAAGCCCTGCTCCAAGGGCCGCTGCGGCCATGCCGCCCAAGGCCCCGATGGCAAACCAAATGGAGACCAATCCTACGGTGATCCCCTCGCCCACGGCAAACACAATAAACGCAATCAGCCAGAAAATCGTCATGTTCATACGATCTCCTCCTTTCTGTTCGGGCGCGGCCTTTGCCTGCTGGGTTTAGCATAGCATAAAACACAGCAAATTTCCATCTGTTCACTGTAGAATTAATAATTTTTTAATTTATCTTAAAAAAGCGGGAGAGCATCCTCTCCCGCTTTTCAGATTCTTTTATTTGACCACCAGCTGGCCGTCTTCCACATCCACAATGAGTCGTGCTCCGCCCTCCACCTGGTCGGCAATGATCTTTTTGCCGATGAGGGTCTCCACCGTATGCTGGAGATACCGGCGCAGGGGACGGGCGCCGTAAATGGGATCATAGGCGGCGTCGATGATCAGGGCCTTGGCTGCAGGGGTCAGCTCCACGGTGAGCTGCTTATCGGCCAGCCGGCGGTTCAGGTCCGCCGCCAACAGGTCAATAATGTGGGTCACGTTTTCCTTGGTCAGGGGTTTATAGAACACGATCTCGTCCAGACGGTTCAAAAACTCCGGCCGGAAGGAGCGCTTGAGCAGCTCGCTGACCTGCTCCCTGGCCTGCTGGGAGATCTCCCCATCCTCCCCGATGCCATCCAGGAGGAACTGGGAGCCCAAATTGGAGGTCAGGATGATGATGGTGTTCTTGAAATCCACGGTCCGGCCTTGACTATCTGTAATACGGCCATCATCTAATACTTGCAGTAGAATATTGAACACGTCAGGATGGGCTTTTTCCACCTCGTCAAAGAGGATCACGGAGTAGGGTTTCCGGCGCACCGCCTCGGTGAGTTGGCCGCCTTCCTCATAGCCAACATATCCCGGAGGGGCACCGATGAGCCGGGAGACCGAGAACTTCTCCATATACTCGCTCATATCAATGCGCACCAGGTTCTTTTCACTGTCAAACAGGGCCTCGGCCAGGGTCTTGGCCAGCTCCGTCTTGCCCACGCCGGTGGGGCCCAGGAACAGGAAGGAGCCAATGGGCTTGTTGGGGTCGGCGATGCCGGCGCGGCTGCGTAGGATGGCCTCGCTCACCAGGCGCACGGCCTCATCCTGGCCCACCACCCGCTTGTGAAGAATGTCCTCCAGGTGCAGCAGCTTCTCCCGCTCGCCCTCCATCAGTCTGGCCACAGGAATGCCGGTCCAGCGCTCGATGATCCGGGCGATCTCCTCCTCGGTGACCTTATCCCGCAGCAGGGCGCGCTGCCTGCCCTCCTGGGCGATCTGCTCCTCTGCCTCCAGAGCCTTCTTCAGCTCCGGGATGCGGCCGTACTGGAGCTCCGCAGCCCGGTTGAGGTCATACTCCCGCTGTGCCTTTTCCAGCTGGGCATTGGCCTGCTCCAGGTCCTCCCGGAGCTTCTGCACCTTGCCGATGGCGTTTTTCTCGTT
>CALWOP010000106.1 GCA_944383195.1 uncultured Oscillospiraceae bacterium
GGCAGGCCCCGTCCAGCAGGGAAAACTCCGTATGCAGATGTAGATGGACAAAGGACATAGGATTTCCTCTCTTTGATGCCGGCGCAGGCTGTTTCTCAGTCAGATTCTTCCACTGGGAAGCCCACAAAGCCGGACTGATCGCTCACACTGTAAAGCCCATAAAAGGGCAGCTGCTCGGGCACTTCTCCGGAAAAGGCGGAGGTAGCCCAGGACAGAAATTCTTCGGGCAGGTCTTTCGTCTCCGCCCCCGGCAGATAGAGCCAGACCTCCCGGGCCTGCTCCAGGCCGTTTGGCTCGGCGGAAACATACTTGATGCCCTCCTTATAGGTGACCTCTCCCGGCTCCTGCTGGGTGGATAGGTACTCCAGCTGCATAGTCCAGAAGTGGTCATCCACCTTGCCCGGCTGGGAGAAGCTGCCGGAAAAGTCACAGATATAGGCCGTCCCATTGGGGTTCTCCTCCCCCATGTCGCCCAGGTCTGTATCCTCATAGTGTCCCGTAAAGGAGCCGTCGGGCTGGAGGCTCAGCTGAGTGCTCCAGCCGCCCGCGCCGCTGGAATAGACAAAGTTCAGCGTGCCCGCTTGCGTCAGGGGATTGTCCTGCTCCTCAACTGTTTGTTCCGAGCTTTCCGCTTCATCGGGCATGGAGACACTTGTTCCCCCAGGGGCACACCCCGCCCCCAGCAGCAGGGCCAGGGCCAGGGCGGCGGACAGTAGTTTTTTCATGGTATTCTCTCCCGGCTCATGCATCTTCCTGAGCGGCCTGCACCAGCGTCTCCCCGGTGAGGCGGTATACCGTCCACTCGTCCATGGGAACGGCATTCATTCGCTTGGTGTAGAAATCGATGGAGGGGGTGTTCCAGTTCAGGCAGGACCACTCCAGACGTCCGCAGCCCCGCTCCACAGCGATGTGGGCCAGGTGCTTGAGCAGGGCCTTGCCATAGCCGTGGCCCCGCTCCTCGGGCAGGACGAACAGATCCTCCAGATACACGCCCGCCCGACCCAAGAATGTGGAAAAATTGTGGAAAAACAGGGCAAAGCCCACTTCTTTTCCCTCATGGACGGCGAAGATCACCTCCGCCTTTTTCTTTTCAAAGATCCACTCCTGTAAAATTTCCGGAGTGGCTACCACCTGGTCGGACATATGCTCATACTCCGCCAGGGCACGGATGAAAGATAAAATCAGCTCCTCATCCCCAGGGACAGCGGAGCGAAAGGTACAATTTGCCATTGGTAATCTCTCCTATTTAAGTATTGCTGCTGGATGATTCTTTTCCAAGCTCCACCAGTTTCCTCAGGCGATGGTTCAGGGCAGACTTGGTAATGGGCGGGTCGAAACGCTCCGCCAGCTGGCTTAGGGTGTCCTCCGGGTGGGCCAGGCGCAAGGCGGCAGCTTCCCTGAGCTTGTCCGGCAAAGTGACCAGCTCCCCCCGTTCCTCCAGGCAGTGAATGGCCTCCACCTGCGCCAAAGCGGCCTCCACCGCCTTATCCAGGTTGGCCGCATCGCAATTCACCCGGCGGTTCACACTCCCCCGCAGATCCTTTTCCAGCTTAGCGTTCATGACCTCCATAGCCGCCAGAGGGGCGCCCACACAGGTGAGAAAATCCTCGATCCGGTCGCTCTGCTTGAAATAGATCACAGTATTGCCCTTCCGCTGGGCCGACTTAGGCTCCAGCTCCTGCTCCCGCATAAGGGCCAGCACCTCCCGGCTGACGCTGTGGTGGGCGGTGGCCAGCTCCAGGTGATAGCCTTTTCTTGGGTCAGTGACGGAGCCGCCGGCCAGAAATGCCCCTCGCAAAAAAGAGGCCCGGCAGCAGCTCTCCTCCACCACTGCAAAATTGACATGGAGCGCCAAGGCCCCAGGGTCCACTCCAAATGTGTGGTGGATCTCCGCAAGCTTCTCGGGATGGGTGATGGAAAAAACCTGTTTTCCTTCCCCCTCGGGCAGGGAATCAAAGCTCACATGAAATGCCTTTTTAAACAGAATGGGCAGGCGCTGGGCAAAGGCCTCATGCTCGGTAATGATCCGGATCTCCCGTGCGGTAAAGGTATTGCAGTAAAGTAGCACGCCATATGCCTCCGCCTGGACGCAGCATTTTCGTCCCAGCGGGGCACGGCACAGCTCCTGTTTCACATCTCCGGCAAAGGACATGGTCATTCCTCCAAAATATAGCGCCGTTCCCCGTGGAAAATGCGCATCGCCCGCTGGCGGTAAATTTCCAGCAGAGCCTCAGCCAGCTTGTCCGGGTCGTGGCGGGCAAAGTTGCCCCCCTCCCAGGCCACCGGCCGCTCCACCAGCTCAAGTCCCATGGCGGCGATCTGCTCACGGTCCACATACAGGGGGGCGGCGTCCTCCTGGCTGTACTTTTCCACCAGGCTTTGGGGAACAGTGGCGGAGTTAGCCAGACACAGGTCTACCAGCCCCGGTTCCCCGTGGGCCATCAGCGCCTCCAAATGGTCAGCGGCGGTATACCCTTCAGTCTCTCCGTCCTGGGTCATAATGTTGCAGACATAGATTTTTGGCGCGTCAGCCTGGGCAATGGCATGGGCCACACCATCCACCAGCAGATTAGGGATCACGCTGGTGTAAAGGCTGCCAGGTCCCAGCAAAATGAGGTCTGCTTCCCCAATGGCCTCCAAAGCCGCCGGAGTAGCGGTGGGCCGCTCCGGGATGAGAGCAACGTGGTGGATGCGGCAGTCCTGCTCCTTTTTGCAGGCATAGATCTTGGACTCTCCCACAACGCTGGCCCCGTTTTCAAACACCGCCTCCAGCTGCACATCGGCGCTGGTCACAGGAATGACACGCCCGGTGATAGCCAGAACATGGCTCATCTGGGTCACCGCCTCTTCAAAGGAGCCGGTGATGCCGTTGAGTGCCGCCAAAATCAGGTTGCCAAAGGACTGTCCGGCAAGGCTGCCCTCAGTAAATCGGTAGGTGAGCAGCTTCTCCATCACCGGCTCGGTGTTGGCCAGGGCCTCCATACAGTGGCGGATATCTCCCGGTGGGGGCATCCCAAGATCCTGCCGGAGGATGCCCGACCCTCCGCCATCGTCAGCCACAGTGACAATGGCAGTGAGGTTCTTGGTGTATTTTTTCAGACCCCGCAGCATGGTGGACAGGCCCGTCCCGCCGCCTACCGCGACGATCTTCGGGCCACGCTCCCACTGCTGAAGGTTTGGATACTGATATGACATGGACGTTCCTCCATTTCCCGTGTTCAGGTGCGGCCCAGATCCCGGTGACTCTCCGCCACGGCCCAGCCCTCTGCCCGAATTTTCTCAGAAAGGGCGTGGGCAATGGCCACAGAGCGGTGATGTCCGCCGGTACAGCCGATCGCGATGACCAGGGCGGTCTTGCCCTCCTCCTCATACCGTGGCAGCAGCCAGCCCATCAGATTCCACATCCGGTCTAAAAACTCCTGGGCCTGGCCTCCGTGGAACACATAGTCCCGTACCCCCTGCTCAAGGCCTGTATGAGCCCTCAAATCGGCCACGTAGTAGGGATTGGGCAAAAAGCGCACATCAAAGACCAGATCGGCCTCCATGGGCAGGCCGTGCTTAAAGCCAAAGGAAAATACCCGCACATCCATGCGCCCCTCGGCGCTGCCCTCCCGGCCAAACAAGCGGCGCAGCTCTCCCTTTAGCTTGGCGGTGGAGAGATTGCTGGTGTCAATGATATACTCCGCCCGCTCCCGCAGCGGAGCCAGCATTTTCCGCTCCAGAGCGATGGCCTGCTCCAGGCTGTCACACTGCTCCTCCAGGGGATGGCTGCGGCGGGTCTCTTTATAGCGCTTGATGATGACCGCGTCGGAGGCCTCCATGAAGAGGATGCGGTAGGAGCACTTCATCCGCTTCAAATCCTCCAGCGCCTGGAAGAGTCCGTCAAAGTTGGTGCCGCCCCGGATATCCGTGACCAGCACCACCCGGTCATACTCCCCCGCTCCGGCCATACCCAACTCGGCAAATTTGGGGATCAGGGGTGCGGGCAGATTGTCCACACAGAAAAAGTCCATATCCTCCATAAAGGAGGCCGCTTTACTTTTTCCCGCCCCGGAAAGGCCGGATATAATGACAAATTCCATTGAAAACACCTCTTTTGTAAAAACAGGGCTATTGCAGCAGCTTCACTTCCATCTCCAGCTCCACGCCTGTTTTCTCCCGGACAATGTTCCTTACCCGGTCCACCAGCGTCAGGATATCCTCGCAGGTCGCTCCGCCCCGGTTGACCACAAAGCCCGCGTGCTTTTCCGATACCTGGGCGCCCCCCACCAGAAAGCCTTTCAGGCCGCACTGTTCAATGAGGGCGGCGGCAAAATGTCCCGGGGGCCGCTTGAACATGGACCCGGCACTGAGATATTCCAGAGGCTGCTTGACCTGGCGCTGGACGGACAACTCCTCCATCCGTGCCAAAATTGTCTCCGGGTCTCCGGGTTTCAGCTCCAGCCGGGCGGAGAGCACCATGCGCCGTCCGTCGGAAAAGGCGCTGTGGCGGTAGCTGAAGTCACAGTCTGTCACGCACTCCTCTTCTCCCGCCTCATTGAGACAGGTGACCGAGCGCACCACATCTTTCAGCTCTCCCCCATAGGCTCCCGCGTTCATGGTCACACCGCCGCCCAGGCTTCCGGGGATGCCGTGGGCAAACTCCAGACCGGACAGTCCCTCTCTCTGGGCAAAACGGGCCAGCCGGGCCAGGGTAATACCCCCGCCGGCTACAAGGCAATCACCTTGCCGCTCCACCCAGTCAAGACCAGTGGTTTTGATGAGAAACCGCTCCACGCCCCGGTCGGGCACCAGCAGGTTGGAGCCATTTCCCAGGAAAACGGGGACGATTCCCAGTTCCCGGGCAGCTGCCAATGCCTGTTTCGCCTCTTCCTCCGTCTTGGGAAGCGCCATCAGGGCACAGGGGCCTCCCACCCGAAAGGTGGTATGGCGGCTCATGGGTTCCTCCACCCGCAGTTCCAACTGGGGACAGCGGGCGGTCAACCGCGCCCGCAGCGCGTCAAATTCTTTCATATTTCCTCCTCATCAGAGAAACTCGATACCAAGTCATTATAACAAAACTTTTTGTAAAATAGAATAGCCCCCGTAAAAAAAGCGGGACCCAGGCATTGCCTGGGTCCCGTAATATCAAAGCCATCCTGAACAGAGCTACGCCGCTCGCAGGTGCGAAGGCAACTTATATCCGTTTTTGAAGCAGCTTTGCCCCTTCAAAAACACTTCTCAGCCCACAAGTGTGCCCTGTGGGCGCGCAGTGGGCTGCATTCTCTCGTCCAAGGGGCCATAGTATTTTTACATCATATTGCACAGCAGTGCCGCGCCCACCACGCCGGCATCGTTGCCCAGCGAGGCCTTCTCCAACCGGGTGGGACGGGTCTTGTCAAAGGTACCCTGCTGCACCAGCTCGCACAGCGGCTCCAGCAGCAGATCGTCCTCAGCGTTGCTGATGCCGCCGCCCAGACAGATGATCTCCGGCTGAAGCACATTGATGAGGTTGATGATGCCGATGGACAGGCCCTGGAGATAGACGCTCAGCACCCGTTTGGCCGCCGCGTCGCCCAGTCGGGCCCCCTGGAAAGCGGTGCGGCCCTGGACCTTAAAGCGGTCGCCCTCACACAGCTCCCACATGACGCTGTCCTTGTCCTTTTCCATCTCCGCCTGGGTCAGCCGGATGAGGGCGGTGGCGGAGCCGTACTGCTCCCAGCAGCCCCGGTTGCCGCAGCCACACAGAACGCCGTTGGGCTTGATGATCATGTGTCCCACTTCCATGCCTGAGTTGGCATAGCCGGTGAAGAGCTTTCCGTTGGCCACCAGACCGCCGCCGATGCCGGTACCCAGGGTGACCACCACAGCCGGGTCACAGCCCTTGGCCGCGCCAGCCCAGTACTCGCCCACAGCGGCACAGTTGGCATCATTGGCCAGGAATACGGGGACATTCCACACCTCCTGGAACAGCTTGCGGAAGGGTGTGCCGGAAAAAGCCATATTGGGGGTCTGGACCACAACGCCGGTCTCATTATCCACAAGGCCGGGCAGGCCCACGCCCACCGCTTCGATCTGCTCATAGGGCACCGCGCCCATCTCACACACCTTCTGGGCCAGCCGGGCCAGCTCATGGCACAGCTCCTCCGCCGTCATGGACTTGTCTACCGGGTGGCTCACCTTGTCCAGAATATGCCCCTTCTCATTCACCAGGCCGGCCACCAGGTTGGTTCCGCCCACGTCGATACCGATATAATACATCTCATTTTCCCCCTTCTTCTATCGTCTGAAAATGCCGATCCATTCGATGGGTCAGCTCCAACGCCGCGTTGTGTCCCATCTTCCGGTTACGGTTGTTCATGGCAGCCACCTCCACAATGCTGGCCAGGTTCCGGCCGGGCTTGACCGGAATGGTGACAGCGGGCACCTTTACCCCCATGATCTCCGTGAACTTAGACTCCAAACCGAAGCGGTCATACACCGCGTTGTCATCCCAGGGTTCCAGATTGACCACCAGGTCGATCTGCTGGCTCATCTTGATGGCTCCCATTCCCATCAAGCGGCTCACATCCACCACGCCGATCCCCCGCAGCTCCATGTACCCCTGGATGAGCTCGGGAGCGCTGGCCTCCAGCGTTTTATGGTTGGTCATTTTGATGACCACCGCATCGTCGGCAATCAGGCGGTGTCCGCGTTTGAGCAGCTCAATGGCTACCTCGCTTTTGCCCACGCCCGACTCGCCCTGAAAGAGGACGCCCTCGCCGTAGATCTCCATCATCACCCCGGAACGGGTGATCTGCGGGGCCAGATGGTTATAGAGGCTGCTGATGAGGGCGCTCATAAATTCCGATGTCTGAACATGGGTGCGCAGGATGGTGCGGTCATGCTTGTCCGCCATTTCCATACACTCCCGGGTGGGCTCCAGCCCACGGGTCAGGATCAGGGCGGGAACCGGGTAAGACAGCAGCCGGTCGAAGCTGTCCCGCCGCTGCTGAGGCGTCATGCCGTTTACGTAGGTGCTCTCCGTCAAGCCGATGAGCAAAAGACGTTCGGTGTCAAAATGCTCAAAAAAGCCGGTCAGCGGAAGGCCGGGCCGGTTTACGTCCAAAGTGCGCAAGGGCACATTTTCATAATCCGGACCCTTGCGCAGGATCTCCAGCTCAAATTCCTGGATGATCTCGCCCAACCGGACGCTGGTGACAGTTTCCGTCATGGCTCAAATCCCCTCTCTGCCTGGGCACACATACTCCCTTCTCCTTGTGCCCGTCTCGTGATTCTTAGTATAGACCAAAATCTCCATTTACGCAAGAAAAAGCCGTGTGGGAAGGGCTGTGATTTTCCCAGGAATTTTTAAAAAAAGTTCTTGCATTCCGTCGGACTTTCTGGTATCATATCAGTCGAAGCTTTTTTGGAAAGCGATTCTCA
>CALWOP010000107.1 GCA_944383195.1 uncultured Oscillospiraceae bacterium
CTATGAGGAGAGCGACCCCTACCGCACCACCGACTGTACCCACAACGTGGTCAAGGTGGGGGAGGAGATGGCCACCGTCTTCCGGGCCTACGGCTTTCAAGTGATCCACGACACCACCCTCTTTGACTATCCCTCCTATAACGAGGCCTACGACCGCTCCAAGGCGGCGGTGGAACAGTGGCTGGAGAAATACCCCACCATCCAGGTGGTGCTGGACGTCCACCGGGACGCCCTGGAGGGCACCGGCGGGGAGATCTATAAAATGGTGTCTACCGAGGCGGGGAAAAAGGTGGCCCAGGTGATGCTGGTGGTGGGCTCCAGCGGGGGCGGGGCGGACTACCCCCGGTGGAAGGACAATCTGGCCTTTGCGGTGCTGCTCCAGCGCAACCTGGTCAAGGGCTATACCAGCCTGGCCCGGCCCATCGTCCTGCGCAACAGCCGCTATAACCAGCAGCTGCTTCCCGGCTCCATTCTGGTGGAGGTGGGCGGCCACGGCAACACCCTCACCGAAGCCATCGACGGCGCCCGGCTCTGGGCGGACAATGTGGCCCGGACGCTGCTGACGCTGAAGAAAGAGGGGTAGGGGGAGCCATCCCCCTACATTTTTTCTTCTCCCAAATTTCCCCCAAAAGCGGACAAGCTCATAGCTATAATGGATAAAAATGGAAGGAGCGTGAGAGGATGGAAGACTGGTACAGCCGGCCGGCTTCCCAAATTCTAAAGCAGCTGGACAGCCGCAGGGAGGGGCTGACGGAGCGGGAGGCCAGGGACCGCCTGGAACGGGTGGGGCCCAACGAATTGGACGCGCCCCAGGGGCCGGGGCTTCTCAGCCGGCTGCTGGGACAGCTGAAAGACCCCATGATCTTGGTATTGCTGGGGGCGGCGGCGCTGTCTCTGGCGGCCAGCCGGGGGGAGGACTGGCTGGACGGGGTGATCATCCTGGTGATCGTGGCGGTCAATGGCCTGATCTCCATTACCCAGGAGGATCACGCCCAGCAGGCCCTGGAGGAGCTGCGGCGGATGTCCACCCCAAAGGCCAAGGTGGTTCGGGAGGGGACGGCCAAGACCATCCCGGCCCGGGAGCTGGTGCCCGGGGATGTGATTTTGCTGGAGGCGGGGAATCTGGTGCCGGCGGACGCGCGCATCCTGGAGTGCAGCCGCCTCCAGGCCGATGAGAGCGCCATGACCGGGGAGTCGGTGCCCGTGGAGAAGCAGGCCAGAGAGGCGCTGCCCGCCGGGACCCCCCTGGGGGACCGGGTAAATATGCTGGCCTCCGGCACCCTCATCACCGCCGGGCGGGGGACTGCCCTGGTGGTGGCCACGGGGATGGAGACGGAGATGGGACAGATTGCCGGGCTGCTGCTGGAGAGCGGCCCCGGGGAGACCCCGCTCCAGCGGAGAATGGGGGAGATCTCAAAGTCCCTGTCCTTCCTGTGCCTGTGCGTGTGCGCGGTCATGTTCGGGGTGGGGCTCGTGCAGGGGAAGGATATGCTGGAGATGTTTCTCACCGCCGTGTCTCTGGCGGTGGCGGCCATCCCCGAGGGGCTGCCTGCCATCGTCACCATCGTGCTGGCCCTGGGGGTGCAGCGGCTGGCGGGTCGTGGGGCCATTGTAAAAAAACTTCCGGCGGTGGAGACCCTGGGCTGTGCGGGGGTCATTTGTTCCGATAAGACAGGCACCCTCACCCAAAATAAGATGACCGTCCAGGAGGTGTGGGCCCTGCCGGGGAGCCGCCGCCGGGAGATCATGGTGGCCGCCTGCCTGTGCTCCGATGCCCGGCTCATTTGGAAAGCGGGGGCCCCCACCGCCGACGGCGACCCCACTGAGGCGGCCCTGGTGGTGGCCGCCGCCCGGGAAGGGGTGGACCAGCGCAAGGAGGAGGAGCAGCAGGTCCGGGTGGCGGACCTGCCCTTTGATTCCGGGCGAAAGCTCATGTCCACCATCCACACATCCCCCAAGGGCGGATGGACGGCCTATGTGAAAGGCGCTCCTGACGTACTGCTGGAGCGGTGCTCCGCCACGGTGCGAGGGCCCATGACGGCCTCGGACAAGGAGCGGATCTTAGCCGCCAATGAGGCCATGGCCTCCGGGGCGCTGCGGGTCATTGCCGTGGCCCGGCGGGAGCTGAGCAGCCTGCCCCGTCAGCCCGAGCCGGGGACGGTGGAGACTGGGCTTACGTTCCTGGGCCTGTTTGGCCTGATGGACCCGCCCAGACCGGAGGTGCGCTACGCGGTGGCCAAATGCCACCTGGCGGGCATCCGGCCGGTGATGATCACAGGCGACCACCGGGCCACGGCCCTGGCAGTGGCAAAAAAGCTGGACATCGTCCGTCCGGGGGACTGGACGGTGACCGGGCCGGAGCTGGACTTTATGCCCCAGGAGATGCTGGAGGAGGACATTGAAAAGTTTTCCGTCTTTGCCCGGGTCTCTCCCGAGCACAAGATGCGCATCGTTCAGGCATGGCAGAAAAAGGGGCAGGTGGTGGCTATGACGGGGGACGGGGTGAACGACGCCCCGGCCCTGAAAAGCGCGGACATTGGCTGCGCCATGGGGCGCACAGGTACGGATGTGGCCAAGGGGGCGGCCCATATGATCCTCACCGACGACAACTTTTCCACCATCGTCGCTGCGGTGGAGGAGGGGCGGGGCATCTATTCCAACATCCGCAAGGCCATCCACTATCTCCTCTCCTGCAACATTGGGGAGATTTTTACCATCTTCGCCGCCACCCTGCTGGGCTTTGGGCAGATGCCCCTGGTGCCGGTGCAGCTTTTGTGGCTCAACCTGGTCACCGACTCCCTGCCCGCCCTTGCCCTGGGGGTGGAGCCGGTGGAGGAGGGCGTCATGGAGCAGCCTCCACGAAACGCCAAGGCAAACCTGTTTGACCGGGCCTTTTCCATCCGTCTGCTCTGGCAGGGGCTGATGGTGGGCGGACTGACCCTGGCGGCATATTTTCTGGGCTTTACCCGTCTGGCCCAGCCGGGCATGGAGGGGGCGGTGGCCAACACCATGGCCTTTGCCACATTGACCATGTGCCAGCTCTTCCACGCCTTTAATGTGCGCAGTGAGGAGCGCTCCCTCTTTGCCCAGGGGCCGCTGTCCAATCCGGCCATGAACCGGGCGTTTCTTGCGGGAATGGCCATGCAGCTGTCGGTACTGCTGCTGCCGCCCCTGCAGCGGGTATTTTCCGTAGCGCCCATGGACGCTCGGCAGTGGTTTTGGGTGCTGGTGCTGGCGGTGGCGCCCATCCCGGTGTGTGAGGTGAGCAAACTGCTGGGCCGGACAAAACAGGCGCCGGAAAAAATTCCGGAGCGGGAGACCGCTCTGCGATAAAGCTGGTATAAACTCCCTTCCTTTCGGAACACTATTCTGGAAAGGAGGGAGTTTTCTTATGGCCCAGGAAAAGCATTTTGACAGCCCCCATCCCCGCAAGGAACCCCGCTTTGACCAGAGCCTGTCCCTGGAAAACCTCAAGGAGATCTTTTCCGGCTGTGTGGACTTTATGGAGCGGATGGTCTACCTGAACGGGGACCGGGAACGGATGGTCACGGTCTGTTATCTGCTGGGGATGACAAGAAACGAGCGCCTGAGCGACTATATCCTCCGCCCCCTGGCCCAGGACACCGACTTGAGCCGGGTGCCGGAGGGGGAGCTGTTCTCCCTTCTGCAATATGGGGCCCTCTATAATCTTGCGGCGGTGCGCCGGGACCGCCTGGACGATGTGGTCAACGACCTGCTCCTGGGCAGCTGCGCCCTCTTTTTCCCGGGGCGCATGGATGTGTTGACCCTGCCCGTTCCCACAGAGGAAAAGCGGAGCGTGGGGGAGCCGGAAAACGAACCGGCCCTGAAAGGGAGCCGGGAGTCTTTTGTGGAATCCATCCGCACCAACACGGCTATGGTCCGCCGCCGGTTAAAAGCCCCTCAGCTGAAAATCAAGGAGCACATCGTAGGCCGGCAGTCCCGGACCCAGGTGGACGTGCTCTACCTGGAGGACATGGCCGATCCGGACACCGTGAAACAGGTGGAGGATAAACTGGCGGACATTGACATTGACGGTCTGGAGGCGGCGGGAAACCTGGAGGAGTATATGGCTGACACGGCCAGAAGCCCATTCCCCCTTATGGCCTATACCCAGCGGCCCGACCGGCTGTGCCAGGGGCTGCTGGAGGGGCGGGTGGCCCTGTTTGCCGACGGTATCCCCCTGGGATGGATGGTCCCGGGGACCATTGACCAGTTTTTTAAAACCAGCCAGGACCGGGCCTACCACTGGATGGTGGCCTCCGCCCTGAGCCTGGTGCGGTATTTCTGCGCCCTGGTGACGGTGCTGCTGCCGGGGCTCTATATCGCCCTGGTCACCTTTCATCCGGAGGCCATTCCCCCAAAGCTGGCTCTGTCCATTGTGGCCGCCAAGCAGGAGGTGCCCTTTTCCACTATTTTTGAGGTGCTGATCATGCTCCTGGCCTTTGAGGTCATTCAAGAGGCGGGGCTGCGCCTGCCCGGCCCCATTGGAGCCACGGTTTCCATTTTGGGCGGGCTGGTGGTGGGCAACGCGGCGGTGGAGGCCCATATCGTCTCCCCGGCAGTTTTGATTGCCGTGGCCATTGCGGGGGTGGCGGGCTATACCCAGCCCTCTCAGGACTTTGGCAACGCCCTGCGGCTGTGGCGGTTCCTCCTGGCCATTTTGGCCAGCTTGGGAGGGCTGTTTGGGCTGAGCCTGGGCTGTGCGGGCCTTATTTACCACCTGGCCCGGCTGGAATCCTTTGGGGTGCCCTATCTGGCGCCCTTTACCACCGGGACCCGGATGCCCCGGGGCCATCCCAGCCTGTTCCGCCTGCCGCTGCCTGCCATGAAGTGGCGGGACGGGGCCATTCAAACCCAGAACAGGAGGAACCAGCGGTGAAAGGGGTTTTGGCATATCTGTTGACAGGCAGCTTGCTGCTGCTCAGCGGCTGCAGCGGGCTGCCCACCGCCCGGGAAATGGAAGATATGGCGCTGATGCGCACCATGGGGGTGGATAAAGCGCCGGAGGGGGTGGAGGTCACCGTCTCCACCGGCCCCAGGGCAAAAGGACTTCAGGCGGAGGGGGAAGGCTCTCTGGTGCTGTCCGCCCGGGAGACGAGTCTCAGTGCGGCCTGCCTGAGTATGCAGGGGCACAGCGACAGCTATGTATTTTACGGCTATGTGGACCAGCTGCTGCTGGGCGAGGAGCTTGCCCGGGCGGGGATCAAGCCGGTGCTGGACTACTTTGCCCGGGATGTGGAGCTGGGGCTGGGCGCCCAGCTTTGGCTGGTGCGGGGGGATACCGCCCGGAACGCCGTAGAATCCGGAGGAGAAGCGGGGGTGGACGGGCGGCTGACCACCTTGCAGATGGACGGTAAGCTGGGTGAGGCTTCCATATCCCGCACGGCGGGGGAGATCTACAGCGACCTGATGGAGCGGGGGGCTGCCTTTGCCCCCGCACTGGCCACCCAGAAGCGGGAGGACGTCTCCCTGACGGAGGGGGGCTACGGCATTATCAAAGGGGAGCGGCTGGTAGGCTATCTGGAGGGGGAGGCGGCCCGGGGGCTGGAGCTTTTGGCGGGCCGGGCTCCGGCGGAAGTGCTGACCGTTGCCCAACCGGACAATCTGGTGTCCGCCCGGGTCAACCTGGTCCATACCACGGCGGACCTGCGGTTTCAGGGTCTGGTCCCGGAGGGACTGGAGTTGAACTGCCGGGTGGAAATGGAGCTGACCGAATATCAAACCCCGCTGGACCCCATTCAGCGGGAGGCCGTGGCTCAGGAATTGGAAGAACTGCTGTTGACCCGGATAGAGCAGGCGCTCACACAGCTGAGACAGTGGCAGGCGGACTGCGTAGGACTGGGTCTTCAGGGGGCGGTGGGGCATCCCTGGAAATGGAAGCAGATCCAGGGGGACTGGCCTGTGTGGTTTGGAACACTCCAGCCGGAGATCCAGCTTCAGGTCACGGTGCATGAGTGACGAAAGGAAAGGGGTACGGTATGAGGGGCGATGGGATCTCCCGCACACAGCTGATGGCGCTTTTTTGGGCTGGCGTTATGGCGCCGGCAGCGGAGCTTCTGCCAGGCCTGCTGCTGCCATGGGTGGGGAAAAGCAGCTGGCTGGCGGTGGCGCTGTCTGTCCCGCTGGTTTTGGCGGGGGGATGGCTGCTGCACCAGCTGGGGAACAGACAGGGTGCGGCCCGGGGAGTGGTGGAGACGTTGGGACCATGGCTGGGCCAGGGGATTATACTATTATATATGGTATGGGCCCAGCTTCTGCTGGCCCAGCGCTTGTGGTCCTGTGCCCAGAGACTGCTGGCCTCCGGGAACCGGGACGGGTCTTTGTGGTTTTTCCTGATCGCCGTGGCAGTCATGGTGGCCTGGATCGGAACGGGAAAACTGGCGGCCTTTGCCCGGGCCGGACAGATCTTCCTGGCCGCTTTGCTGACTGCGGCCCTGGTCGTGTTGGGGCTGTCCCTGGTCCAGGCCCGGCCGGAGCGTCTGCTTCCCATCCAGTGGCCTGGGCCGGGCACTTTTTCCGCTGTTTTGAATGCCGCCGGCGTGATTGGCTGGGGCTTCTTTGCCGGCTTTTTGTTGGGGGAAGTCAAGGACCAGGGGGAGGCCCGGGGCTGGCACTGGCTGTTCTGGGGTCTGGGCGGCGGACTGCTCCTGGCTGGAGCCCAGGCCGTGATCTTGGGTAACCTGGGGGCGGGGCTTGCCATGCAGCTGGAAAATCCCTTTTTCGCTTTGGCGAAAAGCGTGGGCGTGGAGGGGGCGTTTCAGCGGGTGGAAAGCATCATTTCTGCCTTGTGGACCTTTGCTGATCTCACCATGGGGGGCGTTTTGGTGTTTGCCATCCGGGCGATGGGAAAAGAGCTGCTGCCTTCCAAAGCGCTGAAGTGGCTTCCGCTGGCAGCGGTTTGCCTGGCAGCGGCGGGAGGGCTGACCCTTCTCTCAAACAGAGGAGCAGGCGATTTACTGGGGGAGAAACTCATCCCCATGGGAAACCTGATCCTGGGCCTGGCGCTGCCGGGTATGTTGTATTTGATCAAAAGAGGAAAGTCCCTGGGCAAAGCAGAAGGTATATCTTGGGGTGAATTGGAGGAAAAAAGGGCAGATGTTGGGGGTGAAAAAAAGGATGAAAAAATTGAAAAAAGGTGTTGACAAGCGCGGGGGATTTTGCTATTATAAGCGAGCGCTTCCGGCACGGGCTCTGAAAGCCTTGAGGCAGAAGCGGTTGAGGGTTTCGAAAGGGAATCGAAGAAGTCTGGCGCTTGAAAAAAGTGCTTGACAAAAGGTTCCAAAAGTGATATCCTTTATGAGCTGTCCAAAAGGACGGCGCTCACCACCGAGTTTTTCCAAGAACGAGCACGAAAAAGTTTGAAAAACTTGAAAAA
>CALWOP010000108.1 GCA_944383195.1 uncultured Oscillospiraceae bacterium
TTCACCACCTTCATCGACATCCAGGGCGTGGAGGACTTCCACGGCGAGATGGACTTCAAGGTGGCCGGTACCAAGGCCGGTATCACCGCCATCCAGATGGACCTGAAGAACGACGGTCTGACCCACGAGATCATCAAGGAGGCCCTGGACATCACCCGGGACGCCCGCTTCGCCATTCTGGACGAGATCATGCTCCCCTGCATCTCCGCGCCCCGCGCCGAGGTGAGCAAGTACGCTCCCAAGATGATCACCATCAAGATCGACCCCGACAAGATCCGTGAGGTCATCGGCAAGGGCGGCTCCGTCATCCAGAAGATCACTGCCGAGTCCGGCGCCACTGTGGACATCGAGGACGACGGCACCATCCACATCGCCTCCCCCAACGCTGAGGCCTGTGACGCTGCCAAGAAGATGATCGAGACCATCGTGTTCGTGCCCCAGGTGGGCGAGCTGTACTACGGCAAGGTGGTGCGCATCCTCCAGTTCGGCGCCTTCGTGGAGCTGGCTCCCGGCAAGGACGGCATGGTCCACATCTCCAAGCTGGCTGAGCACCGGGTGGAGAAGGTGGAGGACGTGGTCAACATCGGCGACATGATCTGGGTCAAGGTCACCGATATCGATGACAAGGGCCGGGTGAACCTCTCCTACAAGGACGCTCTGCGGGAGATCAAGGCCAAGAAAGAGGCCGGCGAGCCCATCAAGTAAATCTATCTTTTCCAGGGGACGGCTTTGGCCGTCCCCTTTTTGTTTGGTTGCGGTTTTGGCCGCCATCCTTTATAATGGAACCAACATTCCCTCAAAGGAGGAGCGCACTATGCTGCTGAAGCTGTTAGCCGTAGGAGACGTGGTAGGGGAGGGGGGACAGGATATCCTGTCCCGCCGCCTGCACGGCCTGCGTGAAGATACCAAAGCCCACTTTGTGGTGGTCAACGGAGAAAATGCCTCCGGGGTAGGCATCACCCCAGCTCAGGCCCGCCGGATGCTGGAAGCCGGGGCGGACGTGATTACATTGGGGAATCACACCTGGAATCGAATCCAGATTGGAGACTATCTGGACAAGGAGCCCCGCATCCTCCGCCCCGCCAACTACGCCGGCCGGGTACCGGGGAGAGGGATGGGGGTCTACACCTGTCAGGGAACACGCATCGCGGTGCTGAACCTGATGGGCCGCCTGGAGCTCAACTCCAACCTGGACAGCCCCTTTAAATCCGCCGACTGGCTCTTGAACCGGGGCAGCTATGACCTGGCGGTGGTGGACTTCCACGCCGAGGCCACCAGTGAAAAGGGGGCCATGGCCTGGTATCTGGACGGGCGGGCAGCGGCTGTGTGGGGCACCCACACCCACGTGCCCACCGCCGACGGCCAGATCCTCCCCAAAGGCACCGGCTTTATCACCGACCTGGGCATGACCGGCCCCCGGCGCTCGGTGCTGGGCATTAAGCCCGAGCACTCCATCAACCTCTTTTTAGGCGGGCTGCCCCGGCGCTATGAGGAGGCGGAGGGGAACTGCAAGCTGAACGCGTGCCTATTTACCATCGACACAGAAACAAAGAAATGTGTGTCGGTATGCCGAGCGGATATTGAGGAGTAACCCTATGATCAAAATCATTCACGGGGCGGATTTTCATCTGGACAGCCCCTTTTCCGGCCTCAGCCCCCAGCGCTCCGCCCAGCGGCGCAGCGAGCTGCGTCAGCTGCCCCGGCGTCTGGCCGACCTGGCCCGGACGGAGGGGGCAGACCTGGTCCTTCTGTCCGGCGACCTGCTGGACGGACAGCATATCTACCGGGAGACAGCTCAGGCTCTTTCTCAGGCCCTGGGCAACATCCCCTGCCCGGTGTTTCTCGCTCCCGGCAACCACGACCCCTGGTCTCCACGCTCCCCCTACGCCACTTTGGACTGGCCGGACAACGTACATATTTTTTCCACCCAGACATTGGAGCAGGTGGAACTGCCCCAGCTGAAGTGTACCGTCTGGGGGCGGGCTTTCCTTACCCCCCACCAGGCAACTTCTCCCCTGGAGGGGCTTCAGATCCCCCAGGACGGACAGCTCCACCTGGGCTGCTTTCACGGGGATGTGTCCCCCCAGAGTGACTATGGTCCCATTTCCCGGGAGGAGATCGCCGCCAGCGGCCTGACCTACCTGGCCCTTGGGCACATCCACCAGTGCAGCGGCCTGCAGCGGGAGGGTGGCACCTTCTGGGCCTACCCCGGCTGCCCCGAGGGCCGGGGCTTCGATGAGACGGGGGAGAAGGGGGTTCTCCTGCTGGAGGCCCAGCCCGGCCATGTGGAGGCCCAGTTTGTCCCCCTGTGCCAGCGTAAATATGAGATTTGTTCTGTGGATATCACAGGCGCGGCCGATCTTGCCGCCGCTGTGCAAAAGGCCCTGCCGGAGGATGCCCAGCAGCACATTTTCCGCATCCTCCTCACCGGAGAGGGGGACGCGCCCGATCTGCCCGCCCTGGAGCGCGCCCTGGCTCCCCTGTGCTATGGGGTGACCCTCCGGGATCACACCCGCCTGCCCCAAAATCTATGGGCCCGGCGGGAGGAGGACTCCCTTACAGGCCTCTTTCTGCGCTCCATGTGGGAGAAATGTCAGGCGGAGCCGGACAACCAGCTTTACCAGCTGTGCGCCCGGTATGGCCTGGCCGCCCTGGAAAACGGAGAGGAGGGTGCCCTGTGAACATACGATCCATGACCGCCACCTTCGGCAAGCTGGACAAGGCCAGACTGGAGCCAGGTCCAGGGCTGAATGTGATCTATGCCCCCAACGAAGGGGGGAAGTCCACCTGGGCCGCGTTCTGGCGGGCTATGCTCTACGGCATCGACACCCGTGACCGGGACAAGAAGGGCTATCTGGCCGACAAAAACCGCTACCAGCCCTGGTCCGGCGCTCCTATGGCCGGGGAAATCCAGCTGGAATGGAAAGGACGCAACATTACCATCCGCCGAGGGCCCCGGGGGAACACCCCCTTCGGCTCCTTTTCCGCCGTCTACACCGGGACGGAAGAAACTGTTCCGGAGCTGACCGCCGCCAACTGCGGCGAAATGCTGACCGGGGTGGGGCCGGCGGTATTTTCCCGCTCTGCCTTTGTGGGAACGGGCAATCTTTCCCTCACCTCCGCCCCTGAACTGGAGCGGCGCATCGCCGCGCTGGTCACCTCCGGAGAGGAGGAGGTCTCCTTTTCCCAGGTGCAAAGCCGCTTGAAAGATTGGCTGAACAAGCGCAAGGTCAACAAAAGTGTGGGGGAGATCCCCCGGCTGGAGGGGGAGCTGGCCCAGGTCAGAGAGGAGCTCCGGCGGCTGGACGCAATTATGGAGCAGGCCGCCCAGCTGGAAGGGGAGGTCCGTGACCTGGAGGAGCAGCGCATAGCGCTTCAGCAGGAGCAGCACATCCACCAGGCCCTGGCCCGGTCGTCTTTGGAGCAGGAGATCCACCATCTGGAACAGCGCGCCCGCACTCTGGAGGAAGAAAAGCAGCGCCTGCAGCAGGAGCAGTCCCTCCATGCCCAGCTGGCCCGGCAGGAGCTGAACCGGCGGTATACTCAGGCCAGCCAGGAGCTCTCCCAGGCCCAGACGCAGCTGGATGCCCTGGAGCAGGAGTCGTCCCGCTACGGCACTCTGCCCGACCGGGAGCTTTTGAAAAAGGCCCAGGGGGAACTACAGTACCTCAAAGTTCTGGATGAGGAGATCAAAGCGGGGGAAGATGCCCTCCAAGAGGCGGAGGAGGCCTATGTCCAGGCCCAGATCGACGCCCAGAGCCAATATTTTTCCGGTCTCACCGCCGAGCAGGCCCGGCAGCAGGTGGACCGACAGGTACACGCCGGGGAGCAGGCGCAGAGCCGGGCCAAAGCCTGGAAAGGCCGGGGAATTTTGTCCTTTGGCCTTTCCGCCGCCTTGGTCGTGTTTTATCAGCTCTATCTTCGCGCCAATGTGGAGTGGGGTTCCAACGTCTGGTGGTTCTCTTACGGTCTGCCCATTCTGGCTGTGATCCTGGCCTCCTTTGGCATATTTGCCCTAGCCCGGAGCAGGAGGGGGGCACGGGCCCTACAGGCGGTCTATGACCGCTATCAGGTCCATTCCCAGGATGAGCTGGACGCCTTGCTCCAGGATTACGCCGCCCGCTGCCGTCAGGCAGAGGAAGCTGCCCAGCAGGCCAAAACCATCCGGGGCACCCTCAATGACCGCAAGGCCCGGCGGGACAACAGCTGGGCGGAGCTGTTGGAGTTTGTCCACCGCTTTGCTCCTGAGGTACAAAACCTGTTTGGCTGTTCCGCCGCCCTCTCCCGGGGGCTTGGCCTGGAGCACGAATTGACCGCCGCCCGACAGCGGGTGGCCGAGCGCCGCCGCCGTCTGGATGACCTGGCCGCCCAGGGCGGTGAGGAGCTGGAGATGGCTTCGCCCCTGCCCACACCTGCCCAGTCTCCGGAGGAGGTTCAGCAGGCCCTGGCGGCGGTGGAGGTGCAGCTGGAGCAGGCGTCCCAGGCATTGAATCAGGCTCGGGGACGGCGGGCCGCCTTGGGGGACGGGGAGCAGCTGGATATCCAGGTCCCCCTGTCCGCCCCGGAGCGCACCCCCGAGCAGACCCGGCAGGCTCTGGAGGCCCTGTCCCTCCGCCTGGATGATGCGCAGGCTCAGCTCAACCAGACCCAGGGCGAGCTGCGGTCCATGGGGGACCCCGCTGTTCTCTCCGCACGTTTGGAGGCCCTTTCTGACCAACTGTCCCGGCGAAATTTGGAATATGACGCCCTGGAGCTGGCCCTGAACACCATGGCTGAGGCCAACGCCCACCTTCAGGAGCGCTTTTCTCCTCAGCTCAACCGTCTGGCGGGGGACTATCTGGCCCAGCTCACCGGCGGACAATACCAGTCGGTCAGCCTGAGCCGGGAGCTGGAGGGGGCAGTCCGGGGGCGGGAAGATCTGCTTCCCCACAGCGCCCTGTATCTCTCCCGGGGAACCGCCGACCAGCTCTACCTGGCTGTGCGCCTGGCCGTGTGCCGGCTGTGTCTGCCGGAGCAGCCCCCCATCTTTTTGGATGATGCCCTCTCCGCCTTTGACGATGCCCGCCTGGCCCTGGCTTTAAAGCTGCTTCAGCAGTTGGGGGAGGAACAGCAGATTTTCCTCTTTACCTGCCACCGCCGGGAGCAAGCCGTGCTGGCGCAAGCGCCCAATGTGACCTTGCTGACGCTCTGACGGTTGCATTCCACAGGGGAAGCGGGTATAATACTTCTGAAACCGACTCCAAGATCCCAGAAGGAGGACCCACGCATGGATGAATGGAACGATCTGCCTCAGGCTGAGGAGCCTGAGCAGCAGCCCCGTCAAAAAGGCCTCGACCTGTTTGAGTGGCTGCAGCTGCTCATGGGCTGCGTCCTGATCGCGGTGATCCTGTTTAACTGCTTTGCCCGGCTGACTCGGGTAGATGGCAATTCCATGGACAACACCTTAAAAGACGGAGAGATGATGCTCGTCTGGTCCCTGGGCTACTCCCCCAAGCAGGACGACATTGTGGTGCTGAACAAGACGGACGAAGTGACCAAGCAGCTTTTGGGCGGAAAGGCCATTGTGAAGCGGGTGATCGCCACCGGCGGCCAGACCGTGGACATTGACTACACCACTGGAACCGTCTATGTGGACGGCACCCCCCTGGAAGAGCCCTACATCAGGGAGGAGATGTACCTCCCCGGTAATCCCATGATGTACAACACCCACTGGGAGATCCCGGAGGGGTCCATCTTTGTCATGGGGGATAACCGCAACTACTCCACCGACAGCCGCCACGAGATGGTCGGCCCCATTGATGAGGACTATATTTTGGGCAAAGTGGTCTTCGCCCTGTGGCCCATGGAAAAATTCGGCCCCATGTAAATGCCCGCTTTTCCCCGGTCGCAGCCAGGGCGATTCCCCGAATAAATTAAAGTGACTTTTTGCTCCGCCTGTGCTAAAATAGCCTTAACTGATTTGATTGAGGAGGCCGTGTGCACCATGTCCAACGTCGATAACAATCGCAGTCAGGCTATTAACCAGCTGTTCCGTGGCATCCTGACTTTGCAAGATGTTGACGAGTGCTATCGCTTCTTTGGGGACCTGTTCACCGTCCAGGAGCTTACTGCCTTTGCCCAGCGGTTTCAAGTGGCGGAGCTGCTGGCCCAGGGCTGCACCTATGACGGCGTGCGGGAAAAGGTTCCCACCAGCTATTCCACCATTACCCGCATCAACACCGAGCTGCGCTATGGTTCCGGTGGATATCAGTTGGTGCTGGAGCGTCTCAAGCCTGAACAGGAACAGGAGGCGTCCCAGCAGGCCCTGAAAAATTTCCCTTTCATTTAAAGCAAAAATTCCCGGCCAAGTGCAAAGCACCTGGCCGGGAATTTTATTTTTACAGCTCCACCACAATCGGGGGGTCCAAGATCACCGGACCGCCAATATATGCGGCGGTCACCGCTCCATTGCTCCGCACGGCGGTGGCCCGCACCACACCGGCGGGCTGGATGTAGTCCCGGGCAAATTCTCCTTCTGGCACTCCCTCGCTCTGGGCCACGGCACAGGCCAGGGAGCCGGAGCCGCAGCTGCCTTCCCATACCAGGGTATTGGCGGCGGGGACTTTGACCAGAGGCGTCATCTTTCCTGTGTCCGGCTCCAAGAAAATCACTCCATAGGCATCCAGGCCGGGGATATCGGCAAACACCGGCTCCACCTGGTCAAAAAAGTCCTGGCTGGGCTTCACATTCTCCACCACCAGGTGGGCAATGCCGCCCAAGTGGACCAGCTTCCCGGTGGCTCCTCCCGCCTCAATGGTCTTGACCCACAGGGGCAGGGGCATCTCGGACCGGGAGGTACCGGCGTTCAAATCCACATCCACAGTGACCGGGTGGTCGCAGCCGCTGACCTCTACCCGCACCTGGGACAAGCCGCCGTTTTCCTTGGCCATCAGCATACCAAAGGCCCGGGTGGCGTTGCCGCAGAACTCGCCGCCGGCCATCTCCATCCGGCCCACGCAGCCCTCCTCCGGAGGGCAGAGAAAGCCCACCTGCTCCGCCTGGAGCTGGGGAAGTTCCATCAGTCGGCTGGCAATTTCCGTCCGCTTCTCTCTTGCTACAGGGTCCAGTACGAACAAGGTAATATTTCCTGCCGGATTGGCCCGTAAAATGGTTACCTTCATGGCGTCTCTCCTCCCATTAAAATAGAAGCCCCCAGAGGAGAGGGGCCAATGTCCCTCCCCTCCGGGGGCTGTTGTGTGTTTTCTTACTGGAAGTCAGGCATATACTCCTTGACGATCTCCAGCAGCTCGCCGCTGCGGACCATCTTCTCCACCTCGGCGATGTCGGGCCAGATCTCACGGTCCAGCTCGAAGAAG
>CALWOP010000109.1 GCA_944383195.1 uncultured Oscillospiraceae bacterium
TGCCCGTTTTAAGGTGGCCAGGCGCCACCGCCCGCTATTCCCACTGCAACGTCCCCGTCGAAACCGGTACGCCCCCTCGTCGAGGCAAAGTCCGCTCTGTTCGAAACATCCGCAAAAGGCGGCTATTTCTCACACCGCTCCCTTGCCTCTCCTCTCCAAATCGAACCCGCTGCGCTGGGCTTCGATTTGGTTTGGGCGGGCGGGGGAGTCACAGCATCTCCCGGCGGATTTGCCATTGCGGCGGCTTTGCCGCAGTGATACGAGAATGAGGTGGAATCTTCTCCTCCCCCATGGGGGAGGAGAAGATTCCATATTTTACTTAAACCTTCTCAGGTTCGGGATAGTCCACACCGAAGGTGTCCACGGTGACCTTCTTCATCTTCTGCTCCTGGCGGGGACGGTCGTTCCAATCAGTCTTGGTGGACACGATGGCGTCAGCCACCTCCATCCCCTCGATCACCTTGCCGAAAGCGGCGTACTGGCCATCCAGGTGGGGAGCCTTCTCCACCATGATGAAAAACTGGCTGCCGGCGGAGTTGGGGTTCATGGCACGGGCCATGGACAACACGCCCCGGTCGTGGAGCAGGTCGTTCTGGAAGCCGTTCTGGGTGAACTCACCCTTGATGGAGTAGCCGGGACCGCCCATGCCGGTGCCCTGGGGGCAGCCGCCCTGGATCATAAAGCCAGGGATGCAGCGATGGAAGATCAGACCGTCATAAAACCCCTTCTGGATGAGGCTGATGAAGTTGTTGACGCTGTTGGGCGCCACATCGGGGTAAAGCTCGGCTTTGATGACGCCGCCATCTTCCATTTCGATGGTGACGATGGGATTCTGAGCCATGGGTATCATCCTTTCCTATGTTTGATTATCGGTTTCGGGTCTTCATTACCCGGTCCATCTCCCGCTTGGCATCCCGCTTGGCGGAGGATTCCCGCTTGTCATAGAGCTTCTTGCCCTTGGCAAGCCCCACCTCCAGTTTGACCCGGGGGCCCTTGAAATAGATGGTCAGCGGAATGAGGGAATAGCCATCCTGCTTAATGCGGCCAAACAGGCGCATGATCTCCCGCTTGTGCATGAGAAGCCGGCGGGGGCGGCGGGGATCTTTATTAAAAATGTTTCCCTTTTCATAGGGGCTGATATGCATCCCCAGCACAGAGAGCTGGCCTTCTTTGATGATGCAGAAAGAGTCTTTTAGATTGACGTTGCCCAGGCGGATGGATTTGACCTCAGTGCCCGCCAACTCAATGCCGGCCTCGTATTTTTCCTCGATAAAATAGTCGTGGTAGGCTTTGCTGTTTTTTGCCACGACCTTCACTGCCTCACCCATGGCGGACACCTCCTCTCCGGGACTTCAGGGGAAACTATACCATAGGATATCCAAAAAGACAAGAGGTAAGCCCGGAGACACTTAATTTGTCCACAATTTTGGCATAAGAGAATAAAAATCGCCTTGATCCTCCCAAATCAGCAGCAGGCTTCCCTCACGGACAGACACCTGAGCGGGGACGTCTAAAAACTGGTTGCTGACACCCAGGGGGAAAGAGCCGGTGAGGGCATAATCCTCCAGCGGGTATTTCAGATTGGCCAGCGTGACGCCTTGGGCGGTTCCACTGTTGCAGAAGACGGACAGATATCCGGACATGGTATTCGGGAAAGTCAGCGTGGCTCCATCCCGAATACAGGTGGCTACGGTCTTTTCACCGGCCAGGAATCCCTGAGCGCCGTGTACAGTCAGCCAATCCAGCAGCTGAAGATTGCCCAGAGTGTGCTCCAGCCGTCCGCCCACGCCGCCCAGCAGAATGAAGCGGCGGTAGCCCATCTCCAGCCCCTTGCGCAGGGCGTAGACCATATCTGTATCGTCCTTTTCCGCAGGCAGCTGGATCACGTTGGGGTGGTTGGGCCGGTGGCCCAGAGAGTCAAAATCGCCCACAGCCAGATCGGGCATCACGCCGTAGGCCAGCAGGGAGTCGAATCCCCGGTCAGCGGCGATGACATAGTCGTCGGGAGCGGGATAGGGACGCAGATTGGGGGTCAGAGACATGGCCCCCACGATATAGCAGATCCCGGATGATTTGTCCATAGAGCAGCACTTCCTTGGATAGGGTAGTTTCATTATATACAGCCGCCTTTTTATTTGCAAGGGGGGAGGGGGAGAATCTGTCTCTTTATGCCGCTTTTCCTTGACTTTCCTCACGGCGCAGAATAGAATGGGGCTGTTATCCATTCTCAGAAGATCTGGAGGGAAGCGTGTGTTTCATTACTTCGACCATGCAGCCACAACCAAGGTCCGGCCCGAGGCCGTACAGGCTGCTGTGGAGGCTATGACGCTGGAGTGGGGGAATCCCTCCTCCGTGTATGCCTTTGGGGGCAGAGCCGCCGCCAAGGTAAAGGAATGGCGCGCCGATGTGGCTGGTGCGCTGGGCTGCCTCAGTGAGGAGGTCTATTTTACGTCCTGCGGGACGGAGGGCGACAACTGGGCCATCCAGGCGGGGGTGGAACGAAACCGCAGGAAAGGCAAACACATCATTACCACGGCCATCGAACATTCCGCTGTGCTGGAGCCGTGCCGGGAGCTGGAACGGCAGGGCTGGGAGGTCACCTATCTGCTGCCAGACCGGCAGGGGAGGATCGACCCGGCCCAGCTGGAGGCGGCCCTTCGGCCGGATACGGTGCTGGTGTCCATGATGCTGGTCAACAACGAGCTGGGCACCATTTTGCCTGTGAAGGAAGCTGCCCAGTCCATCAAACGCTTGGGCTGTCCCGCCCTGCTGCACTGTGATGCGGTACAGGGATTTTTGAAGGTCCCCTTTTCCCCAAAAGAATTGGGGGTGGATCTGCTGTCCGTCAGCGGCCATAAAATTCACGCCCCCAAGGGGATCGGGGCCTTGTATGTGAGGAAAGGGCTGAAGATATCCCCCATGATCCGGGGGGGCGGGCAGGAATTTGGCCTGCGCTCTGGGACCGAAGCCACCGGGCAGATCGCCGCCTTTGCCACGGCCGCCCGGCTGGGGGCAGAGACCATGGAGCAAGATCGAGCCCACATGGCCAGCCTGAGAAAGGAAACGGCCAGCCGGCTGAAAGAGCAGGTCCCTGGATTAAAGGTATTGATTGAAGATGGGGCGCCCCATATCCTGCCGGTGACGATGACCGGATATAAGAGCGAAGTGGTGGTACGATATCTCAGCGACCGGGGCGTGTACCTCTCCTCCGGTTCCGCCTGTCATAAGGGAAAGCCCAGCCATGTGTTTGCGGCGCTGAAGCTGCCCAAGCCCGAGCTGGACGGCGCTTTGCGCATCAGCTTTTCCTCGGATACCACACAGGAGGATGTGGACGCGCTGGTGTCCGCGCTGTCTGCGGCCCAGAGGGAGCTGTTCCCCTCTATGTCCTGAATATTTTCAAGAAAAAGGAGAATGTTTGTGCTTGCCTACATGAAGCAAAAGCCGGGATTTTACCGCCAGGTCGTGGCCCTTGCCACGCCCATTGTGCTGCAGAATCTCATCACCAGTATGCTGGGCATGGCGGATACCTTTATGGTTGGAATGCTGGGGGAGGCCCCCATGGCGGCGGTGACGCTGGCGAATATCCCCCTGTTTGTGGTGCAGCTGTTTATTTTCGGCGTGCAGAGCGGCTCCTCCGTCCTCATCAGCCAGTACTGGGGAAAGCAGGATATGGAGTCCATCAACCGGGTGATGGGCGTGGCCATCTGGGTGGTGCTGCTGGTATCGTCGGTGTTTGCCGGGGTGCTGCTGATATGCCCGGTGCAGTTTTTGAGCCTGTTCGGAAATCAGGCCGAAGTGGTAGAGCTGGCGGCGCAGTACGGCAGCATCGCAGGTATATCCTATGTGCTCAATGCCTTTACTATGATGTATGTGGCTGCCTACCGAAGCATGGAGCGGCCCCAGCTGGGTATGTATATCCTGGCCGCGTCCATGACGGTGAACACCTTCCTGAACTGGGTGTTCATTTTCGGAAACCTGGGCGCTCCGGCTCTGGGCGTTCGGGGCGCGGCCCTGGCCACGCTGATTGCCCGAAGCGTGGAAGTCACCATTGTGGTGACCCATATGGCGCGCAATCGGTTTTTCCGGCTCAAGGGCGGGCTGCTGCTGAAACCGGGAACGTCCATGGTCCGTCGTTTCCTCCGCTATGGCGGCCTGGTGGTCTGCAATGAGACCATGTGGGGGCTGGGAACCTCCATTTTCCCCACTATTATGGGTCACATGGAGGGCAGCACCGAGATCCTGGCGGCCTATACCCTGGCAGGTAATGTGGAAAAAATCTGTACCGTGTTCTCATTTGGTCTGGCTTCCACGGCTGCCATCATCATCGGGCGGGAGATCGGCGCGGGCCGGACGGCACACATTAAAAATGTGGGACTTGCCATGAATACCCTGGCGGTGCTGTGCGGCGGGATACTGTGCGCATTGCTGGTGTTCTTTGCCCAGGAGGTAGCGCCCATATGGGTGTTCCCGCTGTTCAAGCTCTCTCCGGGGGCCAGTTCAGTGGCTGCCATGATGATCACCGTGATGGGAGTACTGATGCCGCTGCGGAATTTCAACAGCGTCAACATCATTGGCGTGCTCCGGGGCGGCGGAGATGTGAGGGTGGCCACCCTCATCGACGTCAGCCCCCTGTGGGTGTGCGCCATCCCCTATGCGGTGCTGTGCGGCGTGGTGCTGCGCACGTCGGTCTTTTGGGTCTATCTGGCCTTTGGCGTGGAGCAGGTGGTGAAATTTTCTCTGGGCGTCTGGCGGCTGCGCTCGGGCAAGTGGGTCCGGGATCTGACCCGAGGATGATACCACACAACAGAACATTCACTTCATCACCGTCCGGGGCCTCCCGGACGGTGATTTTTAGCACCATTTGGGCGGCTGTGCAAGCGGTTCAGGGGGCGTAATTTGTTTAAAATAAATTCATAAAGTGGCTATTGACAATTCTAAAGGTGAGTGGTACATTATCTTTAGCACTCAGGGAATATGAGTGCTAAATCGAAAGATCAATGAAAGGCGGCGGCTGGTTTGGAATTGACAGAGCGAAAAAAGCGTATCCTGCGCGCCATTGTGGAGACCTACATTGCCACCGCCGAGCCGGTTGGATCGAAAGCCGTGGCGGAACTGGCGGGGCTGGATGTTTCCACCGCCACCATCCGCAATGAGATGGCGGACCTGACGGAGCTTGGGCTGCTGGAGCAGCCACATACCTCCGCAGGACGGGTCCCCTCCGCGGCGGGCTACCGGCTGTACGTCAATGAGCTGATGGACCGCCAGCAGCTCACCATTCAGGAGACCCAGCGCATTAACGATGCGCTGAACCTGAAAATGGAGGAGCTGGACCGGGTCATTGACCGGGCGGGCAAGGTGCTCTCCCAGCTGAGCGACTACCCGGTATTTACCGTGGCCGCAGCCACACACCGGGTCACCGTCAAGCGGTTTGACTTGCTGATGGTGGAGGAAAACGCCTTTATCGCCGTGGTCATGACGGACAACAGCGTGGTGAAAAACAAGCTGATCCATCTTCCCGACCGGCTGTCCGACACACAGCTCCAGCTTCTGTCCGCGGTTTTGAACAGCTCCTTTGTGGGGCTGTCCCGGGACGAGATGGAGCAGGCGCTGGATAAGATGGAGACCCACACCGCACCCGGCGCGTTTGAGCTGATCTCTCTGGTGGTGGAATTTGCCATTCAAATTTTGGATGACCAGGGGCGGCAAAAGGTGCGCACCGCGGGAATCACCCATCTTCTGGAGCACCCCGAGTATAAGAGCCTGGACAAGGCCAAGCCCCTGATGAACTACCTTAGCGAGGAGAGCGAAACCTCCCGGCTTCCCATGAATCTGAACAGCGGGAAGAGCATGGACATTCTCATCGGTCCGGAAAATGTCAACGATGCCTTAAAGGACACCAGCGTGGTGATGGCAAGCTATGACATTGGGGACAATATGAAAGGGATCATTGGAGTGGTCGGTCCCACCCGGATGGACTACGCCAAGGTAACTGCCCGGCTGTCCTATTTTGCCGACAGCCTGACCCGGATGTTTGGAAAGGAACTGCCTGCGGGAGATCCGGACGAACAAGAAGAATCCTGAGGCGCAGCCGCCAGGAACGATTGAGTAGCGAAGGAGCACAGTATCGTGAGTAAAAAGGATAAGAAAAACGAGATGCCCGCACAGGATCAGCCTGAGGTCGAGACTGCTCAGGAGCAGGCCGCTGCTTCCCAGACGCAGACGGAAGAGGCCCAGCCCGATCAGAACGAAGGGGCGCAGGCCGGCCAGCAGCCGGAAGAAAAGCAAGCCCCCAAGCAGGATGGAGCCTCCATTCAGGATCAGCTGGCTGCACAGGAGGATCGGTTCCTCCGGCTGGCAGCGGAGTATGACAACTACCGCAAGCGAACTGCCAAGGAAAAAGAGGCCCTCTGGAACGAGGCAAAGGCGGACACTGCCATTGCGTTCCTGCCCGTCTATGACAATCTGGAGCGGGCGCTGAAGCAGCCCACCGCCGACGAGGCATATAAAAAGGGCGTGGAAATGACCATGAACCAGCTCAAAGAGATCTTCTCCAAGCTGGGTATCACCGAAATCCCCGCTCTGGGGCAGAGCTTTGACCCCAACTTTCACAATGCGGTCATGCACGTGGAAGATGAGACGCTGGGAGAAAATGTGGTGGCCGAGGTATTTCAGGCCGGCTTCCAGCTGGGAGAAAAGGTCATCCGGTTTGCCATGGTTAAGGTGGCCAACTGACCCGGCCGCGCGTCCAATCCGCAGCGTGACTATATAACGCTTTTCATTTTGTTAACAACAATCTTTCATATATTTAGGAGGAAAACATTATGTCTAAGATCATTGGTATCGACTTAGGTACAACCAATAGCTGTGTAGCCGTTATGGAGGGCGGCGATGCCGTCGTCATCGCCAACGCCGAGGGTAACCGCACCACCCCCTCTGTGGTGGCCTTCTCCAAGGACGGCGAGCGTATGGTGGGCCAGGTGGCTAAGCGCCAGGCCATCACCAACCCCGACCGGACCATCAGCTCCATCAAGCGTGAGATGGGCACCGATTACAAGGTGGAGATCGACGGCAAGAAGTACACCCCCCAGGAGATCAGCGCCATGATCCTTCAGAAGCTGAAGGCCGACGCTGAGGCCTATCTGGGCCAGACCGTCTCCGAAGCCGTGATCACCGTCCCCGCCTACTTCACCGACGCCCAGCGTCAGGCCACCAAGGACGCGGGCAAGATCGCCGGCCTGGACGTGAAGCGTATCATCAACGAGCCCACCGCCGCCGCTCTGGCCTACGGTGTGGATAAGGAAGACGCCCAGAAGATCATGGTCTACGACCTGGGCGGCGGCACCTTCGA
>CALWOP010000110.1 GCA_944383195.1 uncultured Oscillospiraceae bacterium
GTCTTTAAGGGAAAAGCCCGCGTGGCCATCATCCCTGTGTTCCTCACCATCATCGGCATTGCCTCCTCCACCATCGGTCTGTTTGAGGAGTGGTTCCCGTTCATCCCCGTGTTCACTGGCATCGCCATTGCCATGGGCTTTGACGCCATTGTGGGCCTGGCCATTGTGGCCCTGGGCGCCGGCATGGGCTATTCGGGCGCTATGGTCAACCCCTTCACCGTAGGCGTGGCCCAGGGCATTGCCGAGGTGCCTCCCATGTCCGGCACCGGCTACCGTCTGTTCTGCCACCTGTGCATGATCGCCGTGGCCTCCTTCTTCGTGATCCGCTACGCCCTGAAGGTCCAGGCCGACCCCACCAAGAGCCTGGTTTATAACGATGATGTGGCCGCTTCCATGTCCGAAGAGGACGTGCAGAACGCCCGCTTCAGCGTGCGGGAAGTGCTGGTCCTGCTCATCCTGCTGGCCGGTATCATCGTGATCGTTTATGGCTGTAAGACTTATGGCTGGTACTTCCCTGAGCTGGCCGCCTCCTTTACCATTATGGGTATTCTCAGCGCCATTGTCATGGGCTGGGGCCTCAATGACATTGCCAAGAAATATGAGCAGGGCTTCACCAATGTGGCTATGGCCTGTATGATGATTGGTTTGGCCCGTGGTATTCTGATGGTCCTCCAGGCCGGCAACATCATTGACACCATCGTGTACTATATGTCCCTGCCTCTGTCCTACCTGCCCGCCTGGCTGTCTGCCGTGTGTATGCTGGTCCTCCAGACCTTCCTGAACTTCCTGATCCCCTCCGGCTCCGGTCAGGCCGCCACTTCCATGCCCATCATGGCTCCCCTGTCCGACCTGCTGGGCCTGCACCGGGATGTTGCCGTTCTGGCCTTCCAGTTTGGCGACGGCCTGTCCAACATCGTGTGGCCCACCGGCTTTGCCGCTATCATGTCCGGCCTGGCTGGCGTGAAGATCCAGAAGTGGTGGAGATTTGTGGTCCCCGTGTTCCTGTGCCTGTTTGTGACCCAGGCGATCTTGATGATCGTGGCCGTGCTCATCGGCTTCGGCGCGTACTAAATCCGCCCCCCTTTTCAAAAGGCAAGCTGGTTTCTCCCCTCGAAACAGGCGTTGCCCCCCTCTGCGGTTTTGATCCGACAAAAGAAAGAACACTTTCCAATGAAAAAGAACGCAGCAAGACCGGCTCTCAGAGCCGGTCTTGCTGCGTTTTTTTTGATGGTAAAAGAGATGTCTTTTGGGAAATCAGAGGATCGGCCAGACATACAATCCATATCAGGGGTGCCGCCTAAGTCTGAAATGAGGGGAAGCTGGGGTCATGCAGGTCGAACTGGTGGATATCGTTGACCGCCTGAGTGATGTGGGAAATGAGGGCCTGCACGATCTTTCGGCTGTATTGGGAGGGACTGACGATCAACGACACGGGGTAGGAGATCTCGTGAAAATCAATGGGGCGGGCGATTACGTTAGGGTAGCTTTGCCAAAGATTCTGCACAATGAAGTCAATGCTGATGCCCACATAGTCCTGTTCACTGCACATATTGTATACCGTGCTGGTGTCCCCCACCCGGTGCACGATAGGGTCAAAGCCCCGACTCTGGCACAGGGAGCAGAAGGTCTTATAGCAGCGGTTGTTGATGTTCAAAACCAGGCGATGTCCCTTTAAATCAGAGATGTGGATCAGGTCTTTGCTCGCAAGAGGGTTGTCCCGGCGCATAAGGGCAAACCGCTGCCGGCGGAAGAGGTCGATGGTCACCAGACGGGGGTTTTGGACGGGACCGCTGATAACGGCCGCTGTCATAGAGCCGTTGGCAACCAAAGTCTCACACACATCATAGGAGTGCTCCTCAATGGTGATCTGAACCGAAGTGCCGGCAGGAGAAAAGGTGTCCATATCCTTTTGCCGCACGAAGTGTTCGATCCCCTGACAAATCCCAATGGAAAAGCTGGTGTTGTGTAATTTGGAAAACACAGAAATTTTTTCTTGCAAAATATCCATGGAATCAACCACTGGTTGTGCCAGTTCCCGAAGAAGCTCTCCAGTCTCGGTGGGGGAGAGGCCTTTGGCAGTCCGGAAAAACAGGGGAACGCCCACCTCCTGTTCCAGCAGGGTAATGGATTTGCTCAGTGCCTGTTGAGAGATAGAAATATGCTGCGCGGCCCGCAGAATGCTGCCGTCCTGATAAACCTGCAGAAAATACCGCAGTTGACGAACTTCCATATTCGATCCCTCCAGACATTTATGTTGCGTTTATTATATCAGATACCAATCAGGGCAACAACAAAAAGAGACGAGTTTTTTTATGGAAAAGGTACAGTTTTCAGCTGTATCTATAGCAAATAAAAACTGATTTTCCGTGCTTTTCTTGTGTGCTATGCTGAAAACACGAAGCGGATCTCCCCAAAAATGAGCGAGATAACACAACGAGGAATGGATGCCAGAAAGGATGTTGGAGCGATGAGTGGTTTCGTATTGACCAAGGACCAGCGGGATCTGAAACGCCTGGCCGCGGAATTTGGCAAGCAGGTCATGCTGCCGGCGGCCAAGGAATATGACCTGTTGGGAGAAACGCCGCTTGAGATCTACAAGCAGGCGGTGGAAATCGGCTTTGCTTCTGTAACGCTGCCCGCGGAATATGGCGGGCTGGGTCTGGATATGACCACCCAGTGTCTGTTGACGGAAGAGCTCAGCCGCTGGGAAGCCGGTATCACCAATGCCTTGGGGGCCAGCAGCCTGGCCAGCAAGCCCATTATGATCGCGGGGTCGCCGGCGCAGAAGCAGTATGCTGTGGATATGATACAAAGTGGACACCTGGCCGCTTTCGGACTGACGGAGCCGGATGCCGGTTCCGATGCGGCGGCTTTGAAAACGACAGCGGTACGCCGGGACGGGGGCTATGTACTGAATGGGCGCAAGTGCTTTATTACAAACGCCCCCTATGCCAGCTTTTTCGTGATCTTTGCCAAGACTCAGAAAAATATCGGGACCCACGGGATCACCGCCTTTTTGGTGGAAGCGGACCGGCCGGGCGTGTCGGTGGGCCGCCATGAGGACAAGATGGGGCTTCGGCTGTCCGCGGCGGCGGATGTGATTTTGGAAAACGTGTTTGTGCCCGAGGAAAACCGCTTGGGAGAGGAGGGCAAGGGCTTTGTCATCGCCATGAAGACGCTGGACGCCTCCCGGGCGGAGGTGGCCGCGGCGGCCGTGGGAATTGCCCAGAGCGCGCTGGATCAGTCGGTGGAGTACACCAAAAACCGCATTTGCTTTGGAAAACCCATTTCCAAGCTGCAGGCGGTCCAGTTTATGCTGGCGGACATGGAGATTCAGACCCAGGCCGCCAGAAGCCTGGTCTATCACGCCGCGGAACTGATCGACAATGGCCTGCCCTATGGCCTCATGTGCGCGGCGGCCAAGTGTATGGCGGGCGATACCGCTATGAAAGTGACCACAGACGCGGTCCAGATCTTCTCTGGCTACGGCTATATGCGGGACTATCCTATTGAAAAGCTGATGCGGGATGCCAAGCTGTTCCAGATTTTTGAGGGGACCAACCAGATCCAGCGGGTCGTGGTCTCCGGCGCGTTGCTGAGATAAGGAGGGAATCATTGTGAAAATCCTGGTATGCGTCAAGCAGGTCCCGGATACAACGGAAATCAAGATCGATCCGGTCACCAATACCTTAATCCGTACCGGAGTGCCCAGCATCATGAATCCCTTTGACGCCTATGCGGTGGAGCAGGCGCTGCGGCTGAAAGAAGCCGCAGGGGGAACGGTAAGCGTGGTGTCCATGGGCCCGCCCCAGGCCATGAGCATCCTCACCGACGCCCTGGCCATGGGCGCGGATGAGGCGCACCTTATTACCGACCGGCGCTTTGGCGGATCGGATACGCTGGCGACCAGCTACATCCTGTCCTGTGCCGTTCGGCAGCTGGGGCCCTTTGATGTGATTTTGTGTGGCAAGCAGGCCATTGATGGAGACACCGGCCAGGTGGGGCCGGAGATGGCGGAGCATTTGGGGATAGCCCAGGTGACCTATGTTTCTCAGCTTCGTCCGGATGGAGATCGGCTGGAGGCGGTTCGTGAGCATCCGGACCGGCAGGAGATCCTCTCCGTGGCCCTTCCCGCGGTGATCACGGTGGTAAAGGGCGAGGAGCGCCCCAGATTTGAGACCATTCGGGGCCGCTTAAAGGCAAACCGGCAGGAGATCGGCATTTTAGACCGGGAGGCTCTGCCGGTGGAGGATGAAAAAATCGGCCTGACAGGCTCGCCCACCAAGGTCAAGCGTACCTTTACGCCGGAGCGCCATGCCGAGTGTGTCTGGGTCGAGGGGGAGAGCGCGAAGGACCAGGCCAAGGCCCTGTGCCAGGCGCTGTCCCGGGCCCATGTGATTTGAGGGGGTGCCAAGCATGAACAAAGATAACCATCAGGGGATTTGGGTCTATATCGAACATACCGCCGGCCATGTCCAGCGGGTAGGACTGGAGCTGCTCCATGCTGGGCGGGAGCTGAAGGCAGTGACCGGGGAGGAGCTGACGGCTGTGGTGATTGCCGATCAGACCGGCGATTTGGCAGAGCAGATCAAGTCCTATGGGGCCGACCGGATTTTGGCGGTCGATTGCCCGCAGTGCAAAGAGTACTCCACCGATGCCTATACCCAGCTGCTGTATGACCTCATCTGTGAGTACCATCCCTCCACCGTGCTGGTGGGCGCCACAGAAAATGGGCGGGATTTTGCTCCCAGGGTGGCCTGCCGGCTGAAAACAGGGCTGACGGCGGACTGTACCGCCCTGGGTATTGATGAGGAGACGGGAGATGTGGCATGGACCCGTCCGGCATTCGGGGGGAATCTCATGGCCACCATCCTGTGCTCCAATACCCGGCCGCAGATCGGTACAGTCCGTCCCGGGGTGTTCCGGGCAGAGCAGGTAGGTACCGCCGCCCAGGTGGTCCGCCTGGAAAAGAATCTGCCGGAGCAGTCTATTCGGACCCGGATCAAGGAACTGGTACACCGGGAAGGAACGCCGTTCCGCATTGGAGAGGCAGACGTCATCGTTTCCGGCGGCCGGGGAATGAAAGGGCCGGAGAATTTCCCCATGCTCCAGGAGCTGGCTGAGCTGCTGGGCGGGGTAGTGGGCGCGTCCCGGGCGGCGGTGGACTCCGGCTGGATCGACAGCAGCCACCAGGTGGGACAGACAGGCAGCACAGTGCGTCCCAGACTGTATATCGCCTGCGGTATCTCAGGGGCCATCCAGCATCTGGCCGGTATGTCCGGCTCAGATCAGATCGTGGCCATCAACCAAGACCCGGACGCCCCAATCTTTAAGGTGGCCCACTATGGGCTGGTGGGGAATCTGTTTGAAATCGTCCCCGCCCTGATCCAGGAGATCAAGGCCATGCAGGCATAACCAAAGTCCCAAACTTCCATATTTCTGGCCAACCGGCCAAACCGATGTTGGCCAGCCCTGAAAGGGAAACTATATTACGATAGAGCGGAGGAACCCATGATGAGCGTTATTTTGTATGAGAAGCAAGATTCCATCGCAGTGATCACCCTGAATCGTCCGGAGAAGCGCAACGCGCTGAATACGGAACTGCTCAACGGCCTGGGCGACTGCCTTCACCAGGCCAACGATGACCCGGAGGTCAAGGTCATTGTCATCCGCGGCGCCGGCGAGAAAGCCTTTACCGCCGGTTTTGATCTGAAAGAGAGCATGAACAACAACATTACCGACATTGTGGAGCGCCGGGCGGATACGCAGCATGAACTGGACTTCTTCCGCTATCTCTGGTATTTGCCCAAGGCGGTGATCAGCGCCGTCCAGGGCTACTGCATTGGCGGCGGCAACACCATCGCCCTGATGAGCGACCTGGTCATTGCCGCGGACAACGCGGCCTTCGGAAATCCGGAAATCGTGCTGGGCTACACCCCGGAGATCCCCGTGGAGCTGTGGAAGCTGCCCTTCAACAAGGCGGTGGAGTGGTATTTTGAGGGCAAGTACTTCACAGGCGAGGAGATGCGGGAGATGGGGGTTGTCAATGAAGTGGTCCCCTTTGAAAAGCTGGAGGAACGCGCCATGGAGGTGGCACGCCAGGTGGCCCGGATTCCCGCGGAGAGCATGGGGATGATGAAGCACGCCATCCGGAAAATGTACGATATCCGTGGCTTCTCCAATACGCTGGATTACTGCGCGGAGATGTTCAACCTGTCCCGTACCAATATGCAGAAGAAAGAAATGGGCGAGTTCCGGGATGCCATCAATCAGGGCGGCCTGAAAGCTGCGCTGTATGAGCGCTATAATTGACCCGATATAAACAGAAAGGAGGCAACGGGAACATGAGCGGCATTCTCAGTGGGGTCAGAGTGGTGGATCTGACCCGCTACATCGCCGGCCCCTACTGCGGGGAACTGCTGGCAGACATGGGGGCGGAAGTGATCAAGATCGAAAAGCCCGGAGAGGGCGAGATCACCCGCACCGCCGGCCCCTGGAAAGACGGGATCAGCCTGTTTTTCCAGGCGTGCAATCGCAACAAGAAAAGCGTGACCGCCGATATGCGTACCCCGGAAGGGTTGGAGATCGCCAAGAAGCTGATCGCCAAGTCCGACGTTCTGGTGGAAAATTTCCGGGCCGGGACGATGGAGAAAATGGGACTGAGCTATGAGCAGGTCAAGCAGATCAACCCGGGCATTATCATGGTCTCCATCACCGGATTCGGCCAGACCGGCCCGCTGCGTGACCGCCTGGCCTTTGACGGGATCATCTCCGCCATGTCCGGCGTGACCCGCATGGAGGGGGATCATGTGGAGCGAAGCAAGGGGCCGATCCATGACTACATGGCCGCCATGTATGGTACGATGGGTACGATCCTGGCCCTGTATGAAAAGCGGGAAACGGGGAAAGGACAGTACTGATCGCCATTCTCCACTATTGCGCCATGATCGCCATCTGTGCCGGACAAATCATGGCCGGGCGGCTGCTGTTTGAGTATGCCGGGCTGCCCGGAGTCTGGGGCGCGATCATTACGTTCCTGATCGTGATGGTCTACAGCTCCATGTCCGGACTGTGGGGCGTGCTGATGACAGACGTTTTGCAAAGTACGGTTATTTTCGTGGTCACCATTGCCGTTGTGATCTGGATCTTTGCCAACGGCGGCGGCGCGATCATGACAGAAAACCTGCCCGCCACACAGTTTGACGT
>CALWOP010000111.1 GCA_944383195.1 uncultured Oscillospiraceae bacterium
CAAAATTTACTTTCGTCTGTTGTACGAAAACGTACACATACTATATGCTTCCCTGCATATACTGATACGTATATCTCAACTTTACGATTGGAGGAATCAGACCTATGAGTGATGAAAAGGTTTTGCTGCCAGAGAGTGCTGCTGCAACCGGAGAGAAAAAAACCGATGTGGACGACTTGATCTTCCGGGGCGAGGGATGGCTGATCAGCGACCGGTAAAAAAGGCCGTCTCCTTGTAGGGAGACGGCCTTTTGGCGGAAAGATACAGGTTTTTCTTTACATTTCCAGGCCATTCATATATAATAATTGGGCTGAAATCGGAAATTAAAAGAAAGAGTGGGACATTTATGCTCCAGTTTGACGAATATAAAGTAAAACTGAATAATTTGGCCCCTTCCCTGAAAGAGCTGGCCCAGGCACTGGACCTGGAGAGCGCAGAGCGGGAGCTGGATATGCTGCAGGCCGAGTCTGCGGCGGATGGATTCTGGGACAACCTGGCCAAGGCCCAGAAAGTGCAGCAGCGGATCAAGAATCTGCAGGACAAGGTGGACAGCCAAAACAAGCGCCAGCGCCAGTGGGATGACCTGATGGCCCTGTGCGAGATGGGCAACGAGTTCGAGGACGAGTCTCTGCTGCCCGAACTGGAAGAGGGCTTCGCCCAGCTGGAGGCCAACATGGAATCCGCCCGGCTGGAGACTCTGCTTACCGGCGAATACGACCGCTCCAATGTGATTTTGACCATCCATCCCGGTGCTGGCGGCACCGAGGCCCAGGACTGGGCTCAGATGCTCTACCGGATGTACACCAGATGGACAGAGCGCCACGGCTTTACCTACCAGATCATGGACTATCAGGAGGGAGACGAGGCGGGCATCAAATCTGCCACCATTATGATCGAGGGGATCAACGCCTATGGCTATCTCCGGGGTGAGCACGGTGTCCACCGCCTGGTTCGTGTGTCCCCCTTTGACGCCAACGCCCGGCGGCAGACCTCGTTTGCTTCTGTAGAGGTTATGCCCGACCTGCCCGAGGATGTGGAGATCGAGATTCGCCCCGAGGACATTGAGATGCAGGTCTACCGGGCCAGCGGCGCAGGCGGCCAGCACGTCAACAAGACCTCCTCCGCGGTGCGCCTGATTCACAAGCCTACCGGCGTGGTGGTGGCTTCCCAGCAGGAGCGCTCTCAGTTCCAGAACAAGGACAACTGTATGAAGATGCTCCGCGCCAAGCTGGTGGAGCTGCAGATGCAGGAAAAAGCGGAAAAGATCTCCGACTTGAAAGGCGTACAGCTGAAAATCGAGTGGGGCAGCCAGATCCGTTCCTATGTATTTATGCCTTATCAGCTGGTGAAAGACAACCGCACAGCCTTTGAGACCAGCAACATCAATTCCGTGATGGATGGTGACCTGGACGGCTTTATCAACGCTTACCTCACCGCTGAGGCAACCGGGAATTGGGCCACCAAATAATTATAAAAGCTAAACAACAATTTTGGGCGATATTCTTTCAGCAGCCAAAAGGGCTTGCTGCCTGCGAAACGCAGGCAGCAAGCCCTTTTACTTTGTTTTCATTATGTGGTTATTGGAATCATCCAGGCAGTCTCCAGATTATATTTATGTCTCGCAAAGTATGATCTGAAAAAAAGCGCCGCTCAAAATTGATGCAGGTACTGCCTCTCCCCTAACCCTGTCCATAATATGCCCCAGGGCCATGCTTGCGCAGGTAGTGCTTATCCAGCAGCTCCTGCTGCATAGGAGGAAGCCCCGGCGTAAGCGCCATGGCATGGAAGTCCATAAAGGCCACTTCCTCCAGCACCACGGCGTTGTGGACGGCGTTAAATGGGTCTGTCCCCCAGGTAAAGGGTCCATGGCTGTGGACCAGCACGGCAGGGACCTGGGCGGGGTCGATCTTCCGGTCGCGGAAGGTCTCAATGATCACATTGCCTGTCTCCAGCTCATACTTGCCCGCGATCTCCTCCGGGGTCATCTTCCGGGTACAGGGGATCTCTCCATAAAAATAGTCCCCCTGGGTGGTTCCCATGGCAGGCACTCCCCTGCCCGCCTGGGCAAAGGAGGTGGCCCAGCGGCTGTGGGTATGGACTACGCCTCCCAGGGCTGGAAACGCCCGATAAAGGGCCAGGTGGGTGTCCGTGTCGCTGGAGGGCTTGTAGTTCCCCTCCACCCGCTCGCCTGTCTTTAGACTGACCACCACCATGTCCTCGGGCTTCATGCCGTCATACTCCACACCTGAGGGCTTGATGACCATCAGGCCCCGCTCCCGGTCTACCCCGGACACATTGCCCCAGGTAAAGGTCACAAGCCCATGTTTGGGTAAAAGCAGGTTTGCCTCACAGACCTGCTTTTTCAGTTCTTCCAGCATAATATGGCTCCTTTCCAAGCGGCCGCCGGACAGCAGACCTGCCCGGCGGCACTTTAAACTTGTATTACAGATTCTTCAGCTTCCAGGCGATGTCGTTGAGGAAGAGCTGCTGTTCCAGCCCCTCCACAGTGGTGTCCTTGGTAATGTGGACAAACTCAATGTCCATCATGTTGGCCCAGTCTTTCATCTGCTCGGCGGTCACATCATAGCTGAGGACCGTGTGGTGGGCTCCGCCAGCCGTGATCCAGCACTCCACGCCGGTGGTGAGGGAGGGCTCCGCCTGCCACATGACCCGGGCAACGGGCAGATTGGGCATGGGCATGATGGGCTTGACACAGTGGATGTCCTGACAAATCAGACGCAGGCGGCCGCCCATGTCGATGAGGCTGACCACGATGCCATCCCCCTCCTTGCCCTCAAAGACCAGGCGGGCGGGGTTCTTTTCGTTCATGCCGATGCCCAGGTGGTGGGTCTCGATGCGGGGCTTTCCGGCCGCCAGAGAGGGGCAAACCTCCAGCATATGGGCGCCCAGGCTGTACTCCTGGCCGGGCACCAGGTGATAGGTGTAGTCCTCCATAAAGGCGGAGGCACCGTTGCCATTCTCCCCCATCACCTTCATAATAGTAGTCATGGCGGCCACCTTCCAGTCACCCTCGCCGCCGTAGCCATAGCCCTGGGCCATCAGGTGCTGGCTGGCCAGGCCGGGCAGCTGCTCCATGCCGTACAGATCCTGGAAGGTGTTGGAGAAAGCTTTGCACCCCTCGGCGTCCATCATCTTCTTCATGGCGATCTCTTCCCGGGCCTGGTAGCGGATGGCCTGCACATCATCGGTGGCGATGTCGTAGCTGGCCTTGTAGGTCTCCATCAGCTCATCGATCTCAGCCTCGGTGACGGAGTTCATCTCTTTCACCAGGTCGCCCACGGCCCAGGTGTTCACCTGCCAGCCCAGCTTGGCCTGAACCTCAACCTTATCGCCCTCGGTGACCGCCACTTCCCGCATATTGTCGCCAAAGCGCATGACTTTCAGTCCCTTGCTGTAAGCCACGCCCACCGCGGCGCGCATCCAGCTGCCCAGGCGCTTCTGGACCTCCTCATCCTGCCAGTAGCCGGCAATGACCTTCCGGGGCATACGCAGGCGGGCGGCAATAAAGCCGTGCTCCCGGTCCCCGTGGGCAGCCTGGTTCAGGTTCATGAAGTCCATGTCGATCTCCTCGTTGGGGATCTCACGGTTATACTGGGTAGCAAAGTGGCAGTAGGGCTTCTGCAAATTAACAAAGCCGTTGATCCACATCTTGGAGGGAGAGAAGGTGTGGCACCAGGTGATGATGCCGCAGCAATTATCGTCGTAGTTGGCCTCTTTCACAATATCGGCGATTTCCTGGTTGGTCTTCGCCGTCAGCTTATAGACCAGCTTGCAGGGCAGGTTCCCCGAAGCATTCAGCTTATCCGCCATTTCAGCGGCCCGTGCCGCCACGATCTCCAAGACCTCCGGGCCATACAGGAATTGGCTGCCCACTACAAACCAAAACTGCTTATCATACATATTCATGAGAATAACCTCCATTTCGTTGCGCCCTCGGGGCATTTATATATTGACCTTTTATACCTGTTCCGCCGCAGTTCGTTCCACTTCCAGGGCCTTGGTATAACGGCCCAGGAATTGTGCAAATCCAGCCTGTTCCTCTGGGTCCGGCGTCTGGGTGGACACCCGCTGTCCAGCAAATACCTTGTTGTCCAGATAGTCCTCCAGGCGCTCTCCCGCCTCTTTATTGACCATGTAGGCGGCAAGCAGGGCCATGCCCCAGGGGCCGCCCTCCCCGGCCGTCTCCATCACAGACACCGGAGCGCCCGCCGCGGCAGCCAGGATCTTCTGGCCCACCACCGGGGTCTTGAAAAATCCTCCGTGGCCAAGCAGGCGATCCACAGCCACCTCTTCCTGGGCCAGGATATCCAGGCCGATCTTCAGCGTAGCCAGGGCGGAATAGAGCTGCGTGCGCATGAAATTGGCAAAGGTCAGCTGGGCATCCGGCCCTCGGACCAGCAGGGGCCGTCCCTCTTCCAGGTTGGTAATGGGTTCGCCGGACAGGTAGTTATAGAGCACCAGCCCGCCGCCATCCACCTCGCCCTGCCGGGCGGAGGAAAACATGGCGGTAAAAATCTGATTCATGTCGGGCGTCTGGCCCAGGGCTTCCAAAAAGCCCTTGAACACCTGGGCCCAGGCATTGATCTCATTGGTGCAGTTGTTGCAGTGGACCATAGCCACCGGAGCGCCGTCCGGCGTGGTGACCATGTCGATCTCGGGATAGACCTTGGACAGCGCCTTTTCCAGCACGATCATGGCAAAGACGCTGGTGCCGGCGGACACATTGCCGGTACGCTTGGCCACCGCGTTGGTGGCCGCCATGCCGGTGCCCGCGTCTCCCTCCGGGGGCGCCAGGGGCACACCCGGCTGCAATGCTCCGGTGGGGTCCAGCAGCCGCGTCCCCTCCGGGGTCAGCCGGCCGGCCGCCTCCCCGGCGCACAGCACCTGGGGCAGAATGTCCCGCAGCTTCCAGGGATAGCCCATTTCGCCCGCCAGAGCGTCAAAGGAATCCACCATGGCCTGGTCGTAGTCCCGGGTGTTGCTGTCGATGGGGAACATCCCGCTGGCCTCCCCCACCCCCAGCACCTTTTGTCCGGTGAGCTTATAGTGGACGTACCCGGCCAGGGTGGTGAGATAGGCGATGTCCTTTACGTGTTCTTCCCCGTTGAGCATGGCCTGATAGAGGTGGGCAATGGACCAGCGCTGGGGAATGTTGAAGGAAAAGCGCTCCGTCAGCGCCTGGGCCGCCTGTCCGGTGGTGGTGTTGCGCCAGGTGCGGAAGGGAGCCAGAAGCTCCCCTTGTGCATCCAGGGGAAGATAGCCGTGCATCATGGCGGAAAAGCCCATGGCCTTTACCCCAGTCAGCTCCAGCCCATAGCGTTTTTTCACATCTGCGCGCAGATTGGCGTAGGCCGTCTGTAAGCCGGTCCACACATCCTCCATATGGTAGGTCCAGTATCCTCCCTCCAGCCGGTTTTCCCAGCCGTAGTCCCCGGAGGCAATGGGGGCATGATCCGGGCCGATGAGCACCGCTTTGATGCGGGTGGAGCCCAGTTCAATGCCAAGGCAGGCCTCTCCCCTTTGGATGGCTTCCTGAATATCCATAGTTTTCGTTCTCCCCTATTACTTGGACTTTTCCTTGAGTTTGGCAAAGATACTTTGAAGAATGATGAAGAAGCACAGCAGAGCGGCCGTCAGAATGTTGGGCCAGGAGGAGGCCAGCTTGCCGTTGGTCTGCACAATGGTGGAAATGGTGCCGTTGATCAGTACGCCAAAGAGCGTGCCGATGACATTGCCCACGCCGCCGGTGAGCAGGGTGCCGCCGATGACGGCGGAGGAAATGGCGTCCATTTCCATGCCAGTGGCCTGAGATACGCTGGCAGACATGGTATTCATGCAGTAGCAGATGCCGCCAATGGAGCACAGGAAAGAAGAAAGCACATACGCTTTCATTTTGGTCTTCTTCACATCCAGGCCCATCATGGCCGCGCTCTGCTCACTGCCGCCCACCGCGTACAGGGAGCGGCCGAACTTGGTATAGCGAAGCACCAGGAAGATGACGACCAGCACCGCAAGGGCCACCACCACGCCGATGCCGATGTAAGGCACCTGAATGATACCCTTCTTGTTGGCATACCCCAGAGCCGCAGGCAGATAGATGCGGAAATTGGCTATGTCATAGAAAAGCTGATTGATCTCCGCCGTGATGGACAGCTGGTTGGTGGAGATCACCGCCGTCATGCCCCGGGCAAAGAACATTCCCGCCATGGTAACGATAAACGGCTGGATCTGAAGATAGCCCACACAGTAGCCCTGCACCAGGCCGAAGACCACGCCGATGACCAGCACCAGCAGCACCATGACTGGGGCGCTCAGCCCCCACTCGCTCATTCCGTAGGCCAGAAGCATACAGTCCAGTGCCACCAGGGAGCCCACCGAGATGTCAATGCCGCCGGTGAGCATGACGCAGGTCAGTCCGCAGGCCACACAAATCAGGCCCGCGTTGGTGCGGAACAAATTGAGGAAGGTCTGCAAATTGGTAAAGCCTCTGCTGCCGTACACCACACAGCCAGCGGCGTACAGGACTACAAACAGGGCAATGGTGATCAAAAGCAGCAGGGTGTTGCTGTTGATGTTCTTTCGCGTCTTCAACATGTTCGCGGATTTCATACCCCCACCGCCTCCTTCCGGGCAGCGGCCTTTGCCGCGCCGCGCTTTTTGAACCAGGCTTTGACCGGGGGAGCCTGAATGGCCACAATGGCAATGACCACGATAGCCTTAAAGACCGGGTTTACCGCGGTGGACACGCCCATGGCCAGCATGGTCGTGGTAATGGCCTGAATGGTGTAGGCGCCGATGATGGAGCCGGCCAGATTAAACCGGCCGCCGCCCAGGCTGTTGCCGCCCAGAGCCACCGCCAGGATGGCGTCCAGCTCCATATCCAGGCCGATGTTGTTGGAGTCGGCGCTGGTGATGCG
>CALWOP010000112.1 GCA_944383195.1 uncultured Oscillospiraceae bacterium
TTCTTGGCGGTGGCGGGGATGGCGGCGATGAGCTTGTCCGCGCGGAAGGGGCGGTACAGACGGACCTTGATGAGGCCTACCTTCTCACCGTGGGCGTTCATGTAGTCGATGACCTCCTCGGCCACGTCACAGATGGAGCCCATAGCGATGATGACCCGGTCGGCGTCAGCCGCGCCGTAGTAGTTGAACAGCTGATAGTCGGTGCCCAGCTTGGCGTTGACCTTGCCCATGTACTCCTCCACGATCTCGGGGAGAGCATCGTAGTACTTGTTGGCAGCCTCGCGGTGCTGGAAGAAGATGTCGCCGTTCTCATGAGAGCCGCGCATGGTGGGGTGCTCGGGGTTCAGCGCGCGCTTACGGAAAGCGTTGACCGCGTCCATATCCACCATCTCAGCCAGGTCATTGTAATCCCAGATGGCGACCTTCTGGATCTCGTGGGAGGTGCGGAATCCATCAAAGAAATTGATAAAGGGAACACGGCCCTTGATGGCGGACAGATGGGCAACAGCGGCCAGATCCATGACTTCCTGGACGTTGCCCTCCGCCAGCATGGCAAAGCCGGTCTGACGGCAGGCCATAACGTCGGAGTGATCGCCGAAAATGTTCAGAGACTGGGCGGCCACGGTACGGGCGGAAACATGGAACACACAGGGCAGCAGCTCGCCGGCGATCTTGTACATATTGGGGATCATCAGCAGCAGGCCCTGAGAGGCGGTATAGGTGGTGGTCAGCGCGCCCGCATTCAGCGAGCCGTGAACGGTACCGGCGGCGCCGGCCTCAGACTGCATCTCGATGACCTTGACGGTGGTACCGAAGATGTTCTTCTGACCCTGGGCCGCCCACTGGTCAACATAGTCAGCCATGGGGCTGGACGGCGTGATGGGGTAAATGCCGGCTACCTCAGTAAAGGCGTAGCTGACATACGCAGCCGCATTGTTGCCGTCCATGGTTTTGAACTTTCTTGCCATAGAGTTCCCTACTTTCTTCCTAATTTTGGGGCACGGAAACCATACCCCGGAATCGCTCTCTGCTCTATTGTACAGCCCTGTCCAAATCTGACCATGGTGAAAACAGTTATAAAAAATATAGCTGTTTTGCTATACCTGGACATAACGGCACCGCACCCAAGCAGAACGGGTGCTGGCTATTTTATATGTACAGAGGTAGTGTATCACTTTTTAAAGTGTTTGTAAACTTTTTGCCCCAATTTTTTCATCGGATGCCTTGAAAATTTGCAGTCCGTTTTCCTCTTTTTCTTTTGTCTCTCCCCGTTCCCTTTTTGTAAATCCCCCGCTCTTTTTCCGCCGCAGTCCTCATGCCGCTTGTCTCTTGCAAAGGAGAGGCAAAACAGGTAAAATAGTTTTGTTATCGATTCTGGAACTTTGGAGGTGGCGCAATGGTCTGTGCCATTCGTTCCCTGGGATTACACGGAGTGTCCGGCTATCCAGTGTCTGCTGAGTGCGATCTGTCCAGCGGTCTTCCCGCTTTCACGGTAGTAGGCCTGCCGGACGCGGCAGTAAGCGAGGCCCGCGACCGGGTGCGCGCTGCCATTAAAAACTGCGGCTTCACCTTTCCTGTCAGCCGCATCACCATCAATCTGGCTCCCGCCCATGTCAAAAAAGCCGGCACACTTTACGACCTGCCTATGTTGGTAGGGATTTTAGCCGCAGGCGGACAGCTGAAGCTGCCAAAAGAGAACTGCGCGTTTGTGGGAGAACTGTCCCTGTCGGGGCAGCTGCGCCCCTGTGCCGGGATGCTGCCCATGGCGTTGGCGGCCAAGCGCGCCGGAATTGAAACGCTGTATGTTCCAGAGGACAACGCCGCTGAAGCTACATTAGCGGAAGGCCCCACGATCTATCCGGTTCGGGATGTAGAGCAGCTGGTACGGCATTTCACGGGAGAAGCCCCCCTCTCCCCCGCTCCCCCCTGGACGCCTGGCGCCCAGGTCGTCCACTGTCCCGATTTTTCTGAGGTAAAGGGCCAGGAACAGGTAAAACGCGCTTTGGAAATTGCCGCCGCCGGCGGCCACAGCGTCCTCATGTCCGGCCCTCCGGGAACAGGCAAATCCATGCTGGCCCGGCGCCTGCCGGGGATTTTGCCCGATATGACCCACCAGGAGGCACTGGAGTCCACGGAGATTCATTCGGTCATGGGGCTCACCACCGCACAGCAGCCGCTTGTTTCCATACGTCCATTCCGTTCCCCTCACCATACCATCTCTTCCACCGGCATGGCTGGAGGCGGCTCCAATCCCAGGCCCGGAGAAATCTCTCTGGCCCACAATGGGGTCCTGTTTTTGGATGAGCTGCCCGAGTTTCCCAAGGAAGTGTTGGAGGTGCTGCGACAGCCTTTGGAGGACGGCCAGGTCCAGATTTCCCGGGCCGCGGGCACCGTCACATACCCCAGCCGCTTTATGCTGGTATGCGCCATGAACCCCTGCAAGTGCGGCTGGTACGGCCACCCCTCCGGTCGGTGCAAGTGTACGGAAAACGAAGTCAAAAAGTATCTCTCCCGCCTGTCCGGCCCCCTTTTGGACCGCATGGATCTGTTTGTAGAGGTATCTCCCCTGGAATTTGATGAACTTGCCCAGCGGGAGCCCTCGGAGTCCTCCCAGCAGGTAAAGCGCCGGGTGGATGGCGCTCGGGCGCTCCAGACTGCCCGCCAGAGCCATACCGGCGTGCCCTGTAACGCTCAGCTGGGACGGGATGCCCTGGACCAGTTTTGTGGTCTGGACGAAAACTGCCAAGCGCTGATGAAAGGGGCCTTTGAGCGAATGGGTCTTACGGCCCGCAGTTATGACCGTATCCTCCGGGTGGCCCGAACCATTGCCGATCTGGATAAGAGCGAGACCATCCAGGTCCCTCACCTGGCAGAGGCTCTCCAATACCGCCCTCCTGCCTATCTGCGCCGTTAGCACACCCCGTTTTCCAGCTGTTATGTTTATGAAAAACCCCTCTCCGTATGGTACGGAGAGGGGTTTTTTTACTTAATGGGGCATATTCCAAGCAGTATGGTCGGTATGCAGCAATGCCTCTGCCTGCTCACTGAGCGGTTGACCCAAAAACTCACGGTACAGTTTTTCTACTTGCGGATTCTCGTGGGAGAAGCGGATCGTGCTGTTTTGATCCAGTGCATACAAGGTCTGGCTGCGCTGGGGCGACCGCTCCTCTTCCATGGAGATCGGTTGTCCGCCTCCCCCTACGCAGCCGCCGGGACAGGCCATGACCTCTACAAAGTCATAATGGACTTTTCCAGCACGCAGCCGTTCCATCAGTTCCCTGGCGTTACCCAATCCGCTGACCACTGCACAGCGCAGAGACACCCCCGCCAGGTCATAGACAGCCTCCCGGAAACCAGGTCCTGTCCGAACCTCAGAAAACTGTTCCGGCGACCCATTCTCCCCGGTAAGTACGTAGGAAGCTGTGCGCAGGGCTGCCTCCATCACCCCTCCGGTCACGCCGAAAATAGCTCCCGCTCCGGTGTAGACCCCCATGGGGTCGTCCAGGGGTTCCGGCGCAATGGCAGTTGGGTCCAGTTTATCAGCCCGAATCATCCGCACCAGTTCCCTGGTCGTCAGCACCAGATCCACATCCGGGCCGTGCTCCGTAGCCATGGTGGGCAATTCACACTCCGCTTTTTTGGCCACACAGGGCATGATGGACACACAGAAAATCTTCTCCGGCTCCACCCCCAGCTTCTGGGCAAACCAACTCTTGGCCACGCTGCCAAACATCTGCTGGGGACTTTTGGCCGTGGACAGCTGACCCACCAGCTCGGGGTACTGGCTCTTCAAAAAGCGCACCCAGCCAGGGCAGCAGCTGGTGAACATGGGCCAGCGCTCCAGCTCTCCGGACTTCATGCGCTTTAACAGCTCATGGCTCTCCTCCATAATAGTCAGATCCGCGGCAAAGTTGGTGTCAAAGACGTAGTCAAAGCCCAGACGGCGCAGGGTGGCAGCCATCCGCTCCACCGTGGCCTCCTCGCTGCTGAGTCCAAAGTATTCCCCCCATGCGGTCCGCACCGCAGGAGCCACTTGGACTACCGTGATCTTTTCCGGATCGGCCAAGGCGGAAAATGCCTTTTTGGTGTCGCTGCGCTCCCGCATACCTCCGGTGGGACAGTGGGTAATGCACTGGCCGCACAGGGCGCAGTCGGAGTCTTTGATCACACGATTTCCCGACACGTCGATAGTGGCCCGGCCGCCGGTCCCTGTCAGCTCCCAAATCCCCAGGGACTGGATCTTATCACAGACCTGCACGCAGCGCATACATTTGATACACTTGTTATAGTCGTGGAACAAGGGGAAGGTGGTGGTCCAGGCTCGGCGCAGTCCCTGGGGAAGCTGCGTCTCATAGGGAACGGTAATAATACCAAGATCGTTGGCAATGGTCTGCAGCATACAGTTCCCGCTGCGTATACAGGTGGCACACTGGCAGTCATGCTGAGACAGAAGCAGCTCCACATTGACCCGGCGCGTGGTTCTGGCCCGGGGTGAATTGGTGTGCACCACCATGCCATCCCGCACCGGAGTATTGCAGGCAGTGACCATAGCCCGCTCTCCCTCCACCTCCACACAGCAGACCCGGCAGGCGGCAATTTCATTGATCTCTTTTAAATAGCACAGGTGGGGGATCTGAATTCCAATTTGGGTGGCAGCTTCCAGAATCGTGACACCCTCCTGTACCTGGATGGTCTGATTGTTAATGGTTAACGTTACCATTCTGTCTTTCTCCCCCCCTTAAAGCTTCCATAACCGAAGTGGTCACACCGCAGGCAGCGGCTGGACTCCTGCTGAGCCTCCTCCAGGGTCATTCCCTCCTTGACCAGCGAAAAATCGCCTACGCAGCCTCTCAGGTTCCGGTTGCGCAAATTGATCCGGCCGCAGGGCGGCGTGTTGGTCAAATGGGCGGGAGGAATCTCCACATCACAGCTGATTTTGTGGTCAAATCCCAAATAGTTGTCAATATTGGCGGCCGCCACCTTTCCAGCGGCGACAGCCCGAATGACAGTGGCCGGACCGGAGACGGCGTCGCCTCCGGCAAACACGTTGTCCACCCCCGGTACCGCGCTGCTCAGATCGGCCAAAATGGCTCCCCGGTGGGTGGTCACACCAATGGACTCAAAGGGCTGGGCCTCAATGGCCTGACCAATAGCCACGATCACATAGTCACACGGGATTCTAAACTGCTTTTCCTGGGCATTGGCCGGCGAAGGCCGTCCGTCCCGTCCATACCGGCTGATGATCTGGGGCCTGGTCCATAAAGCGACTACCTTCCCCTGCTCATCCGCTTCAATATGGTCTGGGGCCTGGAGAGGCAGGATCTGGCATCCCTCTGCCATGGCTTCTTCGATTTCCTCGGCCAGAGCAGTCATATCGTCTACCCGACGGCGATAAACACAGGTGACCTGTTCCGCCCCCAGGCGCATTGCGGTACGGGTGGCATCCATAGAAACGTTGCCTCCGCCGATGACACATATCTTCTTACCCTTGAAGTCTGGAATATTCCCTTCCCCTACTCCACGCAGCAGTTCCACTGCGCTGATCACATTGGTGCTTTCCTCACCAGGCAGGCCCAGTTTTTTATCTGTGTGGGCGCCGATGGCGATATACACCGCGTCAAACTCTTTCTGGATCTGTTCCATGGGCAGGTCACGGCCTACCGAAACCCCGGTACACACCTCCACCCCCGCGGAGAGGATGTGAGTTATATCCCGATCCAGCACTTCCTGGGGCAGACGGTAGTTCGGAATGCCGTAGCGGAGCATCCCGCCCAGCTTGGGCCGCTGTTCATACACCGTCACCCGATGTCCCATCAAGGACAAATAATAGGAAGCCGTCAGGCCGCAAGGGCCTCCGCCGATAACGGCCACCCGCTTGCCCGTCTCTTCCGCCCGGGACGGAGCCGGCATATCTCCCGCATGGTCCACAGCAAAGCGCTTCAAGGCGCAGATATTCACGCTGTCATCCACCATTTTCCGGCGGCACTGTTCTTCACAGGGATGCTCGCACACATAGGCGCAGGCAGCGGGGAATGGATTGTCTTTCCGAATGAGACGCACTGCGTCTTCATACCGCCCCATCCGGATCAGCGCCACATAGCCCGGAATATCCACGTGGGCAGGACAGGTGGAAACACAGGGCACCGGGCTGCTCAGGCCGCAGATACATCGTCCGGTACGTACATGTTCCTCATAATCCTCTCGGAAGCCCCGCACGCCCTTAAGAACCATATGGGCAGCCTCATAGCCGATGGCACAGTCGGCAGAATCGGCAATGACCTGCGCTGTGGTTTCGATCAGTTCAATGGTCTCCATATCCGCAGTACGATCCAATACTCGTTCAATCAGTACTGCCAGCTGATTAAGACCGATCCGGCAGGGCGCACATTTACCGCAGGTCTGCGCATGACATAACCGCAGGAAATTCAAGGACATATCCACCGGGCAAAGTCCCGGCTGGCTGGAACGAATCCTGCGGTCCATGTCCAGATACAGCATACTCAACACAGTCTGAGCTCTTCCTGGATTTTCAATGGACAGTCGGCTCAAAATGATACCTCCTCTTTTTCAGCACGTTTTGACCCTCCCTGAGTCTGGCTGCACGGCGCACTTTCCCTCTGGGCAGCCGGCAGATGTATCAAAATTGTACAATATCTCTTTCCAAAAGAAAAGGCTCTATTTTCATTTCATAGTTCAGTTTTTTGCACAACCTCCTTTTGTTTTTTAAGAAACATCCTAACATTTTTCCGTAATTTCTCTTTCAATTAAAAGATATTTCTCTTTTCTTGTGCATTTTTCTTCGCCATACCTTAAACATATAGCAAATATACAATAGTGGTACTTTTCATTATACCAATTTTCATGTAAAATACAAGATGTAAGGAAAACATACGGTGCAATTATGATGTTTTCACAAAATCAGAAGAAGCG
>CALWOP010000113.1 GCA_944383195.1 uncultured Oscillospiraceae bacterium
AAGTACTACAACTGGGCCAAGGACCTGCTGAGCCAGGACTATGTGTCTGAGTTCTTCGATCAGAAGTACCTGCTGGATCTGCTGGAGCAGCACTACACCGGCAAGGCCAAGACCCACCGCAAGCTCTACACGGTGCTGTCTTTCCTCATCTGGTATCAGGTGTATTTCCCTGAGCAGTGCGGCGTGGAGCCCTTCCAGCCCAACTAATATTTCGGCCCTCTCCTGATGGAGAGGGCCGTTCTTTTTGGTTCATTGGTTGACATTGTAGACCTTTCATGTTATATTAGGTCTACAAGATAGACCTTTTAGGAGGTGAAGACCTATGGAGGAAAAAGCTCTGACCAACAGCGAGTGGTATGTGATGGACTGCCTTTGGGCCAAGTCCCCCATGACGGTAATGGAATTGGTGACGGCCCTGGAACAGCGTATCTGCTGGGCCAAAAGCACCACCATCACCACCCTCCACCGCATGGAGGAAAAGGGGCTCATCCGCTGTGAGATTGTGGGGCGCACCCGCCGCTATTATCCCGTTCTGGAGCAGGACAAGGCCCGGCGGCAGGAGACCCGCTCCTTTCTGGAGCGGGTCTATCAGGGCAGCGTGGGGCTGATGGTGTCGGCCATGACCCAGGATCGGGCCCTGAGCCGGGAGGAAATTGACGAGCTGTACGACATTCTCCGCCGTGCGGAAGAGGAGGGGTCCTGATGGAGCTTCTGATTCGCTGGGCGCTGGGCGGCTCCCTGCTGATCCTGCTGGTGTTGGCTCTCCGGGTGCTGCTCCGGGAGTGGCTGTCCGCCCGTGTTCGGTACGCCCTGTGGGCGGTGGTACTGCTGCGGCTGCTCATCCCCTTTCAGGTCCCCATGCCCCAGGCTCCCTCCCCCGTTCTCTCTCAGCGGCTGAACGACTATGTGCAACGTGAGGACCTCTACGCCTTTCGGACGGGAACAGTAGACATCCCCCAGGAATTGGTGGAGCAGATGCTGCACTCTTTCCAGCCGGGGGATGTCACCTCCTACTCCATCCGCAGCATCAGCATTCTGGGCATTCCGGTGGAGTATTATCCCGACTGCGACGTCATCACCCCCCCAGGGAATTGTTCGCTATGCCTTTTACCTCCCTCTGTCCCAGGCCCTGATGCTCCTCTATGTCCTGGGGGCGGGGGTGCTGGGGGCAGTACTGCTCTGGTCCAACCGCCGCTTTTCCCGCACCCTGCGCCTGGACCGGAGGCTGGATGCCGATTGTCCCCTCCCCCGTCTATGTGGTGCCCGGCCTCTCCTCCCCCTGCCTCTTCGGTCTGCGTCGGCCCAACATCTACCTCTCCCCGGAGGTGGCTCAGGATGAAACTTCCCTCCGCCACGCCCTGGCTCACGAGTACACCCACTTTCGCCACCGGGACCACATCTGGTCCGCCCTGCGCTGCCTGGTGCTGGTGCTCCATTGGTACAATCCCCTGGTCTGGGCGGCCGCCTACCTGTCCCGGCAGGACGGTGAGCTGGCCTGTGACGAGGGGGCCATCCGCCGTTTGGGAGAGGACGAACGCATCCCCTATGGCCGCACCCTCGTCTCCCTGGTGGCCCGGCGGGGCCCCCGTCCCAAGGATGTGCTCACCTGCTCCACTACCATGGCCCAGGGGAGCCGTGGAATCCGCCAGCGGATCATCCGGCTGGTGAAGCGGCCCCACACCGTGAAAACGGCCCTGTTTTTGGCTGTGTCCGTCCTGGCTCTGGCCGCGGTGGTGTCCTTTGTGAAGCCGCCGGAGATTCACAGCTACCAAGACTTTCTCCGGGCCTTGGACCAATCGGACACCATTCGGAATTTCCGGAGGCCTCTGCCTGTCTACCGCCCTGACCGGGTGGAGGAGATCCGCACCCTCCTCGCCTCCGGCCAGGAGACCTCCGATTCCCTCCAGCCCTCCCCGGACCATGGCGGGGCGTGTCCTCTGTACTGGATGATGGTGGAGGATTGGAAGGAGACCCCCTCCTTCTATCTCTGCGACTGCGCCGGGGAGGACCGGCTGTGGATGAGTACCGGGCCCGTGTCCTGGCAGTCCCTGGCCGTCTATCCCGACGGCACGGCCCAGCGGCTGGAAGAGCTCACAGACGTCCGCTTTCTCATCCTGGAGGACTTTCAGCAGCAGCTGAGCCAGGCGGACACCGTCTATCTGGCCGTCAGCCCTCTGTCCAGCGGCACCTCCAGCGCTGCCCTCACCGACCCGCAGCTTCTGGAGGAGCTGAGGGCCCTCTTTGCCCAGGGGGAGAATTCTCCCCGGGCCTCCATCTACCTCCACGAAAGCCATCTCCCGGACTGGAACGCCCGTCTCTCCTTTCTCCCGCCCCAGCAGTGGGGGGAGCAGCCCTGGGACCAGCTGCTGTTTTTGGAGGAGGAGGACGGCTGCCACGTGCTCACCCTCATGCGGTGGAAAGATCAGTGGTACGACAATATGGCCGTCCTGCCCTCCGGTGCCTCCCAAATCATTGCCGACCTCATCGCCCGCCAGGCCGCCCAGGGCTGAAAACAGCCCAAAGGGAACTTTCCCGGAAAACCACGGGCTTAAGGATTGCCAAGGCGCCGCCCTTTGTGGTAAGATACCCTTGCAATTTGCCTGAGAGGTGTATGAATTCCAATGAGAATGAGAAAAAAGCCCAACCTGGTCCCCCGCATGGAGCGGTGTGCCCGGTATTTGATTTCCGACCCCGCCCAGTACCGGGGCCACTGGCGGGATCTGAAGCCCGACGCCCGGGAGCTGCGCCTGGAGATCGGCTGCGGCAAGGGCCGCTTTTCCGCTGAGACCGCCCAGCAGAACCCCGACGTGCTGTACATCGCCTTGGAGCGGGTGCCCGACGCCATGGTCATTGCCATGGAGCGCTCCATGGAAAAGGGCCTTGATAATATCTTTTTCATTGACGGCGATGCCGCCCTGCTCCGGGACTACTTCGCCCCGGACGAGGTGGATCTGCTGTACATCAACTTCTGCGACCCCTGGCCCGGTCTGAAGCACGCCCGCCGCCGTTTGACCCACCCCCAGTTTCTGGTGCTCTACCGGGGCATCCTCCGGGAGGGGGGACAGATCCACTTCAAGTCCGACAACCACGACCTGTTTGAGTGGTCCCTGTTCCAGTTCCCCAAGGCGGGCTATGCCCTGTCGGAGGTCACCCGTGACCTCCATGGCAACGGGATCTGCGGGGTCATGACCGACTACGAGGAAAAATTTCATCTCATGGGCACCCACATCAACCGCTGTGTGGGCACCAAGGAGAAGATGGACCCGGAGCCGGAGTTTCACCCCATCGTAGGCCCCGACCCCACCCGCAGAGAAGCGTGATAACGAGCAAGCGCCCGAACCAAAATGGTTCGGGCGCTTGATTTTTTATTCCTCTGTAATTCCCAGCCGTTCGTCCCGCTGGTAGAGCAGCTTCAGGAGGATGGGGGTCACGATGGCGGAGATAAGGATCAGCATAATGACGCTGGTAAAGAACATGGAGTTCAAAAGTCCCAGTGCCAGACCCTTCTGGGCCACGATCAGGGCCACCTCGCCCCGGTTCATCATGCCCACGCCGATTTTCAGAGACTCGCTCCCGTTAAATCCGCACAGCCGGGCCATACCGCCGCAGCCCACGATTTTGGCCAGCAGCGCCACCACCACAAAGGCCAGGGTGAAGAGCATGAGCTTGCTGTCCATGTCTCCCACATCCGTGCTCAGACCAATGGAGGCAAAGAACAGCGGGCCAAAGATGATATAGGCGTTGATGTCCATCTTCCGCTCGATGTAAGGAGCGTCGTGGAGATTGGAAAGCACCAGTCCGGCCAGATAGGCGCCGGTGATATCGGCAATCCCAAAGTAGGCCTCCGCCACATAGGACATAGCCATACAAAAGGCCAGGGCCAGGATCGGCACCCGGCGGGTGTGGGGATGCTTTGCGTCCATCCACTTAAAGCAGCGGAAAATGATGTACCCAACCACGGCGGAGAACACAAAAAACGCCACCGTATTGACTCCCACCATCAAAATAGAAGTATTGGGGTCCTTCAAACCGCTGATGAGCGTCAGCACGATGATGCCCAGCACGTCGTCAATGATGGCGGCGGACATAATGGTGGTCCCCACTTTGCCCTTCAAATGTCCCAGCTCCCGCAGAGCCTCCACAGTAATGGAGACGGACGTGGCCGTCAGAATACAGCCGATGAACAGCGCCTCATAAAAGAGATTTCGCTGTGTATTGGTCTGACCGTAGAACAAAAGGAACAGCCCCGTTCCTGCTACCAGGGGGACGATCACCCCGGAGGCAGCCACCGCCAGGGCCTTGGGGCCGCTGCGGATGATCTCTTTGGTGTCTGACTCCAGACCCGCGGTAAACATCAGCAGTACCACGCCGATTTCCGCCATCTGGCTTAAAAAGTCAGAGGGCTGCACAAAATTCAGCACGCAGGGGCCGATGAGCAAACCGGCAATGATATTGCCCACCACACTGGGCATATGAAGCTGCCGGGCTGCCAGCCCACAAAACTTTGCTGCCACCAGGATGATGGCAATGTCACGAAAAATTTCATACGTTTCCATAAGAGCACCTCCTATCCGAAACAGCGGCGAAACACCCGCCCCTCGGAACCGTTACAGAATAGAACCGCAGCGAAAAAAAGTCAAGTTTCTTTCCGTTAACATTCTGTTTAGATTTTTATGGCCCGAGTCAAACTGGCATGGAGCGGATGCCATGGAAAAAGCAGCCGCCCAACGGCGGCTGCTTCAACGGTCAACACAGCGGCTGTGCCGCCCTTTGATCCCGATCACTTACTTTTTCTTTTTCTTTTTTTCAAAAAAGCTCTTGATTCCGCCCTCTTCCTGCACGTTCTCCCCCATGGCTGCGCCAAAGGCGTTGAGCGCCTCTTTCTGCTCGGCATTCAGGGAGGTGGGCACCTGGACCCGGACGGTGACATACTGGTCGCCCCGGCCCCGGCCCCGAAGCTCGGGGATTCCCTTGCCCCGCAGGCGGAAGGTAGTGCCGGGCTGAGTGCCGGCAGGCAGGGTCCACTTCACCTTGCCGTCGATGGTGGGGATCTCCAGCTCGGCCCCCATGGCCGCCTGGTAGAAGGACACCTTGTGCTCATAGAGCACGGTGGTGCCGTCCCGCTGGAACAGGTCGTGGGGCTTTATGCGGATGCCCACCAGCAGATCTCCGGCGGGGCCGCCGTTCACACCGGCGTTGCCCTGGCCCCGGAGGGAAACAGCCTGGCCGTCGTCAATGCCGGCGGGGATGGTCACCGATACCCGCTTCTTCTTGCGTACGCTGCCCGCTCCTCCACAGCTCTTACAGGGACTGTGGATCAGCTTGCCGGTGCCCCGGCACTTGGGGCAGGTGGTGGTGGTGGAGAAAGCAAAGCCGCCTCCGCCCCGCTGGACCCGCACCGCGCCGGTGCCTCGGCAGTCAGGACAGGTCTCCGCCGTAGTGCCCGGTTCACAGCCTGAACCATGGCAGGCTTCACAGGTCTCCGTCCGGTTCAGGTCAATCTCCTTGGTGCAGCCGAAAGCCGCCTCCTCAAAGGTGATGGAGATGTTGGCCCGCAGGCTCTCCCCCTTCTGGGGGCCATTGCGCCGGCTGGAACCGCCAAAGCCGCCAAAACCGCCCCCGAAGAATGAGCCAAAGATATCGCCCAAGTCGATATCGCCCATATCGAACCCGCCAAAGCCGCCTCCGCCGGCCCCGAAGTTGGGGTCTACACCGGCGTGGCCAAACTGGTCATACCGGGACTTCTTCTCCGGGTCAGACAGGATGCCATAGGCCTCGTTGATCTCTTTAAAGCGCTCCTCCGCCTCCTTGTCCCCGGGATGCAGATCCGGGTGGTTCTGCTTGGCAAGTCTGCGGTACGCTTTTTTTATCTCTTCCTCCGAGGCCCCTTTGGAGACACCCAGGACCTCATAGTAGTCTCGTTTCTGATCTGGCATTCTTATCACCACTTTTGCTGAAAAAGTTTACAACATGGGAAATGGCGGGGTTGGCCCCCGCCGTTTCCACTGTTTTGTCACGCAGGGGATGGATCACGTGGCCAGGACGCTTTTCTGGCGCCCTGTGCGCCTATCCTCCGCGCTTACTGTTATCACGCCTCGCCTGTTCGCAACGCTCGCCTTCCCTCCGTCTCGGGACACAAACATTGGGATTTCATCCCGGCTTGGTTTGTATCCCTCGCTCCGGTCCAGGCTCACTGCTCACGACGGCTCGGACGCTTACTGTTATCACGCTGCGGATTGGGCACACAGCCGGGTCGCTTTCACTCCGTCTCCGGATGCAAACGGCCGTATTTCATCCGGCCTGGTTTGCACCCGTCGCTGCGCTCCAAGCTCCCCTGTGCGCCTATCCTCCGCGCTTATTTCTTATCGTCGTCCACAACTTCATAGTCAGCGTCCACCACATCAGGACCTGCATTTCCGCCGCCCTGCTGCTGGCCGCCGAAGTTGGCGCCGCCCATGTCGGGGCCCGCGCCGCCGGCAGCCTGACCGGCCTGGCCGTAGAGCTTCTCGCTGACGGCGTAGAATTCCTTGGTCAGCGCCTCGGTAGCGCTCTTGATGGCGGCACTGTCATTGCCCTTCAGGGTCTCCTTCAGGTGGTTGAGGGCGCTCTCCACCTTGCTCTTGTCCTCAGCGGGGATCTTGTCGCCCATATCCTCCAGGGTCTTCTCAGTCTGATAGACCATCTGGTCGCCGTTGTTGCGGATATCAACCTCTTCCTTGCGCTTGGCGTCCTCGGCGGCAAACTGCTCGGCCTCCTTGACGGCCTTGTCGATGTCCTCCTTGGACAT
>CALWOP010000114.1 GCA_944383195.1 uncultured Oscillospiraceae bacterium
GAAAGAGCGAGGCCATGGCCATCCGCAGCAAGTCCCTGAACTACAACTATCTCACCATCAGCGAGTCTGTCTCTTCCCTTTTGAAGGTGACCATGATCGGCGTGTTCCCCTTGCTGTACCTGGGGATCGGGATCTATGTAGTGCTGAGGAGAAGGAGGATGCAGCATGAAGCGATTTAAGCGGCTCTATATCCTGATGGGGATTTTAGCGGCAGCCTGTGTGATCACCTTTGCCGTGAGCCAGTATGAAACCTACAAGGAAGATATCCGCAACAGCGATGAAATTATTCTGGAGCTGTCTCCTGACAGCGTACAATCCCTCTCCTGGGAATATGACGGTCAGACGCTGGCCTTCCACCGGGAGGAGGAGGCCTGGACCTACGACGAAGATGGGGCCTTCCCCGTGGATCAGGAGAAGATCGGCGAGCTTCTGTCCCTCTTTGAGCAGTTCGGCGTCTCGTTCATCATTGAAAACGCCGAGGATCTTGGAATGTACGGCCTGGACGACCCCATCTGCACCATCGACCTCACCCTGGAGGATGACCAGGCCTACACCATCACTTTAGGAGATTTCAGCACCATGGACTCCCAGCGCTATGTCTCCATCGGGGATGGAAACGTCTACCTGGTGCAGACAGACCCTCTGGACTACTTTGATCTGGAACTGCGGGATCTCATCGACCAGGACGATGTACCCTATCTCTCCCAGGCCCAGGAAATCCGCTTCTCCGGTACGCAAACCTATACCGTGACCTATGAAGAGGACAGCCCCAACGCCTACTGTGAGGAGGACCGCTACTACACCCAGCAAGACGGCGAGACCCTTCCTCTGGACACCAGCCGAGTAGAGGATTACCTCAATCTCATCAGCTATCTGGATCTCACCAACTATGTGACCTACACCGCCGATGAGGAGATGCTTGCCCAGCTGGGGCTGGATGACCCTGAGCTGGTCATCTCGGTGGACTATGTGGAAGAGAACGAGGACGGCAACGAAGTTGCCTCCACCTTCCAGCTGAGCGTCAGCCGGGACCCCGAGGAGCGCCAGGCCGCTGAGGAGGCCCAGGCGGAGGACACCCAGACCGACGAGGACAGTGAGGAAGAAGAGGAAATCACTGCCTACGCTCGGGTGGGCGACTCCAACATCCTCTATCAGATCACCGGAGATGAATATACCGCACTCATGGCCGCCTCTTACGATGATTTGCGCCATCCGGAGGTGCTGCCGGTAGACTTTGAGAAGATGACCAGCCTGGATATCACACTGGACGGAACCGACTATACCATTACCGTCCAGGGCGATGGGGACGATGCCACCTACCTGCTGGGCGAACAGGAAGTGGAGTTTGATGATGTGCTCTCCGCCCTCTCCTCTCTCAGCGCCGACAGCTTTACCCAGGAGCAGCCCACCGGCCAGGAGGAAATTCGTCTCACGGTCCATCTGGATCGGGAAGAGCTGCCCTCTATGGAGGTGGCTCTCTACCGCTACGACGGCAGCTTCTGTCTGGCCCAGGTGGATGGACAGAGCGTCTCCCTGGTACCCCGCAGCGATGTGGTGGACCTCATCGAGGCCATTCACGCCATCGTACTCAACGAACCCTCCGCTTAAACCTTAAACCAAAACCGGGCTCCCGGCCTCTCCGGGAGCCCGGTTTTTTGCTCCAAACGTGATTTGGTCACGGACGGGGCTTGACAGGCCGGGTATACTAGAAACAAATCGTAATCCAGTTTTTGCACAAGGAGTCATTCATGCAATATTTTATCGCCTTTCTGGAGGGGATCATCACCTTTATTTCCCCCTGCCTCTTGCCCATGCTGCCCATCTACGTCTCCTACTTTGCCGGGGGCGGGGAGCGCTCCACCGGCAAAACGTTAAAAGCCGCCCTGGGCTTTGTGCTGGGCTTTACCCTGGTCTTTGTGGCCATGGGTGCCCTGGCCGGGACGGTGGGGCACTTCCTAAAGGCCCACCAGACCGCTGTCAACCTGATCTCCGGGCTGGTGGTCATCTTCTTCGGGCTGAACTTCTTGGGTGTTTTCAAATTCAGCCTGTTCCGGGGGAGCAGCCGGGGTGTAAACACCCGCAGCCTGGGCTTTTTCTCCGCCCTGGCTTTTGGCGTCATTTTCTCCCTGGGCTGGACGCCCTGTGTGGGGGCTTTTCTGGGTTCCGCCCTGGCCCTTGCCTCCCAGCAGGGACACATACTGGCCGGAGTGCTCATGCTGCTGTGCTACTCCCTGGGGCTTGGAATCCCCTTTTTGCTCAGCGCGGTGCTCATTGACAAGCTCAAGTCCACGTTTGCCTGGATCAAAGCCCACTATCAGATCATTAACCTGATCAGCGGCGCCCTGTTGGTGCTTATCGGCATTCTCATGGTCACCGGGACACTGGGGCGGCTCATCGCCCTGCTCAGTTAAGGAGGTACTATGAAGCAAAACAAGATCTTTTTCGTTCTGGCCCTGGTATTTGTTCTGCTTTTGGGCGGAGCTTATCTACTCTACCAGCGGCTGGCCCCCGGCTTTTCCGGAAATACGCTGGCCATTGCCGGCACCGCCTCATCCTCAGGCAGCGCCTCTACGCAGGGGGGCGCAGGCAGCCAGTCCGGGCAAACCCAGCAGGACAGCGGCACCTCTGCCGGAAGCGCCGATGGCAGCACCTCAGAGGAGCCGGAGCTCACTCCAGTTCCCGACTTCACCGTCTATGACCTGGAGGGCAACGAGGTCCACCTGTCCGACTTTGTGGGCAAGCCCATTGTCCTCAACTTCTGGGCCAGCTGGTGCTCCCCCTGCAAAAGCGAGATGCCTGACTTCAACCAGGCCTATCTGGACTATGGAGACGAAGTCAACTTCCTCATGGTCAACATGACGGATGGAAACCGGGAGACGGTGGACTCCGCCTCCGCCTTTATCGAGGAACAGGGATATGTGTTCCCGGTCTTTTACGACACGGAGCTTAGCGCCGCCCTCACGTACGGGGCCTATGCCCTGCCCACCACCTATTTTATTGACGCCGAAGGCTACGCCGTGGCCTGGGCCCAATCTGCCCTCAGCGCGGAAAACCTTCAAAAGGGCCTTGACATGATTCTGCCCCAGTAAGCAAAAAAGGTCCGGAATCCTACGGATTCCGGACCTTTTCTCGTTTAGTTTTTGCTGGCCTCGCCCTCGGGGAAAATAACCTTGTTCACGAAGAAGAAGATCACCATGGAAATTCCGCCGTTGAGGACGACGGTGCCGATGTTGTAGATAAAGGCGGGGACAAACAGCCCGGCCACTGCCATCCAGATGCAGTTGATGGAGTTGACAATGCAGGTGATGATGCAGAACGCGATCACATACCACATGATCTGATAGGCCAGGTTGCCCTTGCTGCGGAAGACCAGGTTGCGCTGGAGAGGGAAGTTGATGCACTCGCCCACCACCATGGCCACCATGTAGGCGCAGAAGTAGGGCAGTCCGCCGTGGTCCACGTCATAGCCCAGAATGTTCCACTGGAAGGTCTCACCGAACAGGGTGACGGGAATACCCGGCCAGCCAAAATCCACCATGGGCAGCCCGGCAAAGGCGGCAGGCAGGAAGGTCAGCAGGATATATTTGAAGACGGTGATCACGTTGCTGACGATGACAAACAGCCCACCCTCCCGGATCCACTTGGCTGCAGCGGGATGGTCCGCCGCAAAACGATTCCAAAAACTCACAGTTCCTTGCTCCTCTCCTTGACGGCCTTCCGATTGGCAAAGAAGCCGCCGATGGTCTTGCCCGCTCCCCGGAAGAAGTGGCCGTTGCAGATGTCCAGAATGGAGGCGGCCATCTCCATGGTCACCATACCGCCGGTCATTTTGGCCAGGCCACGGAAGGGCATATTGTGAATAAACAGGATGTTCAGGTCCGGGCTCCCCTTCTCCTCGCTCTTCTGCTTCTTCTTAGCCAAAATCTTCCCGGCGGTGCGGGCCACAGGGTTTTTGGCATAGAAGAGCTGAGACAGGGAGTCATTCATGGTCAATTTGGCCTTGGTGTCCCAGGTTTTCTGGGGAATGGGCCGGCCCAACAGAGCCTGGAACTGGCTGTCGGGAACATTCTCCACTTCTCCCAGATAATAGCTGGCCAATGCCTCTTTCTGATAGGGAATCTCGGCCCCGGTGCCCGCCACTTCGATCTGGGCGGACAGGGGCAGCCGGGCAGCATTGGGTCCTACGAAAATGGTGTAGCTGCCGCCCTCCACCTCCCAGCGCTGGGTCTTCACGTTATAGTAGCGGAAGGCCTTGTCATCCAGGGGGATGGTCACGGTCTTGATCTCCCCGGGGTTCAGCTTGACCTTGGCAAAGCCTTTCAGCTCCGCCGCCGGGCGGAACAGAGCGCTGTCCTTCATGCCCACATAGACCTGGGCCACCTCGGCCCCGGCTCGGTCGCCGGTATTGGTCAGGGTAAAGGTGACCTCCTTCTCCCCTACTTTCAGGTCCGAATAGGCAAAGGAGGTGTAGCTCAGACCATAGCCGAAGGGGAAACGCACCTGCTTACCCACGGTCTGATAATAGCGGTATCCCACAAAGGGCCCCTCCCGGTACTCCGCGGTACGCTGACGGCCGGGGAAATAGTTGTGGTTGGGCGTGTCAGCATAAACCATGGGGTAGCTCTCCGCCAGACGGCCGGAGGGATTGACTTTGCCGGTGAGCAGGTCCGCCATGGCTCCCGCGCCCGCCTGACCGGGCAGGTAGCCGTGGAGCAGCGCCTTACACTTCTCCAGCCAGGGGATCTCCACCGGGCTGCCCCCCGCCAGCACCACCACCACATTGGGGTTGACGGCGGCCACAGCGGCAAGAACTTCCTGCTGATTGTCCGGCAATCTCATATGCTCCCGGTCCATGCCCTCACTCTCGGAGATCTCAGGCAGGCCCATATAGAACAGGACCACCTTGGCGTTCTGGGCAAGGCTCACCGCCGCCTTTAAAAGCTCCGGGTCCTTCTTACCGTCCCGACGGTAGCCCTGTACCTGTCCCATCAGCTCCAGGCCGCTCTCCCGCAGGGCATCCACCGGCTTGTCCAGTCTTGTGCAGTTGACCATGGAGGAGCCGGCTCCCTGGTACCGGGGCTCCAGTGCCATGTCGCCGATGACAGCCACCTGAGTTCCCTGGGCCAAAGGAAGAATTTGATCCTCATTTTTCAGCAGCACCGCTGTTTGGGCGGCAACAGACCGGGCCAGGTCGTGATGGACCTGCTGGTCAAAGGAAGCATTCTCTTTGGATGTGGCGGGATTGGTCCACAAAACCACGTCCAGCAGCTCATCCACCCGCTGGTCGATGATCTCCTCGGTGATACGCCCATCCTTCAGGGCAGCAAAGATCTCCTTGTCGCTGTCCCCGATGGTGCCGGGCATCTCCAGGTTGCTGCCCGCTTTCACGCCCTCCACATGGTCGTTGGAGCCGCCCCAGTCGGTGACCACAAAGCCGTCAAAGCCCCACTCCTCCCGCAGGACCTGGGTAAGGAGCCAATGGCTGTCGTTGGCATAGGTGCCGTTGATGCGGTTGTAGGAGGACATAATGGAACGGGGATGGCCCTCTTTCACGGCGATCTCAAAGCCGGTGAGGTAGAGCTCCCGCAGGGTCCGCTCATCCACCACACTGTCGCTGGACATACGCAGTAGCTCCTGGGAATTGGCGGCAAAGTGCTTGGGGCAGGCGGAGATGCCGTTTTGCTGGATGCCCCGGATGAGGCCGGCGGCCATTTTTCCCGCCAGATAGGGGTCCTCGGAGAAATACTCAAAGTTCCGTCCTCCAAGGGGGCTGCGCTTGATGTTCAGTCCCGGGCCCAGAAGGGTACCCACCCCCTGGCAGGCGGCCTCTTCCCCGATAGCCGCTCCCATCTCCTCGGCCAGCGCCGGGTCCCAGCTGTTGGCAAGGCCCGCAGCGGTGGGGAAACAGGTGGCGGGCAGGCTGGGGTTAAGGCCCAGGTGGTCCCCCGCGCCCGCCTGACGGCGCACGCCGTGGGGGCCGTCGGAGAGCACCATGGAGGGCACGCCCGCCTGGGGAAATTCATAGGTGCTCCAGATGTCCCGGCCGGACAGAAGAGCGACCTTCTGCTTCAGGGTCAGCTTTTTCAATATGTCTTCGTGCTTCATAGGTCCAGCTCCTCGTTTTGTCAGGGGCGGGCCACTCCATAGGAATGGCCCGCCCGCGGTTTAATTCCGGTTTTGGAACACTCAGTCCTCGATCTTCTTGGACTTCTTTGCAATGGCTACAGCGCCGGCCACAACGGCCAGGCCGATGACCACATCAGCGCCGATGAGCATCTTCTGCCAGGTCTGCATACCGGGGTTCAGGTTCTCCTCGGTGTAAGCGCGGGAGTTGACCACGGTGTACAGAATGTTCTTGGAAGCCTGGCGCATAGCCAGCACAGAGGTGGCGCTCTCAGTGTCGGTGACATGGTTGGTCTCGGTGTCGTAGTTCACCAGACAGAAGTCAGTGCCGCCGCGGATGGCCTGGTCGGCATCCATGTAGCCGTACACACCGAAGTAGTCGGTGAGCACCATGCCCACAAAGCCCCACTCGTCCCGGAGGACCACGTTGCACAGCTCGTTGTTGGCGCCGGTCCACTGGGTACCGATGTAGTTGAAGGAGGACATGACGGCGTCGGCGCCGCCCTCCTTGACGGAGATCTCAAAGGGCTTGAGGTAGA
>CALWOP010000115.1 GCA_944383195.1 uncultured Oscillospiraceae bacterium
CAAGGACGAGGCCGAGGAGATGAAGAAGAAGCTGGAAGAGGCCGGCGCCAAGGTCGAGCTGAAGTAAGCTTTTTCCCAAAAGGTCAAAAACAGGTGCTGTCGAAAGACAGCACCTGTTTTTTTACAGAAGCAGGGAGAACAAAGGGATCGTCAGGATACACAGCAGGCTGGAGAGGAATACGATTCGGGCCCCCAGCTGGGTGCAGCCTCCGTACTGCTCCCCCAGAATGGTGGATGCCGCGGGTGCGGGCATCGCCATGGTGATCAAAGTTACCCCTACCACCAGTGGGTTGAGGTTGGGAAAGAAGCACATAATGGCCCAGGCCAGCACGGGAAAGATCAGCAGACGGACCCCGGATGCGGAAATGGCATCCCGGTCCCGCAGGGCGTCAGACACCTTGCCTTGGGCCAGGTTCATGCCGGTGACGAGCATGGATAGTGGGGTCGTCACATTGGACAGGTGCTGGATGGGTGTCAGAATGGGGTCGGGGACCGGAATTTGGCCGAAGTAGAAGATGAGGCTGAGCACGATGGCTGCGTTGATGGGGGAAAACAGGGCAGCGCGCAGAGAGAGGGGAGCGCTGGCGCTTCCTTTGGGAATGTCCATACACACCATCCTGGCCCCCAGGGAGTAGATCAGCAGATTAAAGGGAATGCCCATAATGACCGCCAGGACCAGTCCGTCGTCCCCAAAAAGGGCATAGGCCACCGGGTAGCCCATAAAGCCGTTGTTGCAGAATGTGGTACAGCAGCACCACATCCCCCGCCGCCCCTCCGGGACCCGGAACAGCCGGGACAGGGGGAGGGACAGGGCTGCGTAGAGGGGGAAGAGCACGGCGCTGAGAAAGAAGGCGGTCAGGCCGGAGCGAAAGAACTCCGCCTCAAACGGGCGGATCATGGAAGCAAAGACTGTGGCGGGGAGGGTGATCTTCATCAGCAGGGTGCTCATTGGCTTGGAAGATTCCGCCGGCAGAAGTCGCAGCCGTACCGCCAGAAAGCCCACACCGATGAGCAGAAACAACCCTATAAGGTTAGAACATAAGACAGCCAGATTCGTGTGATTCACCTCTCTTCAGTTAAAAAGCCGCCGGCAAAAACTGCCGGCGGCTTGGCACATTCAGCGGTTTTTGAATCCGTTGAGTTTTTCCTTGTTGACAAAGGCCCGCATGGCGTCTTTCTGGTCCTCGGTGGCAAAGCACAGGCCGAAAGCCTCCGACTCAAAGGCGGTGCCGGTGACCATGTCGGTCTGGAGCCCCCGGCGGATGGCGGCCTTGGACTGGCGCACGGCGACCTGGGCATTGGCGGCGATGGCGTTTGCCAGCTCCAGAGCCTTGTCCATCAGTTCCTCAGCGGGGTAGACATGGCTCACAAGGCCCAGCTCCTTGGCCTCCTCGGCCCGGATGGTCTTGGCGGTGAGGATCAGCTCCATGGCATTGGACACGCCCACGATGCGGGCCAGACGCTGGGTGCCGCCGAAGCCGGGGGTGATGCCCAGGCCCACCTCGGGCTGGCCGAATTTGGCCTTCTCACTGGCCAGACGGATATCACAGGCCATGGACAGCTCACAGCCGCCCCCCAGGGCAAAGCCGTTGACGGCGGCAATGGTGGGCTTGGTGAGATTTTCCAGCTTCAGGAACACCTGGTTGCCGTAGACTCCGAAAGCCTTGCCTTCCACCGCGGTAAAGTTGGACATCTGGCCGATATCGGCCCCGGCCACAAAGGAGCGGCCTGCGCCGGTGAGCACGGCCACCAGAATCTCATCGTCCTGCTCCACCTGATCCAGAACAGCATCCAGATCCCGGAGCACCTGGTCATTCAGGGCGTTGAGGGCCTCGGGGCGGTTCATGGTGATGACGCCCACGGCGCCTTTCTTTTCAAGTTCTACAAAAGCCATAGGAATATCCTCCTTTAAAATCAATTAGATCGTGCACCTATTATAGCCTAACTTGTTCCCGGGGGCAAGGGGTAACGGATAAACCGCCCGACTGGTGAATAGAGTGTTGGGAGGGGGGATCGTCCGTGGAAGAGAAAATGCTGTCCGCTGGGCGCGGAGCGTTGTTTTTGACCGCCCTGAGCGCAATATCCCAGCTGCTGGGCTTTGGCTACCGGGTGCTGCTCTCCCGCATGGCGGGGGCGGAGGTGATGGGGCTGTACCAGCTGATCATGCCGGTGTACTCCGTGCTGTTGTCCCTCACGGCTGTGGGGCTGACGGCGGCGATTTCCAATTTGACCTCCCAGTACCTGGCTCTGGGCAACCCCAAGGCGGTGCGTCAGACCATCGCCACCTGCCTGCGGCTGTTTTTTCTGGCGCTGATCCCCCTGGGGGCGGCAGTGATTTTAGCTTCGGACGCCATTTCGGTGTATTTGCTGGGGGATGCCCGCACCCAGCTGGGGCTGGTGCTGCTGGTACCCTGTGTGGCTCTGACGGGGGTTGAAAATTTCCACAAGCACTATTTCTATGGCGCTGGGCTGGTGCGGCCGCCGGCGGTGGTAGAGCTACTGGAGCAGTTTGTCCGGACTCTGGCCGTGCTGGGGCTTTTGTGGCTGTTCCTGCCCCAGTACCCTGAGCGGGTGGTGGGGCTTATCGTGTGCGGCATGGTGATCTGTGAGATCTTTTCCTCCGGCACCCTGGTGGCCCTGTGCCGCAGGCGGATGAAGCGGCTGGGTCAATCCGGTGGGGGAGAGATAGGTAAAATTCGCCGACGGCGGGTGTTTTCCATCGCTCTGCCTGTGGGCCTGAACGCTCTGCTTGGCAATCTTCTGGGGGCGGCCAACGCCACCCTGATCCCCCAAAAACTGGTGGAGAGCGGGGTGGAGCGCTCTCAGGCGGTGTCCCAGTTTGGCGTGGTGTGCGGAATGACCATGCCCATGCTGTCCCTGCCCATTGTGTTTCTGGGAGCCCTCAACCTGGTTTTGGTGCCCCGGCTGGCCCAGGCCAGCGCCCTGGGACGGGAAGGGGAAGTGCGGCGGCTGGTTGGCCGGGCCATGTCGGCGGTATCCCTGCTCACGCTGCCAGCCATGTCCCTGATGGTAGTGGTGGGCCCGGATTTGGGCAAGGCCATGTTCCGGCAGGAGGGGGTGGGGGAGTATCTGATCCCCCTGGCATGGACCATGGCGATGAGCTGCTACTGCTCGGTGCTGGCCTCCGCCTTGAACGGCATCGGAAGCCAGCGGGCGGTGGCCGCCATCTCCCTGCTGGGCGGAGGGGTCCAGCTGCTGTTTACCCTGGCCCTGGTCCCTCTGCCCGGTGTGGGAATGGGTGGCTATGTGGCGGGAGCGGTGGTTTCCACCGCCCTGGAGCTGGTGCTGTGCCTGTATTGGATCCGCCGGCGTACCAAAGTCCGGCTTCAGCTGTTTCGGTGGCTGACCGCCCCCGGGCTTGCCAGCCTGCTGTCCGCACTGGTGGGAAATCTTCTGTTCCGGGTGCTGAAAGATGGAGGACTGTCCCCTGCGTGTGCGGGAATTGCCACACTGGCCTTTTCCCTGGTGCTCTACCTGGCCGCGCTCCAGGCCCAGGGAGTGAGCGTCCGGGAATTTCTCCGGCTGCGGCGGTGACCGCTCCGCCTTGCCGGGATGGGAGGGCATAGGAATCCCAGATGGGGAAAAAATTACAGAGAAAGCCTGCAATTCTCCCCAGACCCCCTTGTCAAAGGGGGAAAAATAGGGTAAAATGAATCAGCATAAGTTCTAATACTATGGAGGATGATTCCTATGCCAATGATTTCTGCCAGTGATTTCCGCAACGGCGTGACCTTTGAGATGGACGGTAAGGTCATGCAGGTCGTTGAGTTCCAGCACGTGAAGCCCGGCAAGGGCGCCGCTTTTGTCCGCACCAAGATGAAGAACATCATCACCGGCGGCGTGACTGAGACTTCTTTCAACCCCACCGCCAAGTTTGAGCAGGCTTTCGTGGAGCGCAAGGACATGGAGTACAGCTACAACGATGGCGATCTGTACTACTTCATGGATATGGAGACCTATGATATGCTGCCCATCGGCAAGGACCTGCTGGGCGACAGCTTCAAGTTCGTCAAGGAGAACATGACCTGCAAGGTCATGTCCTACAAGGGCAGCGTCTTCGGCGTGGAGCCCCCCAACTTCGTGGACTTGGAGGTCACCGAGACCGATCCTGGCTTCAAGGGCGACACCGCCACCAACGTGACCAAGCCCGCTACGCTGGAGACCGGCGCTGAGATCAAGGTCCCCCTGTTCATCAACCCCGGCGACAAGATCAAGATCGACACCCGTACCGGCGAGTACCTGGAGCGCTGCAAGGCTTAAGCGTCCGAGCCCGTGAGCAGGGGAGCTTGGAGCGGAGCGACGGATACAAACCAAGCGGGCCGAAGGCACAGCTGTTTGTGTCCGGAGTCGCAGTGAAAGCGACCCGACCGCGAACGGAGCGAGGCGTGATAAACTTAAGCGTCCGAGCCGTCGCGAACAGCGCAGATGGACCGGAGCGAGGGCGAAACCCAAAGAACCGCATCAGAAAAGGAGAACTACTATGACTATTTCCGAGAAAGTCGCCTACCTGAAGGGGCTGGCTGAGGGCCTGAATCTGGACACGGAGAAGTCCAAGGAGGGCAAGCTGATTTCTGTGATGATCGGCATCCTGGAGGAGCTGGCCATGTCCGTGGAGGACCTGGAGGAGAACGCCCTGAACTTGGGCGAGGAGATCGATGTACTCTCTGACGACCTGGCCGATGTGGAAGACGTGGTCTTTGACGAGGATGAGGACGACACAGAGGACTACGACGACGACTGGTTTGAGGTGGAGTGCCCCACCTGCGGCGAGACCCTGGTCATTGATGACGAGGCTCTGGCGGCCGGCGAGGTGGAGTGTCCCGAGTGCGGTTCCCGCTACGCCATGGACCTGTCTGAGGATGACGTAGAGGACGAGGCTGAGGAAGAAGAGTAATTCCTCCCAGAATAAGAAAACCCGAAAAGGCCCTGGGTCAGCACCCAGGGCCTTTCTTTTGCCTTGCTTTAGCACTCTCAAATAATGAGTGCTAAAAATTCACGAATTGTTCATGATTTTTTTCCTGGACCGGACTATACTGTGACCATACCGAAGACTGTTCCGTGAAAGGAGTTTTTTTATGAATATGAATCAATTTACCCAGAAATCCCTGGCTGCCATCCAGGAAGCCCAGGGGATCGCCCAGGAGCACGGCAACCCGCAGATCGAGCAGCCCCATTTGCTCTTGGCCCTGGTGAGTGATAACGAAGGCTTTATTCCCCAGCTGCTGACCGCCATGGGAATGACGGTGCCCAGCTTTGAGGCCGCCGTGAAGGCGGAGGTAGAAAAGCTGCCCAAAGTCTCAGGCTCGGGCCGTGAGGCGGATAAGGTCTACGTCTCACAGGACGTGGATAAGGCCCTGCGGGGGGCGGAGCAGGAGGCCCAGGGGATGAAAGATGAGTACATCTCCGTGGAGCACATTTTCCTGGGACTGTTGGGCAGCGCCAACAGTGCCTTGAAAGAGCTGTTTCGCACCTACCGGGTCACCAAGGAGGGAGTCATGCAGGCCCTGGCCAGCGTCAGGGGCAATCAGCGGGTGACCTCCGACAACCCGGAGGAGACCTACAACGCCCTGAAAAAATACGGCACCGACCTGGTGGAGCGGGCCCGGCAGAACAAGCTGGACCCTGTGATCGGCCGGGACGATGAGATCCGGAATGTGATCCGCATTCTGAGCCGGAAGAGCAAAAATAACCCTGTGCTCATCGGCGAACCCGGCGTTGGCAAAACCGCCATCGCCGAGGGATTGGCCCAGCGGATTGTCAAGGGAGACGTGCCCGGGAGCCTGAAAGACAAGACCATCTTTTCCCTGGATATGGGCGCTCTGGTGGCGGGAGCCAAGTACCGGGGCGAATTTGAGGAGCGGCTGAAAGCCGTGCTCAACGAGATAAAGAAGAGCGAGGGCAAGATCATCCTCTTCATCGATGAGCTGCACACCATTGTGGGTGCGGGCAAGACTGAGGGCAGCATGGACGCGGGCAATCTGCTCAAGCCTATGCTGGCCAGAGGTGAGCTGCACTGCATCGGCGCCACTACCCTCAACGAGTACCGCCAGTACATTGAGAAGGACGCCGCGCTGGAGCGGCGGTTCCAGCCTGTTATGGTGAATGAACCCACCGTGGAGGACGCCATCGCCATCCTCCGTGGCCTGAAAGAGCGCTACGAGGTGTACCACGGTGTGAAAATCACCGATGGAGCCATCATTGCCGCCGCGACCCTTTCCAACCGCTATATCACCGACCGCTTCCTGCCGGACAAGGCCATCGACCTGGTGGATGAAGCCTGCGCCATGATCCGAACCGAGATGGATTCCATGCCCACAGAGCTGGACGTGATCCAGCGGAAGATCATCCAGCATGAGATCGAGGAGGCCGCCCTGAAAAAGGAGACGGATAAGCTCTCCCAGGAGCATCTCAGCGAGATCCAGAAGGAGCTCTCTGATATGCGCGAGGAGTTCAAAGCCAAGAAAGCCCAGTGGGACAACGAGAAAAACGCCATCGGCAAGGTGCAGAAGCTCCGGGAGGACCTGGAGCAGGCCAATGCCCAGCTGGAAAAGGC
>CALWOP010000116.1 GCA_944383195.1 uncultured Oscillospiraceae bacterium
GGGGCCTCCTGGCCGCCCAGACGCTGCTCGTTGCCCACGCAGGAGGCGGAGCAGCGCAGCAGGTCGGCGTGCTCGTCCACCGCCTTCATGATGCAGGAGAGCACCAGCAGGAACTGGAGGTTCTCGTTGGGGGTATCTCCGGGGTCCAGGAGGTTCTCCCCGGTGTCGGTGGTCAGAGACCAGTTGTTGTGCTTGCCCGAGCCGTTGACGCCGGCGAAGGGCTTTTCATGGAGCAGGCACACCAGGCCGTGGCGGGTGGCCACCCGCTTCATGGTCTCCATGGTCAGCTGGTTCTGATCCACCGCCAGGTTGCAGGTGGTGTAGATGGGGGCCAGCTCGTGCTGGGCGGGGGCGGCCTCGTTGTGCTGGGTGGTGGCGGGGATGCCCAGCTTCCACAGCTCTTCGTTGAGATCGGACATAAAGGCTCCCACCCGGGGACGAATGACCCCAAAGTACTGGTCATCCATCTCCTGCCCCTTGGGGGCGGGGGCGCCGAAGAGGGTGCGTCCGGTATAGATGAGGTCCCGGCGCTTCATGTACTTTTCCCGGTCCACCAGGAAATACTCCTGCTCGGCACCCACCTGAGGGATGACCTTCTGTGCCTGAGTGTTACCAAACAGGCGGAGGATACGAAGCGCCTGGGTATTGATAGCCTCCATGGAGCGCAGCAGGGGGGTCTTCTTGTCCAGGGCCTCCCCATTGTAGGAGACAAAGATCGTGGGAATACACAGGATGGTGCCGCAGGACATCTCCTTGACAAAGGCGGGGGAGGTCATGTCCCAGGCGGTATAGCCCCGGGCGTAATGAGTGGAGCGCAGGCCGCCGGAGGGGAAGGAGGAGGCGTCCGGCTCACCCATGATAAGCTGCTTGCCGGTAAATTGCAGAAGGGTCTTGCTGTCCTGGGGGGCAGTGAGGAAGCTGTCGTGCTTTTCCGCGGTGACCCCTGTAAGAGGCTGGAACCAGTGGGTATAGTGGGTGGCACCCTTTTCCACCGCCCAGTCTTTCATGGCGTTGGCCACAATGTCGGCGGTAGCCATGGAGATGTTTCCACCGTGTTCCATGACCTCCACCACTTCGGCAAAGACCTTTTTCGGCAGCCGCTCCCGCATGACCGAGACGCTGAACACATTGGAACCGAACAGGTCGGTCAAATTCTGATTCATTCCGCTCAACCCCTTTTTCAAATTAGTTCCATCATATCCTATCTTTTTCTTCATTGCAAGAAAAAATCCCGCCAATATCCCGGAAAGGGGGCGGGAGAGTTGTGGGAAATTTTCACAAAAGTAAAAAGCGATTGTAGTCTGGGGATGACATGAGGATACATCCCCACGCATAGGTTACACCAAACAGCCGGCGTCTGCCGGGGAAGGGGTGCGTCATATGCGTTTTACCAAAATGGAGGGGCTGGGAAATGACTATATTTATTTGAATGGATTGGGGGGACTGCCGGAAAATCTGCCCGCTCTGGCTCGAAGCCTGTCTGACCGGCACTTCGGCGTGGGCGCGGACGGGCTCATCTGCATCAAGTCAGGCCGCCGGGGGGATTTTACCATGGAGATGTATAATGCCGATGGTTCCCGGGGCGCCATGTGCGGGAACGGCATCCGCTGTGTGGGCAAGTATGTCTATGACAAGGGCCTGACCCGAAAGACCTGCCTGACCATTGATACGGATGCGGGCCCCCGGGAGCTGGAACTTCAGGTCCGGGGGGGAGCGGTGGCGGAGGTGACCGTAGACATGGGGGAAGCGGGGCTGCTTCCGCCTATGGAACTGGAGGCGGCGGGGGAGCGCGTTATAATGTGCCCGGTCTGGATGGGCAATCCCCATGGAGTGATCTTCTGTGAGGCCCCGGAGCAGGTTGATTTGGAGCGGCTGGGCCCTCTGCTGGAGGATCATCCGGCGGTGGGGGAGCGGATCAATGTGGAGTTTGCTACCTGCCTGGACCGGGAGAACCTGACTCTGCGGGTTTGGGAGCGGGGCAGCGGGATCACGCTGGCCTGCGGCACAGGAGCCTGTGCCTGCTTTGCGGCCGCTTTGGCCCAGGGGCGGTGTGATGCGCGTGTGTTGGCCCGACTTCCCGGAGGCGTGCTGCGCCTGGAGCGGCGGGGGGCACGGGTGTACATGACTGGCCCCGCCCGCCTGGTATTTGAGGGCGAAATCCCGGATGGGGCGGTCTGGAACGGGACGGTGTGACAGAAAACGCAAAAAAGATGCCTTGACAACGGGAAATGATACCTTTAATATAAGGAAGAATTACGGCCCAGCAGAATCAGGGGCCGAGGAAAGGACGGTTCTTGTTGTGGAGCAGATCACCAGCCGGCAAAATCCCCTGGCCGCCCAGATCCGAAAGCTCACCCACGACCGGAAGTTCCGCCGGGAGCAGGGGCTGTTTCTGGGAGAGGGCCCAAAGCTTTTGGACGAGGCGGTGAAAGCCGGCGTCCCTGTGGAGACCGTGATCACTGCCCCTGATGTGCAGGTTACCTGCCCGGAGGGGGTGCGGCGGGTGGAGATGCCCAGGGACCTGCTGGACAGCCTGTGCGACACCAAGACCCCCCAGGGGGTGCTGTTTCTGGCACGGCTTCCGGACAGCAGCCCTCCCAGCCCTCTGCCGGGAGAGCGTTATCTGGTACTGGACGGAGTTCAGGACCCGGGCAATGTGGGGACCATCTGGCGTACCGCCGACGCCTTTGGCGCGGACGGCCTGATTTTGGTCAACGGCTGCGCTGATCCCTTTTCGCCCAAAACCGTCCGTTCGACCATGGGAGCCTGCTTCCGGCTGCCTGTCTATGAGACAAAGGCGGAGGCGCTGCCCGGACTGCTGGCAGAGTCTGGACTGCCCCTATATGCCACCGCTTTGCGGGAGGACACTGTGGATATTCAAACGGCGCAGCTTAGCCGCTGCGCCGTGATCATCGGAAGCGAGGGACGGGGTGTCTCCCAGCAGCTGCTCCAAGCCAGCGCCCGGACGGTGAAGATCCCCATGCGGGAGCGGTGCGAGTCTCTGAACGCGGCGGTGGCTGCGGCTATCGTGCTGTGGGAGGCGTGGGGGTGACGGATTCCTCCGGCGGTCTCCCAGCCCCGGTGACTTCGTAGACCCGCCCCAGAAGGATGAGGGAGATCAGGAGCATTCCCCAGAACAGACTGTAGGCGGGGACATAGCTGCCAGTCCGGTCTGCCAGGGCCCCGGGGACGGTGCCCATGAGGAAGATGCCCAGGGCGTAGACAGACTGAATCCATTTCAATCCTTTGGCGTAATCCCCATCGCCGCACAGATCCCTTGCCCAGATGGGCGGGGACACGGCGCTGAGGGGCAGGCCAAGCCCGGACAGGACCATGGCCAGGTAGGCCAGAGGGACGTTGCCCAGATCGGCAAGGCAGCACAGGGCAAAGCCCACCAGCACCAGAATATAGAGGATATAATTGGAGATACGGCCCCCCAGACGGTCTGTCACCTGTCCGCAGGCCACTTTCCCCACCATCATACAAAGGCCCATGACGGAGATGAGCCGGGCCACCGTGTCCGCTTCATATCCTGCAGTGGAATAGAGCACCCCAAAATTGGAGATGCCAAGACTGGTAGCCGCCCCCACACAAAAGGACGCGGTGAGCACAAAGCACCAGCGCAGGGGAGTGAGCCCCTTAGGCGCGGGGCGCGGCATGGGGGGGCGGTCTGCGTGGAGGGCGGTGCGGTAAGGGGAGAGGCCCTTCTGTGCCGGGGTGTCCCGCACCAACAGCCAGAAAAGCAGCGCCAACAGGAGAATGAGGGCCCCTTCCGTCCAAAAGCTCAGACGCAGGCTGAAGCGCTCGATGAGAAAGGTGAATGGGACCGGAGCCAGAATGGTGGCAAGGCCGGTGCCCGCTGAGGCAAGGCCCAAGGCCAGAGACTGCCGGTCCTGAAACCACCGGGCCATGAGCAGGGAAGCGGGGATCATCCCCGCCCAGCTGTACCCCAGTCCAACCAGGGCGGCGGCCAGGCAGTACAGAGGAAAGCGGCCGGCCGCTCCAAATAAAAAGCTGGACAAGCTGAGCAGGAACATGGCCAGTGTGCAGCTGCGGCGCAGTCCCAGGCGGCTGGCCAGCGCATTGGCCGAAGTCATCCCCAGCAGGACAAAAAAGCTGCGTACCGTGATGAGAAAAGAACCCTGGGTATTGCTCAGGCCTCCTTGCGCCAGCAGGTGAGGCTGAAAGGCGGAAAAGACGTTGATGCCCAGGCCGATGCTGGCAAACAGCATCAGCGTTCCACCCAGGCAGATGATCCAAGCGTAATGAATTTTGCGTGTATCAGGCATACCATCGCTCCCTTTCTCCTAGATTAACCATACCGTGGATGGGAGCATTTGTAAATAAAAATTTGGGGAAAGGGGATGAAAAGATGACAGAGCTGAAATACTGGCTGTGGCTGACCACCTGTACAGGCATGACGCCCGGGAAAATTTTGATGCTGCTGGATCACTTTGTCACCCCCGAGCGGATCTATTATGCGGACCGGGAAGAATATGAGCTGCTTCCCTTGAATGAGCGCCAGCGTATGGGTCTGTCTGACAAGAATATGGACGTCCCTCAGCGGGTCTTGGCGGAGTGCGACCGGCTGGGCGTGGATATCATGACGCTGCAGGATGCGGCCTATCCCCAGCGGCTGCGCCAGCTGGCCGACCCGCCGGCGGTGCTTTATTGGAAAGGGAAGAAGCTCCTGTTTGACGAGGAGGCGGCCATTGCCGTGGTAGGAAGCCGGGAACCCACCCAATATGGAATGCGTGCGGCGGAAAAATTCGGTCTGGAGCTGGCCCGTGGCGGCGCTTTGGTAGTTTCCGGTATTGCAGAGGGTTTGGATTCCTGTGCCATCCGGGGCGCCCTGAAAGGGGGCGGGCCGGTGGTGTCGGTCCTGGCAGGGGGCGTGGATCGGATCAGCCCCAAATCAAACCGGTTTTTGGCCCAGGATGTGGCGGCGGTAGGCGCCCTGATCTCCGAATACCCACCGGGAACTGAGTCCAGGGGAGAACATTACCGCCCCAGAAACCGGATTTTAAGCGGAATATGTCTGGGAGTGCTGGCGGTTGAGTGCCGCAGCTTCGGTGGCACCATGCTCACCGTGAACCACGCCCTGGAGCAAAACCGGGATGTGTTTGCTGTCCCGGGAGCCATTGACAACCACATGAGCGAGGGGACCAACCGCCTGATCCAGCAGGGAGCCAAGCTGGTCACCTGCGGAAAGGATATTTTGGAGGAATATTGGGATCGGTTTCCCCTAAAGCTTGCCGCTGCCGCTCCGCTTCCGCCCCAGGTGGCCCAGGCCAGACTGGAGCAGCCGTCCCAAGCCGGAGAGAAGCCGGTACGGCGGGAGAAAACGGGAAAAACACAGGACGGCAGGAAAACGCCGGAGCCTCAGGCACCGGGACGGGAAGTGATTGCCCGCAAGGAACAGAAGTCCCGGTTTACAGACGATGAGCTGGCCATCCTTTCCACTCTGGCGGAAAAGCCCCTGTCCGCGGACGAAGTGGTGGAGCGCACCCAAATTTCCGCCCGGTATGTCCTGTCGGCTTTGACCATGCTCCAGGTCCAAGGGGCTGTGGAGGAACTGCCCGGGCGGCGGTTCCAAGCCCTGGTGGAGCTGGAGGCATAGCGCATCGGCGCCCAACCATTACAGATCTATCCCAAAGGGATTTGAAGTACCTATCATCATCTCTGGAGGTTTCCATCGTGGCAAAAGCAACGAATAAAACAGATTTAGTGATCGTGGAGTCCCCGTCCAAGGCAAAGACCATCGGAAAGTACCTGGGGCCGGACTATGAAGTGAAGGCTTCCATGGGCCATGTCCGGGATCTGCCCAAGAGCAAGCTGAGCGTGGATATTGAGCACGGTTTCGTCCCCGACTATCAACCCATCAAGGGCAAGGAGGACGTGATCAGCGACCTGAAAAAGGCCGCCAAGCGCAGCGGCAAGGTCTATCTGGCCACCGACCCTGACCGGGAGGGAGAGGCCATTTCCTGGCATTTGAAAGAGCTTTTGGGGATTCCTGACGACAAGACCTACCGGGTGACCTTTAACGAGATCACCAAAAATGTGGTCCAGCACTCTATCGCCGCCCCACGGGCCATTGACCAGAACCTGGTCAACGCCCAGCAGGCCCGCCGCATTCTGGACCGGATCGTGGGCTATCAGCTCTCCCCGCTGCTGTGGCGGAAGATCCGCCGGGGCCTGTCTGCCGGACGGGTCCAGTCGGTGGCTACCCGCCTGGTGGTGGAGCGGGAGGAGGAGATCCGGGCCTTTGTTCCTCAGGAGTACTGGACAGTGGAAGCCCAGATGGAGCGGGTGAGCCCCAATCAGGGCTCCTTTAAGGCCCAGTTCTATGGAAAAGAGAAAAAAATGGAGCTTCACAGCCAGGAGGAGGCCCAAAATGTCATCGATACGGTGACCAAGGGCGCCTGGTCGGTGGCCAAGGTGAAGCGGCAGGAGAAAAACCGCCAGCCCGCTCCGCCTTTTACCACCTCCACCCTCCAGCA
>CALWOP010000117.1 GCA_944383195.1 uncultured Oscillospiraceae bacterium
ACCTTCTGCCACACATGGGTGAGCATATTGCCCAGGGAGGGCAGGCGGTAAGGGGGCAGCTCCAGCACAAAGGGGGCGGGTTCGCCCACAAAGAGGGACTTCTTGAAGAACAGCCCCGAGAGGATGCCCACCGCCATACCGATGACATAGAGGCCAAAGACCACCAGCCCTGCCCAGGGACCGAAGAAGGCGGCGGAAATGAGGCCGTAGACGGGCAGCTTGGCGGAACAGGACATGAAGGGGACCAAAAGAATGGTCATCCGCCGGTCCTTTTCATTTTCCATGGTGCGGGCACCCATAATGGCGGGCACCGAACAGCCAAAGCCCATGAGCATGGGAATAAAGGCCTTACCGCTCAGGCCAAAGCGCCGCAGCAGCCGGTCCATGATAAAGGCGGCCCGGGACATATAGCCTGAGTCCTCCAGGAAGGACAAAAACAGAAACAGCAGGGCGATCTGGGGCAGGAAGGTGAGCACGCCGCCCACACCGGCGATGATGCCGTTACAGATGAGGGACACCAGCACGTAGGAGACCCCCAGGTTGCCCAGTACCGTCCCCAGCCAGGCGCCGAACAGGCCGATCCCCTCCCCCACCAGGTCGGACAGCCAGGAGCCGAAGGGGCCGAAGGTGATGACGAACATCACCAGCATGGTGCACAGAAACAGGGGGATGGCAAAGATGCGGTGGGTGACCACCTTGTCGATTTTCTCCGTCAGGGTGAGTTCACCGGGCTTTTGCCCCTTGGTCACCGAGGCGGAGACTACTTTTTCAATGTACTGATAGCGGCTGTCGGCGATGAGGGTCTCCCGGTCGCCCAGGTCGCTGGAATTTTCGTACTCGGCCACAATGGCGTCCAGTTTTTTCTGGACATCGGCGGGGAGATTCAGGGCCTTTTGCACCACCTCGTCCCCCTCCAGAAGCTTGATGGAGGCCCAGTGGGCGGGGAGGTTGGCGGCGTAGGCGTAGTCGTGGATGAGCTCGCCCATGCGGTGGTGGATGTCGTGGGTGTAGTCGTCGTAGAGGTCATCGGGTTCCACCGTGAAGCCCAGGTGCATTTGACGGTGGGCGGTGTGCAAAAGCTCCTCCAGCCCCTCCCCGGTCCGGGCGGTGATGGGCACCACAGGGATACCCAATTCCTTGGACAGGCGGGGCACATCGATGCGGTCCCCCCGCTTTTCCACCTCGTCCATAAAGTTCAAGGCCAGAACGGTGGGCCGCTCCAGCTCCAGCAGCTGGACGGTAAGATAGAGGTTGCGCTCCAGGTTGGTGGCGTCCACAATGTCGATGACACAGTCGGGCTCCTCCCCAATGATAAAGTCCCGGGCCACGATCTCCTCCATGGAGTAGGGGGACAGGGAGTAGATGCCTGGCAGATCCACCACGGTGAGGGTTTTATCGTCCAGATGGGCGGTGCCCTCCTTCTTTTCCACCGTGACTCCGGGCCAGTTGCCCACATATTGGTTGGAGCCGGTGAGGGCGTTGAAGAGGGTGGTTTTGCCGCAGTTGGGGTTACCGGCCAGGGCGATGCGCATAGGACGGCTGTCGTGGGCGGAGGAGTCATAGCGGGCGCCATGGGCCTCCAGCTCATGGGTGTGGTCCCGCAGCTGCCGCCGGGCTACTTCCGGGTCTGGGATGCGGCGGGTCATGGCCTCCCGGGCGGTACTGGGCTTGCGCCGGGGCTGGCCCATGGTGATCTGGGCGGCGTCTGCTTTGCGCAAGGACAGCTCATAGCCCCGCAGGCTGACCTCCAGAGGGTCACCCAACGGGGCGATCTTTGTGACGGTGACCTGGGTTCCGGGAGTCAGACCCATGTCTACCAGGCGGCGCTTCACCGCGCCGGACTGGTTGCCTACCGACAAAATCGTGCCGCTCTGGCCCGGTTTTAAATCGTTTAATGTACTGGATGAGGAGCGCTTTTCCATATATGATCGTCTCCGATGTGCAGATTGCGCGTATGCGTACCTTGATATTTTAGCGGATGATCCCTGATTTTTCAAGGGATTTCCAGCTGCGCGCGTCAGGAAAACAAGGGAAATATTCCACATAAATGAAGGCTTTTGTGGAGAAATTGCACACAGAACGCCAAGGCGTCCGGGCATAAAAATGCCCGGAGCCATAAAGCTCCGGGCGGGAAGCTCAGCCGTCCAGCCGGGCGGCCAGCTCTTCCATATAGTTGGTGCTGGCAGACTCGATCTGTCCTGCGTCAAAGGCGGCGGCCAGGGCGGGGTCGATGGGCAGCTTGGCCAGCACGGGTACCTCCAGCTCGGCGGCCACCTGATCCAGATGGCTCTCGCCGAAGATGGCGTGGCGCTTGCCGCAGTCAGGGCACTGGAAGTAGCTGTAGTTTTCTACCAGGCCCAGCACGGGGATGTCCATCATCTTGGCCATGTTCACCGCCTTGGTGACGATCATGGACACCAGGTCCTGGGGAGAGGTGACCACGATGACCCCATCCACGGGGAGGGACTGGAACACGGTGAGGGGCACGTCGCCGGTGCCCGGAGGCATATCTACGAACATATAGTCCACATCGCCCCAGACTACCTCCTGCCAGAACTGGGTGACCACCCCGGCGATGACAGGACCGCGCCAGATGACGGGGTCGGTCTCATTGGCGGTGAGCAGGTTCAGGGACATGAGCTTGATGCCCCCGGCGGTGACGGCGGGGTCGATGCCCGCGTCGGTGCCGGTGGCCTTCTGGTGGATGCCAAAAGCTGTGGGGATGGAGGGGCCGGTGATATCGGCGTCCAGAATGGCCACCTTGCGGCCCTTTTTGGCCATGGCCACCGCCAGAGAAGCGGTGACGGTGCTCTTGCCCACGCCGCCCTTGCCGCTGACTACGGCAATGACCCGCTTGATGCTGGACATGGCGTTGGCGGGGACCCGCATATCACGGGAGGAGCAGTCGGCGCTGCAGCTGGAACAATCGTGGGTGCAGTTTTCAGACATAGAAGAACATCTCCTTGTTTAAGTTACATGGGAATGAGAAAAACGGCGCTCAGCGCACCAGGGTATTCTCCGTGGGCGCCTCGTCCCGGGTCTCCTGAGAGGAAAAATAGTAGGACAGAATGTCGGCGGCCATGGCGCCCAGCTCGGAACCGCTGCCGCCTCGCTGAACCACCAGGGCCATAGCCACTTCCGGGTCGTCATAGGGGGCAAAGCACACGAACACGGCGTTGGCTTCCACCTGGCCGTCTACCTGGGCCGAGCCGGTTTTGGCGCCCACCTGGAAAGGCAGGCCCACAAAGTGCTGGCTGACCGAACCCTGGGTGGTCAGGGCCAGCATACCGGCCTTGACCGCATCCAGATTTTCGTCCTTGATCTCAATGGTGCTCAGCAGCTCCGGCTGCTTGTCATAGAGGATCTGGGAAAAATCGCTGGATTTGACCTCTTTGAGCAGATGGGTAGCGTTTCGGGAGCCGCCGTTGACCAGGGTGGCAATGTAGTTGGCCAGCTGGATGGGGGTAAATTGGCTGCTCTCCTGGCCGATGGCCACGGACAGGACGCTGCCCTCGTACCAGGTGCCGCCCAGGGATTCGGTATATTCGGGACTGGCCATTACGCCTAATTCTTCGTAGAGCTCCAGCCCGGTTTTCTGACCAAGGCCGAAGCGGGTGGCGTAATCCACCAGGGTGTCGATGCCAAGTTCCCGGCCTACCTCATAGAAGAAGTAGTTGCAGGAGACCTCAATGGCCTCGCTGACGTTGATGGAGCCGTGATTGCCTCCATTGGTGTTGTAGATCCAGCACTTGGGCTGGGGGCTGGAGTAGTATTTGTAGACACCCTCGTCCCTAATCTCGGTGGTGGGGGTGATGATCCCCTCCTCCAGCCCGGCGATGGCAGTGACCATTTTGAAGGTGGAGCCGGGGGCAAAGGTACCCTGGAGGGCCCGGTTGTAGAGGGGCTCCAGAGGGTCGGCGGCGTACTCGTTGAAGTTGGAATTATACTTGGCTGGATCAAAGGTGGGATAGGAGGCGCAGGCCAGCACCTCAGAGGTGTCCACATCCAGGATCACACAGGCCCCGCCGCCCACGGCCTCCTCCACATCAATTTTGGGAATGGCGGTGGCCAGGGTATTTTCCACATAGGCCTGGAGATTGATATCCAGGGTCAACACCACGTTGTCCCCCGGCTTTGGCTCCTCCAGCCAGGTTTCGGAGACGATTTTTCCGGAGGTGTTGCGCTCCACAGTCCGGACGCCGGATTTTCCCCGCAGATAGGACTCAAAGGCCTGCTCCACTCCTCCCCTGCCCACGTTGTCGTTCAGGGAGTAGTCGGGCACCCCGTCCCCGTCCAGATCCAGAGAGGTGTAATACTCCTCCTCCCCCTGGAAGATGGGGGTCACCTGGCCAAGCAGGTGAGCGGCGTAGGTGGTGTGGTACTGGCGCACGGTGGTAGGCTCAATGACCACGCCGGTGAGGGAGTGCTCCTTCACCTGGGTAATAAAATCAATGTCTACATCCTGGGCAAAGACATACTCGTTGGCCACATAGACGTTGCTGGAGCGGAGATTCAGCTCATACAGGATGCCGGCCAGAGCCCGGGCGTCCTGGGCGGACATATCCCCGATGTTCAAAACGGGGACGGTTTCCCCGGAGTCCTCATCCACAGCGCCCTCTCCCTGGATGTCCCAGGCGGCGCACATTTTGCCCAGCAGCTCCAGGGCGGTGGGCAGAGCGTCAGACTCCTCCGGCTGAGAGGCGTCTGCTCCCTGGGACAGGTCTTTGCCGGTAAAAAAGGCCTTGAACTTATCCCAAAGGCTGGGCTCAGGCGCGGGCGTGTTTTCTTCCACCGTTTCCGGCTCCTCGGTGGGGTCTTCGATCCAGTTATAGTAGACCGCCAGCCGCCCCAGCCGGGTGAGGGAGAGAACCGTGTTCCCCTCCTCATCAGTGGAGGTGGTGTAGTAGGGATTTTCTGTGGTAAAGGTAAAGGGATCGGATTTGGAAATGGGCAGGTTGTCCGTCCACTCCACCCCCTCCTCCGTGGCAATGTCCATGAGGGAGAGGAGAATACGGTTGCGGTCTTTCTTCATGAGAGAGGTGTCCAGAGACACCTGATAGACCACCCGGTTGGACACCAGCACCTGGCCGTTCCGGTCCAGGATCTGGCCACGGGCAGCCTCCACCGACTCCTGTTCGGCAATTTTATTTTGCGCCTGACGGGCGTACTCCTGGCCGTTGTTGATCTGCAGGTCATAGAGGGTGGCGCCCATGCCTGTGAGCATGAGGGCCAGCAGAAGGACCATGACCAGGGCCCGGCGGTGAAATTGTTTGGGGTTCATAAATTTCCTCCTTTCCAGAGGGGCAAAGGGAAACTGGGATGGTCAGGCCAGCTTTGTGCCGCCGACCTTGTTGAATATGGTCCGGAAGAGCAGCCAGATCAGGGGCGTCCAGACCAGTGAGTACAAAAATTCCGGCACGGCCACCTGGAGAAGCTCAGACAGCTGGGCGGCGTGGACCAGCAGTCCACGGGCGATACGAAGCCCATCCAGAGCGGCCAAGATCCCCGCCGAGCAAATCAAGCACCCGGGGAAGGATTGGCTGAGGGCATATTGGGATACCGCTCCCATAAGCATCCCCGCCAGGGCCATACCAAAGACCAGCCCGCCGAAGCCGCCGGGATAGGTAAGCTCCCACAAAAGCCCGATCCCCATCCCGAATCCGGTACCGGCGTAAACTCCCTCCAGAACGGCCACCGCAGCAGCCGCCAGAGGCAGCAGCATGGGCGAAATCCCAGCGATAGGATACCGGGGCAGGATATAGGCGTCCAGCAGCCAGACGGGCAGCAGACCCAGGCTGTAAATCAGCCACTTGTGAATCTGATCACGGCGCGTCATGCCACATTCCCCCTTATTCCACAATGGTGAAGTCTTTGATGACAAAGACCTCGATGAGGGAGTCCAGCTTTGCCAGGGGGGTCACCACCGCGTAGCGGGACTGGCCGGAGGGATCGGTGAAGACCCCCTCCACCTGACCCACTACCAGGCCGGAGGGGAAGATGTCGCCTTTTCCGGAGGTGACCACCTCGTCCCCGGACACCAGCTGCGCCCCTTCGGGGAGATAGTTGAGCTTCAGCTTGCCCTGGGACATGAGGGCAAAGTCCCCCTCCAGCACGCCGGCGCTGTAGGTGCGGGAGACAATGCCGCCCATCTCCGTGTCCGTGTTGATGACGGTGGACACAGAGGACCAGTTATAGCCCACCTCAGACACCACGCCCACCAGCACGCCGGTTTCCGTGATGACGCAGTCCCCCACCTCGATGCCGGCGGAGGAGCCCTTGCTCAGGGAGAGGATGGACTCCCAGTTGGAGGTGGAGCGGGCGGTGACCTTGGCGGACTCGAAGACAAAATCCCGGCGCTTTTCCTGCAAATCCAGCAGAGAACGCAGCTGCTCGTTTTCCCGGCTGGCCTCCTGGCCCTGACGCACCGCGTCCTCCAGCTCGGCTACCTGTTTGCGCAGGCTGTCCAGCTCATCCTGGAGCTC
>CALWOP010000118.1 GCA_944383195.1 uncultured Oscillospiraceae bacterium
GGGTAATAGTATCGGCATACATGATGACCATGCCCTCGGCGTTTCGGGCCGCCCGGCCGATGGTCTGAATGAGGGAGGTCTCCGAGCGGAGAAAGCCCTCCTTGTCCGCGTCCAGAATGGCCACCAAACTGACCTCCGGCAAATCCAGGCCCTCCCGGAGGAGGTTAATGCCCACCAGCACATCAAAGGTGCCCAGCCGGAGATCCCGGATGATCTCCATGCGCTCCATGGCATCAATATCGTGGTGCATATACCGCACTTTGATTCCCGCCCCCTGGAGGTAGGTGGTGAGATCCTCAGCCATGCGCTTGGTGAGGGTGGTGACCAGCACCCGCTCAGAGCGGGCGGTGCGGGTGTTGATTTCGCCGATGAGGTCATCGATCTGCCCCTCCACCGGGCGCACCTCGATTTTGGGGTCCAGCAGACCCGTGGGCCGGATGACCTGCTCCACGATCTGCCCCGACCGGCTGCGCTCATACTCCCCGGGGGTAGCGGAGACATAGACCACCTGATTGAGTCGCTTTTCAAACTCCTCAAACTTCAATGGCCGGTTGTCGTAGGCACAAGGCAGGCGGAAACCGTAGTCCACCAGCGTGGTCTTCCGGGCCCGATCCCCGTTGTACATGGCCCGCACCTGGGGCAGGGTCACGTGGCTCTCGTCAATAAAGAGGACAAAATCTTTGGGGAAATAGTCCAGCAGGGTGTGGGGCGGGGAGCCCGCCGGCCGTCCCTCGATCACCCGGGAGTAGTTCTCAATGCCGGAGCAGTAGCCCAGTTCCTGCATCATTTCCACATCGTACATGGTGCGCTGTTTGATCCGCTGGGCCTCAATGAGCTTATTTTCCTTCTCAAAAAAGGCTACCCGCTCCTCCATTTCCTTATAGATCTCCTGGATGGCGGCATCCATCTTCTCTTTCGGGGTCACATAGTGGGTGGCGGGCCAGATGGGGATGTTGGTCAGGCGGCGAATGGGGGAGCCGGTGACCACATTGATTTCGGAGATGCGGTCAATCTCATCCCCGAAGAATTCCACCCGGATGGCGGTGTCCTTCCAGTAGGCGGGCCAGACCTCCACCGTGTCCCCACGCACCCGGAACATATTGCGCTCAAAGGCGATATCGTTGCGCTCATAGCGGATGGCGACCAGCCGCTTCAGAAGCTCGTCCCGCTCCATTTGGGCCCCCACCCGGAGGGAGACCATCATTTTCTCAAAATCCTCCGGCTCGCCCAGGCCGTAGATGCAGGACACCGACGACACCACGATCACGTCCCGCCGCTCCAAAAGGGAGGCGGTGGCGGACAGGCGCAGCCGGTCGATCTCCTCATTGATGGAGGAGTCCTTTTCAATAAAGGTGTCGGTGTGGGGGATATAGGCCTCCGGCTGGTAGTAGTCGTAGTAAGAGACAAAATATTCCACCGCGTTATTGGGGAAAAACTCTTTAAACTCCGCGCACAGCTGGGCGGCCAGTGTCTTGTTGTGGGCCAGCACCAGGGTGGGCCGCTGGACCTGCTCGATGATCTTGGCCATGGTAAAGGTTTTGCCCGAGCCGGTAACGCCCAGCAGGGTCTGCTCATCCAGGCCCATCTCTATGCCCTGGGACAGGGCGGCGATGGCCTCCGGCTGGTCGCCGGAGGGCGTATATTCCGATACCACTTCAAACTTGGGCACAGTTCCATCTCCTCCCTAAGTATTCCCCATTATAGCAGAACTAATGTTCCATATCAAGGGATTTTTCCCGCTACCAGGCCTCCGGCCCCATCAGCTGGAGCACCTTACGTCCGGCGCTCTGCTCAGTCTCCCTCAGGGACACCACATCCCCGTCCACGAAGATCAGGTGATCCACCAGGGACACCCCTAAGGGTGCCAGGGCACACTTGATCACGTCAGTGCACTGCCAGTCCTGGGCAGAGGGAAAGGCCAGATGGCTGGTATGGTTGTGGGCCATATAGAAGAACGCGGCCCCTAGGGCCATGCAGACCTCCGCAATTCGGCGGATGTTCACATCGGAGTTATACACGTTGCCCTCCGACACTTTCCGCACACCCAGCGCCTTTCCCTTGGCGTCCAGGCAAAGAACATAGACCATCTCGTTGACTGCCCCATAGAAATAGGGGGCCAAAAGCCCGGCGGCCTCCTGGGCCGTGTGGATCAGGGTACCCGGCCCGCTGCGCTGGGCCACATACCGCCCGCTCAGAGCCGGGATCATCCGCAGCAGCGTCAATGAGTGCTCCCCCAGTCCCGGCACTTTCCGAAGTTCGTCCGGAGATGCATCCAGCACCTTATCCAGGGAACCAAAGCGATCGATCAGCTCATGGGCCAGGGGATTGACATCCCCTTGTGGGATAGCGTAGAACAGCAGCAGCTCCAAAACCCGGTGGTCGGGCCAGCCCTCCAGGCCCCGGGATAAAAACTCCTCTTTTACCCGCTGACGGTGTCCAATGTGGCCGGCCATGGGACCGCCCCTTTCTCTCTCTCAACATCGTTCCGGTTTTGCGCCGTACCGGGTCAAACAGCCCCTCCGCGCTCCGAAGGGGCAGAGCACTTTCTCTCAGCCCTTAGCCCCGTACTGCTCCAGATAGGCCTCCATCTTGGCCTTCATCTCGTCATCAATATAGACCTTGCCGTCTACGGGGTTGTTATGGAGGAAGTCGATGACCTCCCGCACGGTGACGATGGGGAAGACCTGAATGCCGTAGTCCTGGCGCAGCTCGTCCAGGGTGGAGCACTCCCGGGTGCCCCGCTCCATCCGGTCCACGGAGACGAACAGGGCCTTCATATTCACCTTGGCCACGTGCTTGAACAGCTCAATGCTCTCCCGCACGGCGGTACCGGCAGTGACCACATCCTCGATGATGGCCACATCATCCTCATCCTGGGGCTTGTAGCCTACCATGGAGCCGCCCTCCCCGTGATCCTTGACCTCCTTACGGTTGAAGCAGTAGGGCAGGTCCCGGTCATAGTTGCGGTACAGAGAGGCCGCAGCGGACACGGCCAGGGGGATGCCCTTATAGGCAGGGCCAAACAGGCAGGTGATGCCCTCAGGCATATGCTCCTGGATGCAGGCGGCATAGTAATCGCCCAGCTTGGCAGCCTGTGCGCCGGTCTTGTAGTTGCCGGTGTTGACAAAGTAGGGGGTCTTGCGCCCGGACTTAGTGGTAAAGTCTCCAAAGGTCAGTACGCCGGAGCGCACCATAAAGGTGATAAATTCTTCTTTGTAGGTCATGTAGCTCAGCCTCTTTCCTCTTTTTTCGGCACAGGCCGGAAATCGTTCTATTATACCATCTTTCCCCATGAGATACAAGGGTAGGAAGCCATAAGAAAATCGTAAAAATTTGTCCCTCCCTTTACGTCCGCCTGCTTTTTTGCTATAATTGCGGGAAAGGAGGCGGTGGACCATGGGATTTTTTCGCACGTTTATCCATCGTGTTTCCCCCCTGTACCATGAACTGGAGACATTGCTGCGCCGAATCCCTCAGTTTCCCCGGAACCTGATGGTCACGGCCCTGTTCCTGTGCGGAGCCTATTGGGCCAGCAGCATCCTCATCAGCCACACCGGCGGAGAAAACAACTCCGCCCTGGTCTTTGTGCTGGCCGTGGTACTCATTTCCCTGCTCACCAACGGCTATTTTTACGGCATCGCAGCTTCCATTGTGGGGGCGCTGTGCATCAACATCTATTTCATGCCCCCCTACGCTCAGTTTTCCCTGACTCGGGCCGGTTATCCAGTGGCCATGCTGTCCATGGTGGCCATTTCCTGCGTGGTATGTGCCCTCACCGCCCGGGTGAAGAAGCAGGCTGTGGAGGCCGCCCGCCGGGAGAAAAATACCAAGGCCCTGTATGAAATGAACGAAAAGCTCAATGCGGAAAAAGCGGCCATCCAGCTTCAGTCGGAGCGCGAGGCCATCCGGGGCAACATTTTAAGGGCCGTCTCCCACGACCTGCGCACCCCCCTCACCGCCATCTCCGGCGCGGTGTCCGTTTTGCTCAGCAGCCCTGAGGTATCCCCCAAGAACCTGAGTATGCTTACCGATATCAAGCGGGACGCCGACTCCCTCATCGTCATGGTAGAAAATCTCCTCTCGGTCACCCGGCTCCAGGATGGGACCTTTCCTTTGAAGAAGCAGGATGAGATGCTGGAGGAGGTAGCGGGGGACGCCCTGCTGGCCACCCGGCGGCACTTTCCCGACTGCCACATCGCCATGGACCTGTCCGAGGACATCCTCTACCTGCCCATGGACCCTCTGCTCATCAAGCAGGTCATTGTCAATCTGCTGGAAAATGCCATCCGGCATTCCGGCGACTTGGATCACATCCGCTTAAGCCTGTTCCGCCAGGAGGAGTACGCCGTGGTGGAGGTTCGGGATAAGGGTCGGGGCCTGCTGCCCGAGGTGTGCCAGGCCATCCAGGCGGGAAAGCCGCTGCCCCAGTCCCTGTCCGGGGACACCACCCGGGGGATGGGCATCGGCCTGTCTGTCTGCCAGCGTATCATCAAGGCCCACGGAGGCTATTTTGCCGCGGGCAACGATCCCGAGGGCGGCGCGGTCTTCCGCTTCGGCCTTCCCATGGAGGAGAACCATCATGAGTGAAAAACAGACGATTCTGGTCATTGAGGACGAGCGGTCCATCAGCAACTTCATCTGCCGGGCCCTCTCCGCCAACGACTATAAAGCCATTCCCGCTTTCCGGGGCAAGGAGGGGATGTCCCTGTTCTTTTCCCACAGCCCCGACCTGGTGCTGCTGGATCTGGGGCTGCCCGATATGGACGGGCTGGATATCCTGGCCCAGCTCCGGGGCCTGCCCCGGGAGGTGCCTATCATCATCATCTCCGCTCGTGACCGGGAGTCAGAAAAGGTCAATGCCTTAGATATGGGTGCGGATGACTATGTGGTCAAGCCATTTGGTGTGTCAGAGCTGCTGGCCCGCATCCGCTCCGCCCTGCGCCGCTCCGATCGGATGAAGCTCAGCCAGGGCATCCAGCGGGACGTGTATCAAATCAAGGACCTGACAGTAGATCTGGCCAAGCACCTGGTGCTGCTGGGCGATGAGGAGATCCACTTCACCCAGAACGAATTCAAGATCCTGGAGCTGCTGGCCATCCATGCCGGCAAGGTCCTTACATACGACTTCATTCTGGAGCACGTATGGGGCCCCTACAGTGGCAGCGGCAGCAACCAGATCCTTCGGGTCAATATGGCCAACATCCGCCGCAAGCTCAAGGAAAACCCCTCTGAGCCCAAGTACATCCACACGGAGCTTGGCATCGGCTACCGTATGCTGGACGATTAAAAAAACCGCTTCCGAAGGTCCCCTCGGAAGCGGTTGAGACTGTCGAAAAAGTGGCATAGCCACTTTTTCGAGAAGGATTGCACGCAAGATGGGCCTCGATTCCTTTCGGAAAAGTCGGCCCACCTTGCGCGAGAAGTGTCATTTCCGACGCACATGTCGCCGGAAATGACGGGACTAAAATTTATTCCGCCGCCTGCGAGCGGCGGAACTCCTTGCAGGAGGGCTTTTTCTACAAGCCGAACCGCTTCCGAAGGTTCCCTCGGAAGCGGTTTTAACAGCTTTTTAATATGGATTTTTGCTTCATTTATACCGATTTTATTTGGCAGGCGGTATAATGGCCGTGAAAAGGGATTTTTCTCTCCACGAACCCTTTCCATTTCGCTTTGCTCCGGCAGTCTCTCTCACTTCCTCCGGGGCAAGGCCGCGGCATTGGCCGGCCGACTCGTTCTCTCCTGAGTTGTCCCTCTCTCCCCTTTGCCGCACAGCCCTCCTTCCGCCAAAGGGGGGCTTATTTTTTTGCCCTTTTCGGCCCATGGCTCGTCAGGTCAGCTCCTTGCGCAGGCGTTCCAGGGCCCGGCGCTCCAGGCGGGACACCTGCACCTGAGACACCCCCAGTACCCGGGCGGCGTTTACCTGGGTCATCCCCCGGTAATAACGCAGCAGCAGTACCTCCTGCTCCCGCTGGGGCAGGTGGGAGATGGCCGCACGCAGGGTCAGCCGCTCCACCAATCCCTCCTCCTCCTGGCCGGAGGACAGCATCCCCTCAAGGGTAAGTCCTCCCTCCCCCGTCTCCGCCTGGAGGGAGATCACCGGCTCGACGGCAGTCTCTGCGGCGGCGATCTCCTCCGGGGTCAGTCCGGTGTCCTCCGCCAGCTCGGACAGGGAGGGCTCCCGTCCCAGCCGGGCGGACAGGCGGTCTCTGGCCAGGCGGATGCTGCTCCCCCGCTCTTTCACTCCCCGGCTCACCTTCACCGGCCCATCGTCCCGGAGGAAACGGCGGATCTCCCCGGCGATCTTGGGCACCGCGTAGGTGGAGAACTGGGTGCCGTAGCTGGTGTCGAACCCCCGCACCGCCTTGAG
>CALWOP010000119.1 GCA_944383195.1 uncultured Oscillospiraceae bacterium
AAGAAGTCCCCGGCAGATACTGCCGTAGCAATATCTGCCGGGGGTTCAGACACCTACAAAGTTACCCCTGTCAGGGGACACCCACGTCGTGTCTTTTTCTTTTGGCAGCCGGAGAAGGATTCGAACCCTCACAAACAGAGTCAGAGTCTGTCGTGCTACCCTTACACAATCCGGCTATTTCTTGTCCCTGTCGCAGGGACGAATGCTATTATAGCAAACAATTTGGAATTGTCAAGAGGATTTTTTATTTTTTTCGTTTTAGTTTGCGATTGGCTCCATTCCGGCCTGTGGGGCCGCCAACCTTCTTTCCATCGCCTTGCTCCCAGGGCCGCTCCGCGCCTATTTTTTCCACTTCTTCATTTCCCCCTTTACTCCACGGGGCTCAGGTTTTATAATACCATCCAAGCGGGGCCGCAGAGACGGAACGTCCGTCCACCCGTTGATCGCAGAAAGAAAGGAGGCTATGGGGTCACCCATCACAAAGCGCCAGCGCCCGCTCACAAGTGCGGGACGACGAGGAGAGGGGAGTATCGAAGGATTCGGCGGATGCCCCTCCGTGCCGGTTCCGGGCACGCACACAGCCAGCAAATATGCGGGCGACCGCAAAACAAAGGGGCTGTGACCGGACAACGAGGCCAAATGGCTGCGAGTTTGTCCTCCCGTATCATTTCAGGAGGAAATTGAATATGTGTGGAATCGTAGGTTATGTGGGACAGGAGCAGGCCGCTCCCATTCTTTTGGAGGGGTTGTCCCGGCTGGAATACCGGGGCTATGACTCCGCCGGTGTGGCGGTCTATGACAGTAGGAGCAAAGCCCTCTGCGTCCATAAGGCAAAGGGGCGGCTGAAGGTCCTCTCCGACCAGCTCCATGACGGGTCCGATCTCTGTGGGACCGTGGGCATCGGCCATACCCGCTGGGCCACTCACGGCGCTCCCAGCGATGTCAACTCCCACCCACAGGTCAGCCACAGCGGAAAGATCGCCGTCGTCCACAACGGCATCATTGAAAACTACGCGGAGCTGAAATCCTTCCTCATGGCCCAGGGCATCCCGTTCACCTCGGAGACAGACACCGAGGTCATCGCTCAGCTCATTGAGTATTTCTATGAGGGGGACCTGCTCTCCGCCGTTGGCCGGGTACTCCACCGTATCCAGGGCGCCTACGCCTTGGGCATTTTATGTGATGATGTTCCCGACCAGCTCATCGCCGTGCGAAAGGACAGTCCCCTCATCCTGGGTTATGGGGAACACTGCTCTTTCCTGGCCAGCGACGTGACCGCCATTCTCCGCCACACCCGGAAGGTGAGCTACATGGAGGACGGAGAACTGGCTGTCCTCACCCGGGATGGCATCCAGTGCTACAACCATCTCATGCAGCCCGTGGACAAAGAGATCGTCCAGGTGGACTGGGAGATGGATGCGGCGGAAAAGGGCGGCTATGAGCACTTCATGTTTAAGGAGATCATGGAGCAGCCCCAGGCTCTGCGCCGGTGCATCTCTCCCCGTGTCCGGGACGGCGAGGTGGTCTTTGAGGACTTCCATCTGGAGCCGGAGTACATCCACGATCTCCAGAAAATTTACATTGTGGCCTGTGGCTCCAGCTACCATGTGGGGATGGTGGGCAAGTATCAGCTGGAAAAGCTCACCCGCAAGCCGGTGGAGGTGGCCCTGGCCTCGGAATTCCGGTATATGGATCCTATTGTAAATGAGAATACCCTGGTCATCGTCATCAGCCAGTCCGGGGAGACGCTGGACACCATGGCTGCCCTGCGGGAAGCCCGGCGGCTGGGGGGAAAGATTCTGTCCATCGTCAACGTGGTGGGCAGCTCCATCGCCCGGGAGTCCGATCAGGTCCTCTACACCTGGGCAGGGCCGGAGATCGCCGTGGCTACCACCAAGGCCTACTCCACCCAGCTGGCGGTGCTCTGCCTGCTGGCCCTGTACTTTGCCCGGGTGCTGGGCACTATCGAGGCCGAAACGTACCGCTCCTGCCTGGAGGACCTGCTCTCTCTGCCCGACCAGGTGGAGCAGGTACTGTCCCACAAGGACGACATTCAGTACTTTGCCTCCCAGTATTTTAACCACGACAGCGTCTTTTTCATCGGCCGGAACATTGACTACGCCATGGGGCTGGAGGGCTCGCTGAAGCTGAAAGAAATCTCCTACATCCATTCCGAGGCCTATGCCTCCGGAGAGCTGAAGCACGGCACCATCAGCCTGATCGAGCCGGGCACCCTGGTGATCGCCCTTGGCACCTGTGGGCGGCTGTTCCAGAAGGCCATGAGCAATGTGGTGGAGGTCAAGTCCCGGGGGGCGGATGTGCTGGCTCTGACCACAGACAGCCGCCGGATGGAAATGGCCCGTACCGCCGATGCCGTCATGACCATTCCGGACGCTGGAGAGCTGGTGCTCCCCTGCCTGAGTGTGGTCCCTCTGCAGCTGTTCGCCTATTATGTGGCCCTAATGAGAGGGTGCGACATCGACAAGCCCCGGAACCTGGCTAAGAGCGTTACAGTGGAATAACTTTTATAAAACAAGGCCCCTCCGCTAAGCGGAGGGGCCTTGTTTATGCGTTTTCAGGCTGAGCGGATTTTCAGGGATTTTTCTCTCCCTTGAGCCACTCGTCCTCTTCATACTCATGCTTCAGCCAAGTCTCGTAGTTGGACTTGAGGGAGTCCCAAACAGACATCCAGTCGATCTTGCTGAGATCCTCCTCGCCGGTAAAGAGCTCATTGTAAAATGCGAACGTGGGGTCTTCCGCGCCGCCCACATATTCCTCATAGAAAGCGTCCATATAGGCCCCAAACCGGGGATCGTCCATCTCCTGGGGACCCAGCATCATGGCGTGAAGCTGGTCCTTGGTCCAGGGCTCGTCATTGTGCAGATTGCGAGGCATGACCTGGGCCCATTTGGTCAGGCGGCCTAAATCGTGGAGGAACCGCTCCCGGCCCTCGTCGCTGTTCAACATAGGAAGAACGCTGCGCAAAAGGGTGTAGAACGCATCGTCCATTGCTTCTTTAATCTTCGGGCTGATTTGATTTTGATCCATCATCCATGCCTCCAATTCTAATAAATTTCCCCGCAGGAGTGGGGCGGAGCGTCCCAGTGGGAAACTCTCTGTATGGAGACATTATAGCGGGGCGGACAGCCAACGTCAACCTTTCTTTGTGAATTTTTCGAAATTTAAAAGGAGAATTCCTGCATAATCCGGCAGATTGACAAAAATTTCACAATACATTGACCACCGAGGGCTGCTCCATTTCCGCCAGCAGCTCCAGTTGAGTGACCAGATCCGCGTTGGCGGCGTTATACTGGTCCGGCTCCTGAAGGCGCAGATACTCCATTACGGTACGAAATCCCCTTAAAATCTGATCGGTGTCGGCGTGGCGCATGGTGGCATGGAGATAAAAATGCCGCTCCTGCCACTGGTCGTACACCTCCCGGGTCAGCTCCTGGGCCTCCTCCCAGCGCTCGTTCTCCGTCAGCTCCTGGGCCTGGCGCAGCCGCTCCCCCATGCCGTCAGTCAGCTGTTTGGCGTACCAGGCATTGCCCAGGCTCCCCCCCAGCATCAGCAGCAAAATAAGCACTGAGATCCAAAGCCGTCTCATGGTCCTCCCCCCTCACTCCACGTCCCGCCGGGCCAGATAGATGCTGTCCTGCTCGTCCACCATCATAAGAAAGACCTCCCCGGCGTCCCTGCATCCCCGTTTTTGCAGCTGGACCTCCAGCCAGGGGCGGTCATGACCCAGGGCTTTCAGGTTGCGTTCCAACAGGCGGCCATCGCTGATCACCACCCGGGGCAGCCCCCCTTCCTCCGCCGCAACCTTCAGCTGGCGGGCCGTGGGAGGCTTTTGATTGGCATAGGGCAATACAGACAGTTTCCCGTTGGTCTCCAGAATGGCGTATTTTACCACGGACAAATCGGTGTAGCCCTGGCCGCGCAGCTCCTCCAGCAGCTCGTCCACCGTCAGGCGGTTGCGGGCCATCTCCCGCTGATCCAGCGCCCCATTGCGCACCACCACGCTGGGCCGGCCGCATAGCACCGCCCGAAAGCCCACATACTTCATGGTGAGCACCGATAAGATCATGGTCACGCACAGCAGTGCAAGAATGGGGATCACGCCCGTAAGCAGCGGGATGCCGTAGTCCTGCATGGGTACTGACGCCAGGTCGGCAATGATCAGGGAGAGCACCAGCTCCGAGGGCTCCAGCTCCCCCACCTGCCGCTTTCCCATCAGACGTACTCCCGCGATGATCACCACATATAGGATGATGGTGCGCATAAGGCCTGTAAACACGGCGTTCACCTCACAAAACAGTCCGGGGCGTATCCAGCGTTCCCCGTCTGATGCAGTCTTCCCTCCTTCTTTTGGGATTATCCTGCGAATTGCCCAAAAGTCCCCTGAAAAATTAGGCGGAAAAAGGAAAAAAACCATCTTGCCAAGGAAGCATTTTTTCGATAAAATAACTTGATTATATCTAACAAGCTTTAGAACTGGAACGGAAGGCGAGTGAGTATTGATGAAAGCGACATTGATCCTGGCAAACGGCAGCATTTTCTCCGGAATCAGCATCGGCAGCACCGAGACCCGTGTGTGCGAGATGGTGTTCAACACCTCCATGACCGGCTATCAGGAGATTTTGACCGACCCCTCCTATGCCGGACAGGGCGTCGTCATGTCCTATCCCCTGATCGGCAACTACGGCGTCAACAGTGAGGACAACGAGTCCCGCCGTCCCTGGGTGGAGGCCTTTGTGGTCCGTCACCTGTCCCCCCGTGGGAGCAATTTCCGCTGTGAAGGCGACCTTGGCTCCTATCTGAAGGAACACAACATCACCGGCATCCAGGGTGTGGACACCCGGGCGCTGACGAAAATACTCCGCAGTCAGGGGAGCATGAATGGCATGGTCACCTGTGCGGAGCATTTTAATGTTGCCGAGGTACTGGAACAGCTGCGCTCCTATCAGGTGAAAGACACGGTGGCAAAGGTCACCCGCACCGAGCCCGAGGTGTTCCCCGCCTACGGCGAGCAGCATTACCATGTGGCTATGATGGACTTCGGCGTCAAGCAGCACATGATCGAGTGTCTGCGCCGCCGGGGCTGCCAGGTCACCGCCCTGCCCGCCTCCACCCCCGCCGAGGCCGTCCTGTCCGGTGGCTACGATGGCGTGATGCTCTCCAATGGCCCTGGCGACCCTGCGGAAAACACCCAGATCATTGAGCAGCTCAAGAAGCTCTATGCCAGCGACATTCCCATGTTCGGCGTGTGTCTGGGACACCAGCTGCTGGCCCTGGCCACCGGCGCCAAGACCGGCCGTCTGGCTTACGGCCACCGTGGCGGCAATCACCCTGTGCGCGATCTGGAGAAGGGCCGGGTGTTTATCACCAGCCAGAACCACGGCTATATGGTCCTGTCCGAGTCCGTGGACCCCGCCGTGGCTGAAGTGAGCCACATCAACGTCAACGACGGCACCTGCGAGGGTCTGCGCTACAAGCGCCCCAACTGCTTTACCACCCAGTTCCACCCCGAGGCCAACGCCGGCCCCAAGGATACGGAATATCTGTTCAACCGCTTCATTGAGTCCATGGGAGGTGTCAAGTAATGCCGAAGTATACTGATATCAAGAAGGTCCTGGTGCTGGGCTCCGGCCCCATCGTCATCGGCCAGGCCGCTGAGTTTGACTACGCCGGCACCCAGGCCTGCCGCGCCTTGAAGGAAGAGGGCATGGAGGTCGTCCTGATCAACTCCAACCCCGCCACCATCATGACCGACAAGGACATTGCCGACCATGTGTATATCGAGCCCCTGAACATCCCCTCTGTCGTCCAGATCATCGAGAAGGAGCGCCCCGACGCCCTGCTGCCCAACATGGGCGGCCAGACCGGCCTGAACCTGGCCATGGCCCTCTATGAGGACGGCACCCTGCAAAAGTACGGCGTGCGCCTGCTGGGCACCTCTCCTGAGTCCATCCACAAAGCCGAGGACCGCCAGGGCTTCAAGGACTGCATGGAGTCCATCGGCCAGCCCTGTGTGGTGTCCAAGGTGGTCAACACCGTGCAGGACGCAGTGGACTTCACCAACGAGATCGGCTATCCCGTCATCGTCCGTCCCGCCTACACCCTGGGCGGCTCCGGCGGCGGCATCGCCTACGACGAGGCCTCCCTGCGGGAGATCTCCGACCGCGGCATTGCCCTCAGCCGCGTCAGCGAGGTTCTGATCGAGCGGTGCATCTCCGGCTGGAAGGAGATCGAGTTTGAGGTCATGCGCGACTCCGCCGGCAACGTGATCACCATCTGCTCCATGGAGAACATCGACCCCGTGGGCGTCCACACCGGCGACTCCATCGTGGTGGCCCCCACCCA
>CALWOP010000120.1 GCA_944383195.1 uncultured Oscillospiraceae bacterium
GCCAGGCGATATACGCCGTGACACGAAGCTCTCAGCCGCCCGATTTACGGACATACTCCGCGGAAGTTACCTCGTTTTACGAGCAATCTCCCGCATCATCGCAGACTGCGCCCCTTGAGACGCTCGATTATCATACAACACTCTCCCGTGTGTGTCAAGAGGTTTTTTGAAAAAATTTCGTCGGATTTTCATTGAGATTCCCGGTCAGTTTTTGGGCACAATATCTGGGCAAAACCGCGGTCCCCGCCCACAATTCGGGCGAGGACCGCTCCATTTACCAAAAATCTCTTAGATTCAAATTTTCCGGGATTTCTCCCGTCATCCGGGACAGCTCCTGCCCCTGAGCGTCCTCCCAGATGACCGTATAGTGGTTTCCGGCAAATTCATCGCCAATGGGCAAAGGCTGTCTCCACACCGCATCCAGGACACAGCACTGTTTCTCCTGATGATCGTGGGGCAGAAGACGGAAAAAGTAGTAGCCGTTTTCCTCCCGCTGGCACTGGACGGTAAAGCTCTCGTCCTCAACTTTTTCATGGGTGATGCCGCGGTACGGCTCCACCGCTGCCACCTCCAGGGTAAGTTCTGCCTGGACCGCCTCCTCCGGCCCTCCGAAGGCGGCCAGCACCGTAGCGCCGTCCTTGTCCTGGGCGGGAATCACAAGCACTCCCGGTTCCTCCCGGGACAGTATCTGCGTAATCAGGGGTACATCCCGCTCCAGGGGCCTGCTGGTGTTGTCGTACTTCTGCACCTGTCCGGCTGCCACCCAGCCCTCCCCCTGGAGGAGGTAGCCCTGGGTGTCTCCCCGCCGGGTCCGGTAAAGAATCTCAGAAGGGGAGAGGAGGTACTTGCCCTGCATCTTAGCCAGCGCCCCGTCCTGGGTCAGGGCGGGCCACCCCAGAACAGCGGGCAGCAGCAAGGCCGTCAGCAGCACAAAGGTGATGTTCCGGACTGTCTTTCCTTTCCGACTCAGCTTAGGGAGGCGCTGCCACAGCTTCCTCATGCCCCCACCTCCTTTAACTCCACCCTCAGCTCCAACTTGGTCCCAGGCAAATAGCGGAGGGTGACGTACTTCAGGTCCCGGGGCACGTCCTCCACCATCATATTAATGGAAAGCCCGCTAACGTCGGTTCGTTGTCCCCGTGCAGTGTAGCCTTGCTGCTCTCCGTAGGGGGTTCCCCGGTCGTCCTCCACCCACAGGTAGGCCAGGGGACCCTCTGACCATTCCCAGGGCAGGTCATAGGACAGGCGCAGCTCCAGATAAAGAACGTTTTTCCCCTGCTCCTCCCACATGGCCGCCCGAGGCACCGAGATGGTACACCGGCCCAGCCTGGCCTCCGCCTCCGGGGCATAGACCGCCAGGCGCTCTCCCTCCCATTGGGGTTCCCCATCTTCGTAAAGGGCCTGGGAAATGGCCGCACCCTCAGAATTGTCCAGCCAGTCCTCCACCCGCCAGCGCACATCCTCCAGCCAATTTCCGCCCAGCAAAATACTGGCCCCGATGGCCAAGGCCGCCAGCACCGCCGCCCACCGGCTGAGCACCCACAAATACCCCAGCCAGGGTTTATGGATTTTGGCCAGCTCCCGCCCTAGCTCCTCCGGGTCCCCCATGGATTCCAGCGCCCGGCGCTCCGCCTCCCCACGGGTCATGTCCGGGAAGATCCGCCGCAAGTCTTCCTGTTTGTCCTCCAGGTGGGCAAAGAGCTCCTCCCGCACCGCCATCCGATCCGGTTTGAAGCGGATGCCCCGGGTGGCGGCGTCCAGCCACCCGTATTCACTGAAATGTTTCCGCTCCATGGCGTCCTCCTTCTGCGTTTCAAGCTCTCACGGGAACCGTCCCCGTCTGCTCCAGCAGCAGCTTGCCTGCCTCATCATAAAGACGCAGGGTGTAGGGCAGTCCCTGAACCCAGTCAAAGGAATAGGCGTCCAGGCGGCTCTGGAAGGCAAAGAGGCAAAGATCGTGCTCCAGCACTTCGCTCTCCTCCTGATAAACGCCCTCCTGCGCCTCCACGATCATCTCGCCCCGGGCCGTCCCGTCCGGCAGCTTGAGGGCCGCCACGGCCACGCAGGATTCCCGCTCCGGCCAGTCCTCGCCCCGGGTGTCACTGACGGCATGGAGCAGCGGCGCCAGCTTTACCTGTCCCTCCTGCTCCTCAAAGCTCCAGCAGACCAATTCGTTGGCCCCCCGCAGGGAACTATGCTGCCAAAAGGCCACCGCATAGTCCTCTCCCAGTCCCAGAACTTGTTCCCGGGTGACCTTGGGTACCGGATCGTAGGGTTCATGGGAGTGGGCCACGGTGATCCTGCCCGTACTCAGCACGATTTCGGAGGGGGGCAGCAGATAGGTTCGCTCCATGCGGCGAAACTTCATCTCCAGAGTGGGCAGGGGACAGCCATACTGGGCCCAGATAACCAGAGCCAAACCGGCGACCAGCACCAGGTTGCGCACTGTTTTCCCGCCCCGCCCCAGCTTGGGAAGAAACCGCAATTTTTTCATTTCTCCCCCTCCTTTAATTCCACGGTAAAGGAAAACAGAGGCTCTGTGGGGCCGTAATCCAGACGAATCCACTGAGCTTCCGGGTCCAAATTCCGAATGTATACCTCATACCCGCTGTGGAACGGCCCAAGGCCCCCCATGGTCAGGGCGTTCATCAGGCTCCCGTCCTCGGGGTGTTTTCCTGACTCCACTCCCAGGACATAGCAGTTGCCCCGGTCATCGGTCACTTTCATCCACTCCTCCCGCAGCAGGCCCCGCTCCCAAAAACGCCAGGTGTTGATGCGCAGATAGAGGTACAGCTCCAGTCCGTCTTCCTCCTGCCACAGGGCCGCCCGGCGCAGGGAGACGTCCTGTCCCGCAATGTGTTCTGTCTGCCCCAGCTCCAGGGCCAGCAGCTGATCGGGGTCGTCCCCGGGCAGATAGCGCAGGTCATCATCATCCCCCATCACCGCGGTTCTGGGCAGGTCATCCATATCCCACCATTCGGAATAGGGGTTGTCGCCCAAATAGGCGTCATCCCCCCGGAATACGCCCAAGCCCACCAGCCACAGGCAGGCCAGCACCGCCAGAACCTTGCTCAGGCGCCACAAATACCCCAGCCAGGGCCTGTGGATCTTGGCCAGCTGTTTGCGCACCTCCCAGGCGTCCCCCATAGACTCCACCGCCCGGCGCTCTGCCTCTTCCGGAGACATCTCAGGGAAAATCCGCTGAAGATCCGCCTGCTTGTCCTCCAGGTGGGCCGCAAGCTCCGCTCGCACCGCCGCTCGGTCGGGTTTAAAGCGAATCCCCCGGGTGGCGATGTATAGCCACTGAAAGCCATTCAGCCCGCCTTGTCCGCTCCGACCTGTCTCGTGCAGCGGCCCAGCTTTCTTTTTCTCGTCCTTTTTCATGTTCTCCTCCCTCTATTTCCTCAGAGAGGCGAAACGCAGTTTCGCATACGTTCTTTTGCTCCTTTTCTTTTAAGAAAAGGAGAGGGCGTTGGCGCCGCCGGACAGCACATCCTCTACGCCGCGGTGAAACTTCTCCCATTCGCTTTTTTTCTCTGTGAGCAGTTCCCGTCCTTTCCTGGTCAGCTTGTAATATTTGCGCATCCGTCCCGTGGGGGCCTGCTGCTCGTAGGAGGAGAGATACTTGCCTTTCTCCAGTGTGTGCAGAATGGGGTATAGGGTCCCCTCCTGCATCTGAAACACCTGGTTGGAGCGGCGGGAGAGCTCCTCAATCATCTGGTAGCCATACATATCCCCCGACTCCAGCAGCGTCAGCACCAGCATGGTGCTGCTGCCCGCCATTAACCCTTTGTCCAGCTTCATATTTTTCATCCTTTCCCGGGAAATCCCGCGGCCGCATACCTTGTAGTTCTAGGTATATTATACCTAGATATTCAAGGTATTGTCAAGTCAAAAAAAGAGGGCGGCCGCAGCCGCCCTCTGGGGAGTTAATTGAATTTATAGATCTTCCGGGCCAGCCGATACAGGGCCACGGAGAGCCGCCGCCCCTGATAGGTGGGAATGTTGGTAAAGGCGGGCACCGCCAGATAGCGCATACGCCGGTAGAGCCGGGAATCCTGCTGACGAATGTGCTCCCAGAGCTGCTTCTTCTTGCCCAGGGCCTCAGGGCTTCCGTCAATGGTGAGGAAGATGGAGGAGATGGCCACCATCATGGCCAGGTAGTTGAACATATACTTGCCCAGCTTCCGGTGTCTGGCGGTGACCTGATGGAGGTCGTGGGCGTCGATCATGTAATAATTCACCCGCAGCTGCTGATCCACACGAGTGACCATCACGCTCTCGTTGACGCTCTGGTCCGCCCGGCCGATGAAGTAGCGGTACAAATCCACATCCATGTAGTACATATTCTTCACATAGGGCAGGGGCTGGTAGACAAAGATGTTGTCCACATAGAAGGTGTGCTTGGGCAGCTCCAGGCCGCAGTCCCGCAGCAGCTGGGTACGGTAGATGACAGAGTGCATGAGCAGGTACTGGGAGGGGCGGAAGCGGCCGATCTTGTCCCAGCCGAAGACCCGGCCGGTGGGGAAGACGTTGGTGTACCGGATGACCCGCTGGGTGTTGTCCTCCACGTGCTCATAGACATAGTTGGCGATCATCATGTCCACCAGTTTGTTGTCCCGGACAAACTGCCGAAGCTTGTTCAGCACCTGATGAAGTGCGTCCACATCCACCCAGTCGTCAGAGTCTACCACCTTATAATAGATGCCCCGGGCATTGCGGATGCCCTGGTTCACGCCCTCTCCGTGGCCGCCGTTGGGCTGGTGGATGGCCCGGACGATGTCGGGGTACTGCTCCTGATAGCGGTCGCAGATGGCCGGGGTGTCGTCCTTGGTGGAGCCGTCGTCTACCAGAATGATCTCAATGTCGTCGCCCCCCTGGAGCAGGGTGTCCACACAGTGCTCCATATAGGCGGCGGAGTTATAGCAGGGGACCGCAAAGGTAATGAGCTTATCCATTTGTTTTTCTCTCCTCATTCAGGCTGTCCGCCAGCTCCAGCGCCCTGGCCGCGATGGCGTCCATGTTGTAGTATTTATATTCCGCCAGGCGGCCCAGCAAATACAGGCTGCCAAATTTGCCGGCCTGCTGCCGGTACTGGTCGTACCGGGCGTTGTTGTCCGGGTTGATGATGGCGTAGTAGGGGGTCTCGCCAGGCGCGCCGGAGTAGGCCTTGGAGTACTCCCGGACGATGGTGGTCACGCCGGGAATGTCCTGGCCGGTAAGGTGCTTAAACTCGGTAATGCGGGTGTAGGGCTCGTCCACCGTATAGTTGACGGTACCGTAACCCTGGAAGTCGTCCTGGGACAGGGTCTCAAAGTCAAAGTCCAGGGTGCGGTAGGGGAGAGGGCCAAAGGAGAAACCGAAGAGCTCATCGGCCTGGCCGGTATAGATAACTGCTCCTTCAAAGACCTCCCCGTCCAGCCAAATCTGCCCGTCCTCCAGCTTCAGCCGCTTCAGGGCGTCGCAGCTCAGCTCCACGGTGATGTTGGGGTGGTCCAGCATCCGTTCAAACATGGGGGTATAGCCCTCCAGGGGCATCCCCTGATAGGCGTCCTGGAAATAACGGTCGTCCCGGGAGAGGAACACCGGCACCCGGGCGGTGGTGTTGGGGTCGATCTCCTCAGGCTTCTGCCCCCACTGCTTCATGGTGTAGTGGACGAAGACGTGCTCGTAGACGTAGTCAGCCAGGCTGGAAATTTCCGGGTCAGGGTTCTGCCGCAGCTCCAGAATGGTGACCTTTTTCTCCGCCCCGTAGGCGGCAATGAGCTTGTCCCCCAGGCGCTTGCCCTCCTCAGGGCCGAAAGCGGTCTCCAGAGAGGTGAGGTTAAAGGGGACGGGGTAGGTCATGCGCCCGCCCTTGTCATCGGGAATGTTGGCAATGACCCGGTGCTGGTAGTCCCGCCACTGGGTGAACCGGGACAGCCAGTCAAAGACCTTCTTATCGTTAGTATGGAAAATATGGGGGCCGTACTGGTGAATAAGTACCCCGGCCTCATCGGGCCGGTCGTAGGCGTTGCCGCCGATGTGGTCTCTCCGCTCCAGCACCAGCACACGCTTGCCCTGTTCCGCCAGTGCCCGGGCCGCCACACCGCCGGCGTAGCCGGCGCCCACTACCAGCACATCAAACTGTTTGTTCACGGATATTTCATCCTTTCCAAAGCCCCTTTTGCGGGGACGCAGGTTCGTTCTTCCGGTTCAGTATACCATATTTCTCCCTGAAAACAAATTAAATTTCCTTAATATTTCCGTATT
>CALWOP010000121.1 GCA_944383195.1 uncultured Oscillospiraceae bacterium
ACCCGCTCCTTCCCCGAGCGCGCCAAGGAGCTGTTCGCCAAGAACGAGGAGACCGCCAAGGCCCGTTACGAGCACCTGCTCCGTCTGCAGCAGATGTACGAGGGATAATCGGCTCAACGCAAAAAAAAGCCCGGGATGGAATTCCATCCCGGGCCTTTTTATAAAAAACCGCCTGACACCAACCAAAATGGTGTCAGGCGGTTTTCCATTACAGATCCTGTGCCAGGTAATCTTTTAGCTCCAACAGGGAGCTGAATTTCCGAAATGCCAGCGCCTCCAGCTCCGGAGTAGGGGGGAGGAGATCGGGAATCATTACCGTCATCATCCCGGCTGCGTGGGCGGAGAGAACACCGTTTTTGGAGTCCTCTACCGCCATGGAGTGGACGGGATCAATGTCCAGCGCCTGGCAGGCGGTGAGGTAAATTTCCGGGTGGGGTTTGCCGTGACTGACCTTGTCCCCGGTGATCACCGCCTGGAAATAGTGGCTCAGACCGGAGCTTTCCAGCTTGAATTGAGTAGTGGGCCATCCGCTGGAGGTAGCCAGTGCTGCGGGGAGCCGTCTTTGGGCACAAAATTCCAGCAGCTCCCGGGCACCTTCCTTCACCGGAACACCTTCCCGGTTGAGCTTTTCCCGACTTCGCTGGGAGCAGGTGGCCAGGAAATCGTCCAAAGGGAACTCCGGGGGACACACCGACCGGAGCAGTGCGACGATGCCATCCCGATTGCGGCCGATGAGCTCCATGTAGTGCTCCTCGATGGCCGTGGCCTTCCACTCCCTGGCTACTCCAAGCCAGACGGTACGGGCCAAACGCTCGGTGTCAAAGAGGGTACCGTCCGCGTCAAAGACGATCCCTTGAAGATGGAGCTGGCTCATACCTTTCCAATATCGGTGCGGAAGTGCATATCCTGGAAGGAAATGGGCTTGGCCGCCTCATAGGCCTTGGCGATGGCTTCATCCAGGGTGGCTCCGGTGGCGGTGACGCCCAGAACTCGACCACCTGCAGTGAGAATCTCGCCGTTTTCGCCAACCTTGGTGCCCGCGTGGAAGACGGTGGCGGACTTGCCCGCCTCTTCCAGACCGGAGATGGGATAGCCGCTCTGGTACTTCACCGGGTAGCCGCCGGAGGCCAAAACAATGCAGCAAGCGGCCCCGGACCTCCACTTGATGTCCACCTGGTCCAGGGTGCCGTCCACACAGGCTTCAAAGATGTCCATCAGGTCGCTGTCCAGCATGGACAGGATGGGCTGAGTCTCCGGGTCGCCAAAGCGGGCGTTGTACTCCACCACCCGGGGGCCGTCCTTGGTGAGCATGAGGCCGAAGTAGATGACCCCCTTGAAGGGCCGACCCTCGGCTTTCAGGGCCTCCACGGTGGGACGGAAAATCTGCTCCTCACAGATCTTGGCAATCTCCGGGGTGTACTTGGGGGAGGGGCAGAATGCGCCCATGCCGCCGGTGTTAGGGCCCTGGTTGCCGTCATAGGCCCGCTTGTGATCCTGGGAGGACAGCATTGGGACCAAGTGCTCTCCGTCGCAGAAGGCCAGCACGGTGACTTCGGGGCCCACCATGCACTCCTCGATAACCACGGTGGAGCCGCTCTCACCAAACTTCTTGTCCTCCATCATTTCCCGGGCGGCGGCCTGCGCCTCCTCCACAGTGGAGGCCACCACCACGCCCTTGCCCAGGGCCAGGCCGTCGGCCTTGACCACGATAGGAGCCCCCTGCTCGGCAATGTAAGCCAGAGCCTTGTCAAGCTCTGTAAAGGTTTCGTACTTTGCGGTTGGGATGTGGTATTTCTTCATCAATTCCTTGGAGAAGGCCTTGCTGGCCTCGATGATGGCGGCGTTGGCACGGGGGCCGAAGGCCCAAATGCTGGCCGCCTCCATGGCGTCCACCATACCCAGGGCCAGGGGATCGTCGGGAGCAACCATGACAAAGTCCATGGCGTTCTCCTTGGCCCACTTTACCATCCCTTCCACGTCAGTGGCCTTGATGGGCACACAGGTGGCCACCTGGGCGATGCCGCCGTTGCCGGGGGCGCAGTAGAGCTCGGTTACCTTGGGGCTCTGGGCCAGCTTCCAGCAGATGGCGTGCTCACGGCCGCCACCGCCGACTACTAATACTTTCATATCGCAATACCTCATATAGTTCCGCCAGAGGCGGAAAGAATTTAAAATAGTCCGCAGACGAATTCATTTCGCCGCAGAATGGTTTTCTCAGTGGTGGAACAGCCGAATTCCGGTAAAGGCCATCACCATGCCGTACTTGTCGGCAGTGGCAATTACCTGGTCATCCCGGATGGAGCCGCCGGGCTGGACAATGTACCGGACCCCCGACTTGTGGGCCCGCTCCACGTTGTCCCCGAAGGGGAAGAAGGCATCGGAGCCCACGGTGACCCCGGACAGCTGGGCGATCCAGGCGGCCTTTTCATCTTGAGTCAGCACTTCGGGCTTCGTCTTGAAAATGGTCTGCCATACCCCCTCGGCCAGCACATCGTCGTGCTCGTCAGAGATGTACAGGTCGATGGCGTTGTCCCGGTTGGGACGGCGGATACCGTCCACAAAGTCCAGTGCCAGAACCTTGGGGTGCTGGCGCAGCCACCAGATGTCCGCCTTGTTGCCCGCCAGACGGGTGCAGTGGATGCGGCTCTGCTGTCCGGCGCCCACGCCCAGAGTCTGTCCGTTTTTTACATAGCACACGGAGTTGGACTGGGTGTACTTTAGGGTGATGAGGGCCAGGAGCATATCGTTTTTGGCCTGCTGGGACAGCTCCTTGTTCTGGGTGACAATGTTCTGGAGCATAGTCTCGTCAATCTTCAGGTCATTGTAGCCCTGCTCAAAGGTGATGCCGAAGATGTTCCGGCGCTCCAGGGGGGCGGGAGCATACTCCGGGTCAATTTCAATGACATTGTAGCCGCCCTTGCGCTTGGTTTTCAGAATTTCCATGGCTTCCTCGGTGTAGCCCGGGGCGATGACGCCGTCGGAGACCTCCTCGGCCAGGAAGCGGGCGGTATCGCCGTCGCAGGTGTCGCTGAGGGCGGCCCAGTCTCCAAAGGAGCACAGCCGGTCGGCTCCACGGGCGCGGATGTAGGCGCAGGCGATGGGGGAAAGGTCACCCTCGGGGGCAAAATAGATTTTCCGCTCCACCTCGGTGAGGGGCAGGCCCAAGGCGGCCCCGGCGGGGGAGACGTGCTTAAAGGAGGCGGCGGCAGGCAGGCCGGTGGCCTTCTTCAAAGCTTTGACCAGCTGCCAGGAGTTGAGAGCATCCATAAAGTTGATGTAACCCGGACGGCCGTTTAAAACCTTCAGGGGCAGATCACCCTGCTCCATAAAAATTCTGGCGGGCTTTTGATTGGGGTTACAGCCATATTTCAGTTCCAGTTCCGTCATAAACACACATCCTTTCCAACTTGCGCAGCCGTTTACCAGATCGAGGTCTTTGGGGCGCTGTGGGTACGTTCGCCGTGCTTGTTGATAATGACGGTCTCAGGGAAGCCGTTGCGCAGGTCGATGTACCGAACAAAGAGGGAGACCTTGTTGTCCTCGTTGAGGCTGCCCCAGAGCTGATTGGCCAGCTCATCGGCGCTCTTGGCGGAGATGGACACCTCCACCGGCTCTCCGTGGAAGGAGGGGCGGGGATCGCCGAAGCCCTCGTAGGTGCTGATGAAGTGGCCGGTGCCGTACCGGGGCATATACTCAAAGAACTGCCGCTGGCACAGGCGGTCCTGGCCCTCCTTTAGAATAGACAGGCGGTAGTTGCCGGAGCGGTCCATGAGGCCGGAGATCCGGGGGGTGAAGTTGGGCTCGTCAGGCTCATACTCCCGGGTGCGCAGAGACTCCTCAAAGGTCTTGCCCTCTACCAGAAAATCCCGAATGGTATCGGTCTGGTCGCCGTTGGTGACGATCGTGATAGAGCCTACCATGCGAACTGGATGGTAAATGATAAGGGAGGGGTCCACCATCTTGCTCTCATCATAGGCCTTTGTGCGGATGCCGTCCTCGGTGGTTTCAAAAATGCGGTTGCGGCTGTTCTCGCTGCGGCCCATGATGAAGTAGGCCATGACGGCCTGGGCCCAGGTGTCGTTGTGGGACATTCCCAGCAAAATGCCCCGGCCGGGGTAGGGGCGCTGGGACAGGTATTCCATCAAATCAAGTTTTGCCATTGGAATCCTCCTTGTTTTTCTGTTTGGCAGGATCGGGGAAGTGGAGATCCAGCCACTGATTAAAGGAACGGAAGTAGAATACGATCAGTGGGATCAGCCCTAAAAATGCCAGGATAATCCCGAGGGGATACAGAAATGTGAATGTAAGGACAATGCCGCCCAGAAACAGAAATCCGCTGGCTAAAATTAGCTGAAGCTCCATGAAGAAAGTCCTTTCTGTGCAAAAAGGGCGCACCCGTGGTATGTCCATGGATGCGCCCAGACGGTCGGCTTGTACAGAGGCGATGCTCCCCGTGGTCCGTCCACTGCTTGTTTATTCGCATCGGGCGCGTTTCCGGTGTAAAGGGAAAACACCGTCCAATTATTGTAATATATGGACGTTCCGTCCTTCTACCACCAGCTTGTCCTGACAGAACAGGCTGACGGCCTGTGGCAGCAGTTTCCACTCACAGGTTTCCATAATTCTCCGCTGAAGAGTCTCCGGCGTATCGTCCGGAAGAACCTCTACCGCTTTCTGAAGGATGATGGGGCCGGCATCACATTCCTTGGTGACGAAGTGAACGGTAGCGCCGGACACCTTGACCCCATAGGCCAGGGCTTTCTCATGGACATGGAGTCCGAAGCAGCCAGGCCCGCAGAAAGAGGGGATCAGGGAGGGATGGATGTTGATGATGGCGTTGGCGTAGGACTGAAAGAGCTCCTCCGTCACGATGGTCATAAAGCCCGCCATCACCACCAGCTGAATGTCCAGCTCCTGAAGCTTTTCCACCAGAGCCAGGGTAAGGTCCCGGGCGGTGGGGTACTGCTCCCGGGAGAGCACATAGCCGGTGACCCCGGCTTTTTTGGCACGCTCCAGGGCGTAGGCCTCGGGATTGTTGGAGATCACGGCGACAATTTCACCGTTGACCAGCTCGCCCCGGCTCTGGGCGTCCAGGAGGGCCTGAAGATTTGTCCCGCCGCCGGAGACCAGTACGGCTATCTTTTTCATACCAGTTCCACGCCGTCCTCGCCGGAAATCACGCTGCCCACCAGATAGGCCTGCTCACCGGCCTCTTTCAGCACGGCCAGGGCCTTGTCAGCCTGGTCGGCGGGGAGGGCCAGCAGCATACCCAGACCCATATTAAAGGTGTTGTACATATCCCGCTCAGGGATGTTGCCCTTCTTCTGGATCAGGTCAAAGATGGGCAGGCGGGGGAAAGAGGACAGATCAATGCGGGCGGTGAGGCCCTCCGTCATCATACGGGGCACATTCTCATAGAAGCCGCCGCCGGTAATGTGGCTGATGGCGTGGATGTCCACACCCGCCTTGAGCAGAGCCTTGATGGCCTTCACATAGATTCGGGTGGGGGTGAGCAGAGTCTCACCCAGGCCCTTGCCGCCCAGCTCCTCCATGGGGGAGGTGAGGTCGGCGTGCTCCACGTCCAGTACCTTGCGTACCAGGGAGAAGCCGTTGGAGTGGACGCCGGTGGAGCCCAGACCGATGAGGGCGTCCCCCTCACGAAGATGCTTGCCATCGATGATCTTTTCTTCGTCCACGATGCCCACGGAGAAGCCGGCCACATCGTAGTCGTCCTCGGGCATCATGCCAGGGTGCTCGGCGGTCTCGCCGCCTACCAGGGCACATTCGCCCTGGCGGCAGCCCTCGGCAATACCAGCTACGATTTCAGCAATGCGCACCGGATCGTTTTTGCCGCAGGCGATGTAGTCCAGGAAGAACAGGGGAGCGGCGCCGCCGCAGATGATATCATTGACGCACATGGCCACGCAGTCGATGCCGATGGTGTCGTGCTTGTTCAGCAGCTGAGCCAGGCGCAGTTTGGTGCCCACGCCGTCGGTGCCGGAGACAAGCACGGGCTTTTTCATACCCGCCACATCGGGGGCGAACATACCGCCGAAGCCGCCCAGAGTGCCCATGACGCCGGGAATGTAGGTGGACTCCACCATGGGCTTAATGCGCTTGACGGACTCGTAGCCGGCAGTGACGTCCACGCCGGCGGCGGC
>CALWOP010000122.1 GCA_944383195.1 uncultured Oscillospiraceae bacterium
TATGCAGATAAAGGCTGCCATTTCGCAAATGGCAGCCTTGCTCTATCTTTCTATGTCCTCCGCTATTTTACGCTTACAAATATCTATGGAACAAACAACAGATTTTGAGCAATAAAAAAAGTCGCTACCTCTTGATACTCTAGGCGTTCGGCCCAAAATATCTAGATTGTAGCGACTTTGTGGTGCGCGAGGCGGGAGTCGAACCCGCACGCCCTTGCGAGCACTGGCACCTGAAGCCAGCGAGTCTACCAATTCCACCACTCGCGCATACCGCACTGTCCTTAGCGCGGGGTTTATGATACCACAGGAAGCGCCATGTGTCAACACTTTTTTTATTTTTTCTTCTTCCGCCTCTCCCCCTGCCCGTTCGCCGCCTTTTTTGTCCAAGCATACACTGCTTCGGGAAAAAATAAATTGACATGGGCGGGCCTCTCGTGATACACTATCACCCACAGTAAGGGAGTAGTCAGCACATCGGGTGGGAACCGGTCAACATACTGGAGAGGATGCTCTCCTGGCCGGGTCTGAAATGACGAGACTTACCTGTCCATGGGACGGGTGGGTCTTTTTCTTTTGCCCAAATCGTGAAGGAGGTCGTGTTTATGCAGCTGTACGAACTGTTTATTGTAGCGGTCAGCCTGTCCATGGACGCATTTGCCATTTCCATCTGCAAGGGTCTTTCCGTAGGACGGCCAAAATGGCGCCACTGTCTCATCTGTGGCGTTTGGTTTGGCGGTTTTCAGGCCCTGTTGCCCCTTGTGGGCTGGCTGCTGGGAGTGCGCTTCCAGAAGATGATCGTCTCCGTAGACCATTGGATCGCTTTTCTTCTGCTGGGGCTGATCGGTTTTAATATGGTACGGGAAGCCCTAAGCGGCGAAGAGGAGACCATGGACAGTTCCTTCTCCCCCCGTTCCATGTTCCTGCTGGCTGTGGCCACCAGCATTGACGCGCTGGCTGTGGGCGTTACCTTTGCGTTTCTCAAGGTCCCCATCCTCATGGCGGTCTGCCTGATCGGCATCACCACCTTGATCTTCTCCTGTGTGGGAGTGAAGATCGGCGCCGTGTTTGGCAACCGCTTCCAGCGTAAGGCGGAGCTGGCCGGGGGCCTGATTTTGATCGGGATGGGCGTTAAAATCCTGCTGGAGCATACAATTTTTTCCTGATTTCTGGGTGCGAATTGCTTTTTTTCGCATAGCATGATATGATGAAACTGTGTTCTCCCCAGTTGTGTGGAATTGTCAAGGAGAAAGGAACGATCATTTGCTATGAAAAAATTGTTTTCAAGTCTGCCTGCCCGGCTCATTCTCGGCGTCGCGGCGGGAATTGTCATCGGCCTGTTCTGTGTGGACCGGTGGATGTTCGGCGTGGAGATCGGCTCTATGATCATGCAGGTCATCCTGACCTTGAAGACCCTGATGGGCTCGCTGATCTCTTTCTGTGTGCCGCTGATCATCATTGGCTTTATCGCCCCCTCCATCACCCGGCTGCAAAGCAACGCCTCCCGGATGCTGGGCCTCGCCCTGCTGCTGGCCTACACCTCCTCGGTGTGTGCCGCCCTGATGTCCATGGGCGCCGGCTACGCCATCATCCCTAACCTGTCTATCCAGTCTTCCACTGACGGGCTGCGGGATCTGCCTGAGCTTTTGTTCAACCTGGAGATCGACCCCATCATGTCCGTGATGTCCGCTCTGGTGTTCTCCGTTCTCATCGGCCTGGCCGCCACCTGGACCCGGGCCCGGACCGTCATTGAGATCCTGGATGAGTTCCAGAAGATCGTTCTGGCCACCGTCACCAAGGTCATCATTCCCATCCTCCCCTTTTTCATCGCCGGCACCTTCTGCGGCCTGGCCTATCAGGGTTCCATCACCCGGCAGCTTCCGGTCTTCCTGATCGTCATCCTGATCGTCATTGTGGGCCATTTCATCTGGATGACTGTCCTCTACACCCTGGCCGGTCTCTATTCGGGTAAAAACCCCTGGGAAGTGGTGCGGCACTATGGCCCCGCCTACCTCACCGCTGTGGGCACCATGTCCTCTGCCGCCACGCTGGCGGTGGCCCTGCGCTGTGCCAAAAAGTCCTCCGTCCTGCGTCAGGACATGGTGGATTTCGGCATCCCCCTGTTTGCCAACATCCACCTGTGCGGTTCGGTCCTCACTGAGGTGTTCTTTGTGATGACCGTGTCCAAGATCCTCTACGGACACCTGCCCACTCTGGGCACTATGGTCCTGTTCTGTGTCCTGCTGGGCATCTTTGCCGTAGGCGCCCCCGGCGTACCTGGCGGCACGGTGATGGCCTCTCTGGGCCTTATTATGAGCGTCGTGGGCTTTCTGGACGACGGCACCGCCCTCATGCTCACCATTTTTGCCCTTCAGGACAGCTTCGGCACCGCCTGCAACGTCACCGGCGACGGCGCCCTGACCCTGATGCTCACCGGCTACGTGGAAAAGCACTCCATCCCTGAGTCCAAGGGACAGCTCCTCTAAGCTACACCCTTTCCTAGCCAAAGGCTGGGAAAGCTTTATGAAACAGACCTCCTCCGATCCCGGGCACAAGCCCATCGGAAGAGGTCTGTTTTATTTGATGATTTAATTCCATTTTCGGCCGGAAGCACTGGGAATATTCAGCTCCTCCCGGTATTTGGCCACAGTACGCCGGGAAATGGGGCAGCCCAGCTCCGCCATGGCTTCACAGAGCTTTTGATCCGAGAGGGGCCTGCCCTTGTCCTCCCGCTCTACCAGCCGGCACAGCAGCGCTTTGGCCGCCGCCGCCCCCACTTCCGCTCCATCCGTCTGGGCGGTGGCACTGCGGGAAAAGAAATAACTCATGGGATAGACGCCCCGGCTGCACTGTAAGTACTTCTCCCGCACGGCCCGGCTGATGGTGGACTCATGGAGGCCCAGCTCCCGCGCCACATCAGACAGGCGCATGGGGCGGAGCATCTGGGGCCCCTCCCGGAAAAACTCCCGCTGCCAATCCGCAATACACTGGGCACACCGGCGCAGGGTGCTGTCCCGCTGTTCCAAGGCCCGCAGCACCCCGTCCGCCTGACGGAGTTTTTCAGCCAAATACTCTTTGACTTCCCGATCATCCGACTGTTTCAGCAGCTGGCGATAATAGCTGCTCACCTGAATGGGAGGGCGTTCCCTGCCCCGCAGCCGGGCGACCAGAACGCCGTCCTCCTCTTCCAAAAACACATCCGGCAACACATACTGCACCTGGCTGGGCTGCTCAAAGGGCGCGCCTGGGCGCGGGTCAAGCTCCCGGATGATCCGTTCAGCCTGCTGAACCGCTTCCACTGAAGTGGATAGCTGGGCGGCAATGGACCGATAGCGACGCTTGGCCAGCGCCTCTAAATGGTCCCGGACAATGGCCAGGGCAGGCCCCCGCTCCCGAATGCGAAGCAGCTGAAGCTCCAGGCACTGGGACAGATCGGACGCTCCCACCCCCGCCGGCTCCAGGCGGCGCAGCACCTCCAGACACCGCTCCACGTGGGCCGCAGACCGCCCCAGGTTAGCTGCCAGCTCCTCCACACTCATTCTGAGATAGCCGTCCTCATCCAGACAGGCCGCCAGATAGCGGACCGTTTGCGCTGTGTCCTCATCCAGATCCATGGTATAGAGCTGGCGGGAGAGAAAACGAAACAGCGTCTCTTCCAGTCCGCCCCCCGTCCCGATCCCGGCCAGGGGGTCCAGTTCCTCTTCGCCTATATGCTGATAATAGCGGTTCTGCCGGTCGTTGTCCTCCAGCCACCGCAGGCGGCGCAGCAGCTCGTCATCCTGAGGCCGCTCCGGCTCCGGCCGGCTGTCGTCCAGCTCCACCACGGGGTTCTCCTGGGCCAGATCGCGCAGGTATTCTTCCAGCTCAGGGGCGCTCATTTGAAGCAGCTCCACGCTTTGCAGCAGCTGCTGACTGAGGTGCTGAATTTGACTTTGGAGCAGTTCCAACAGGGCCGCCTCCCCTCCGCTTTTTTGCTTTATTATAGCAAATTTCGTCTTTTGGCGCAAGGGAAGGCTGGAGATACGCCGCTTTTCCTAAGCCGCGTATCCCAGCAGGCACAAAATAAGCCCATAAATCACGCTGGCGCCCATACCAAACACCAGAACCGGGCCTGCCACGGTAAACAGTTTGGCTGCGGTGCCAGTGATCAATCCCTCACTTTTAAACTCCAAAGCCGGGGAGACCATGGCATTGGCAAAGCCGGTAATGGGAACCAAAGTCCCCGCCCCAGCCCGTTTGGCGATCTTATCAAAAAACCCCAGCCCGGTCAAAACCGCCGCGGCAAAAATGAGCGTGATGGATACCGCAGTACCTGCCTGTTCCTTGTCCAGTCCCAGGCTCTGGTACCAGTTCATCAGCCCCTGTCCGATGGTACAGATCCCTCCCCCTACCAAAAACGCCCATACCATATTTTTTCCCATGGGGGAAGGTTTGGAGCGCTCGTTTACCAGTTTTCCATAGTCCTGATTGGTAATGTTCATGTGGCGTCCCCCTTTTGTTTCCCATAGGTTTTCTCCAAAAACACGTTTTATTCCAGCTGTGGAAGAAAAAACAAAAGGCGATGTACGAAATCACTTCATACATCGTCTTTTGGCTTGTAAGCAAAGTCTTGAGGCCGTATTCATCGAAGCAATAAAACGGCCTTTTGGGGCACGCCGCTTTTGCGGCGTAAATTCGGAGCGAAGGACGGTGTACCGGGGGCACGCCGGGCCGGTCTCTTCCCAAGAAGGCGAGTGCACAGCGCGAAACCTGATTGGCGATAGAGCTCGTAGTCTAGGGAAAGAAAAAAGCTAGGATAGACCTTACGATCTATCCTAGCCTGGCACGCCAGAAGCCGAAGCGCAGCCCGGTGTGCCGGGGGCACGCCGGGCCGCTGCGGGTCCCTTCCCAAGAAGGCGAGTGCACAGCACGAAGCCTGATTGGCGATAGAGCTCGTAGTCTAGGGAAAGAAAAAAGCTAGGATAGACCTTACGATCTATCCTAGCCTGTCTTGTGGGTAATGTCTGAATGTCGCCACAGTTCTCAGCCGCTTTCATTGAATCGATCCCAAACGGCCCTTCTGAGCCACGCCGCTTTTGCGGCGTACTTTCGGAGCAAAGGATTGCACAGAGGGGCGGCTTTTCCGGTCCGATCATTCAAATCCTGAAGAATTGGGCAGTCTTACAGGCGTTGGAAGCAAACGGGTATGTAATTTACCTGCCTTGCTTCCTCATCGCTTGTACTGCATCACCAATCGAATCCGGTAAGCTATCTCTACTCCACTCATCCCAAAACTTGACGGTAGCACTATTGGGTTTTTGTTTCGGTTCATCAATGAGAATCCGGCTTGGAAGCAGCGAGGCGTCTCCCACCGCAATGGCCTCGCCAATATCCAAAACAGGCAATAAGTCCGCAAAATTTCCTATACTATCGGGCAGTAATTTTTTAATCACAGACTGATCATCCGCATTTGTCAGCCGCATTGCAATAAAGTTGCTGCTTTGGCTTAATACCGTCCGATTTACCTCAGAGGGTCTTTGGCTCACAATGACGAGGCCAATCCCGTATTTTCGTCCCTCTTTTGCAATTCTCTCAAAGCTTTGCAGACTGGATAGTTCCACTCCAAGCTGAGCCGAAGCTGGAATATATAGATGTGCTTCATCGCAGAAAATTGCCAGAGGGCTGATCTGCTCCCGAACCATCCACTGCTGGACAGAAAAGACAATTCGAGCCAAAAGAGATACAATCAGCGGAAGTATATCGGATGGCACTTCTGAAAAATCGATAATCTTTACTCCGCCACCCCTGCTTGCCGGAGACATTAGACACTGGCACAAGCTGTCCATATAATTGAAAGCCAAAAGTTCCTCATCATCAGCAAACATAAAATTTAACCGCTTGTCAGTCACCTTGGCTTCTAACCGCTGAATAAACCGGGAAAGTTTCCCGAAAAAGTCCCCTTGCTTCTCTTTTCCTCCTGACCCAGGCACCATTTCTTTATTCTTGTGTTGCAGTAACTGCAAAATTTCTTCCATCCTATATGGGACAGGACTATCCAAGGTAATTGTTTCGGACAAGTCCGAATGCCCGGATTCATTAAGCAAGGAGCGTTTTCCTTCCATGACAGCCTGACTGAATACCAT
>CALWOP010000123.1 GCA_944383195.1 uncultured Oscillospiraceae bacterium
GCGGATGTTTTGTACAGAATATCTCATGTCTTGTTCCACTCCTTATGTTTGGACTATTGTTCCGCCCCGGACAGGAGCTCCCATGTCAGCGAGGCGTTACAGCCTGTTAGTCATTATACACTAAACCTCCCATCCTGACAACTGTTTTTTTGATAAGTTTTGGTGAGAATCACGAAACCCCTTGCGGCCTTTCAAAAAAAGAAAAGCGCGGCCCCCTGCCGCGCGCAGGGGGCCGCTTGATCAGACCTGTTTTCCGTTAAGGCGTGACAATCGACACGTCCAGCTCATCTCCATCAGAGAACTCCACGCCCACCTCGGCCAGGATCAGCCAGGCAGCCATATCCGCCGTCCCCTCCTCGGGGCGGTTCTCCTCCAGCACTACCTGCTCGGCAGTCAGAGCGTCCTCCGCCAGCGTGAAGGTGTTGGACCCGCTTCCTGTCTCAACCAGGACAGCCAGCAGCCGTCCGGACTCAAAATACGCCTCACCATAGGTGCCAGCCACCGCCGACAGGTCATCCTCCGGGAAAGCAGTCAGGTAATCATCCAGAGACTGGACACTGCCCAAAATCAAAGCCGAGGGCGCCTGGGGGGTTGCACCATAGGTGACCGAAAGATACTGCTCATTTTGGAAGGTGCACGGGGTCTGCGCTCCTGCCAGAGTCGTTCCAACCCCAGGGTCCTGCTCCGGCTCATCCGCCTGTTCGCCATGGTCTTCCGAACCATTGGCAAGCCCATTCTCATTGTTGGACGGCTCAGACCGTGGAGCATCCACGCTGTCCGCAGACGGTTCGGAAACCGCTGGAATCTCGTCCTGCACCGGCTTGGGCTCAGACAGTGCGCTCTTGCCGGAAGTATCCGCAGGAGGCTGGGCGGCATACGCTCTTGGGGCCAATGCTTCTTCTGAGATCGCGTTTTCCTCTGCGCTGACCTCCGACTCCTTTGAAGCGGCTTCATCCTGGTAAGCAGAGGTAAATAGTTCCGTCTGGGCCTCAGAGGACTTGGAGGCCTGCTCCGCTTCTGTCCCATCGGACGTACCGGAGGCAGGCGCCGGGGCTTCCGCGCTGATCCCGTTCAGAGAGCTTGCTGCCGTCTTGCCCGACCAATCCAGCTGTCCGGCCCCATACAGCCCTACGCACAGCGCCAGGCAGGCCGCCAGCCCAGCCATCGCCTTAAACTGGGGACGCCGAAAGAGCGGAATGACCTTTTTCTGCTCCTCCGCCCGGATCCGTGCCATGACGCTTTGGGCAAAGCCCTCAGGCACAGGCACTTCCTCCAGAGCTGAAAAATCCTCGTGAAGCCCGGACAACTGTTCCGCCAAAGCCCGGCAGCTGGGACAAGTACTCAGATGGGATTCCAGCTCCCGTTCCTCATCCGGACTCAGCTCACCGTCCAGACGCTGGGAGATCAGTTCATAATAGTGCTGGCAAGCCATGGGCTTCACCTCCTTTTTTTCTCGTTTGTAGGGTTAGACGGCGGAGCACCGGAAAAGTTCCCGTCCGAAAGTAAAATTTTTCGCAGGGCCAGCCTCGCCCGTGCAATTCTTGATTTTACGGTTCCCAAATCCAAATCCAGCGCCTGTCCGATCTCCTGGTAACTGAGTCCTGAAATTTCTCGAAGCACCAGTGCCCGGCGCTGATGCTCAGGCAGCTGCTCCATGGCTTTTCCCAGCGCTCTGACCCGCTCGGACTGCTCCAATTTCCGCTGGGGGTCCTGTTCCCAGTCCGCCGGCTCCGCCCAGCCGCTGTCCTCATCATCCAGAGACACCGCCGTCTCCACGCCCTGCCGGCGCTTCTGCTTACGCAGGTAGTCGATGCACACATTGGTGGTCAGACGGTAGATCCAAGTGGAAAAGCTGCTCTCCCCCTGAAAGGCTTTCAGGCCCTGCCAGGCTTTCAAAAACGCCTCCTGGGCCAGATCCAAAGCTTCCTCCCGGTCCCCAACCAGACGCAGGGCCAGGGAGTAGACCTTATTTTGATTTTCTTCCACCAGCCGCTCAAAAGCCTCCTGATCCCCCGCCCTGGCCCGCGCCACCAGGTCTTGGTCTGCCACTCCACTCACCCCCAGTCTTACGATTTCTATTTCCGAACTTTTTATTTTTCACTCAGCACAGGTCGCGTTTGATCCCTGCCGTAATGCGGTATACGTCTTCCAATGTCGTGATCTTTACGATTTGCTCCTTATAATACCCCGCGTGGGGAACTCCCTTCAAATACCAGGCGTACTGCTTTCTGGCCTCCAAACAGGCAATTTTCTCACCCTTGTTGGCCGCAGCCAGCTCAAACTGCCGCACCGCTGTGTCGCACCTCTCTCTGAGGGGCGGAAGTTCCGGGATGGGGCGTCCCTCCAGGGCGGCCTTGCACTGGGCAAAAATCCAGGGGTTTCCAAACACGCCCCGTCCGATCATGGCGATATCCGCCCCGGTATACTTTAAAATGCGGGGCGCATCCGTCCCCTTGAACACATCTCCGTTTGCGATGACGGGAATGTTCACCGCCTTTTTGACCTCCCGAATCCAGTCCCAGTTGGCGGTACCCGCGTACATCTGCACCCGGGTTCGGCCATGGACCGCCACAGCGGCCACACCAGCCTGCTCCATAGCCTTGGCAAACTCCACACAGTTGATGGAGCCCTTGTCCCAGCCCAGGCGGAACTTTACCGTCACCGGGCACTTGGCGCCCCGGATCACCGCCTGGGCCACCTTGAACGCCAGGTCAGGATTGCGCATAAGCCCCGAACCGTCTCCGGAGTTGGCCACTTTGGGTACCGGACAGCCCATGTTGATATCAATGATGTCCGCCCCAGACACCTCGTGGGCAATAGCAGCCCCCTCTTCCATACACACCGGGTCACTGCCAAAGATTTGGGCGGCGGCGGGCGTCTCATTCTCCCCCATTTGAAGCAGCGGAAGCGACTTTTTGTCCTGATAACACAGCGCCTTGGCGCTGACCATCTCCGTGCAGGTCAGCCCCGCGCCCTGCTCCCGGCAAATGGTGCGAAATGCCATATCCGTCACCCCAGCCATGGGGCCCAGGGCCAGGGGCGTTTCGATTTTAATTCCTCCAATGGATACCATGGGGACCTCCTGAAAGGGCGGAAACTCCCGCCCGGTTCTCAATTCAAAATATTCTACCACAGGGCAAAACCGTTGACAAGGGCGCTGGCACACATTAGAATGAGAAAACAGTGTAATGACAAGGAGGGTCTGCCATGAACTTGATGTCTCTCCGGGCCTGCCTTCAGGGCGTGTCCGCCTTTCGGGATCTAATGCAGCAGCCTATTTTTCTTCATACCATCGACCTTCTCGATGCTCTGAATGTCCGTCAGGGTGAACGTGCCATGGATGCCTACTGTGCCTTGTTCCATGCCCTTCGCAAAGAGGGGTTTCAGGGCATGGGACTGTGGCTATGGGATCAGCTCCGGTACATGGAGAGCCCCTATGCCAAACTGGCAGAGATGGGTGGGACAGACCCCGCCCTGGAAAATGCCGCCCAGCGTGACATTGAGACCTTTGTGATTTTAGCGGAAACTGACTGTGACCGCTTCATCGATGCCATGAAGGAGCTTCTGCCTTCTGACTATGCTCCTGTTCTGGCGGGGCTTCCCCGGTGGCGTTCTTCCGCCCCCTTTGACTTTGCTTCCCTCACCAAATTCTACCGAGAGCAAGGATCGGGGCTTTATGCCCGGTATCGTGCTTTTCTCTGGGAAGACGGACACCTGATCCCTGTAGCCGACCCGGACTGTCCCAAGCCCCAGGACCTGCTGGGCTATGAGCATCAGCGGGGACAAGTAGAGGAAAATACCCGCCTGATGATGGCTGGGCGCCAGGCCAACAATGTACTGCTCTTCGGCGACGGCGGCACCGGCAAATCCGCAACGGTCAAGTCCATGCTCTACCTGCCCGGGATGGAGGAGCTGCGGCTCATTGAAATTCAAAAGGAAAACCTCACCGGCCTGCCCAGTCTCATCCGCTCCCTGGCCCAGCGGCGGCAGAAGTTTATCCTCTTTATCGACGACCTGGCTTTTGACCAGGATGACAAGACCTATTCCTCCATGAAAACCATCCTGGAGGGCAGTCTGGAGAAGCGGCCGGACAATGTGGCCATCTACGCCACCTCCAACCGCCGCCACCTGGTGCGGCAGACCTTCTCCGACCGGGCGGGGGATGAGGTGGACACCTTTGAGACCATTTCGGAAAAAACCGCCCTGGCCGAGCGCTTTGGTCTGCGTATCCCCTATCTCACCATGAATCGTGACGGCTACCTGGCTCTGGTGGACTATTTGGCCGACCAGGCTGGGGTCCAGATGGATCGCGCCCAGCTCCATGCCCAGGCCATGACCTGGGAGATCCGCCACTCCGGACGCACCCCCCGGGTGGCTCGGCAGTTCATTGCCAGCCTGAACGTGTAAGCATTCGCACAGTTTGTGCTATTTTAAAATTAGGAGGGTTTCCCCATGCAGGCATTTGAATTTTATTCTCCTACCAAAATCATCTTCGGCCCCGGCACGGAATCTCAGGTCGGGACCCAGGCCGCTGCCTGGGGAGCTTCCCGCGTGCTCGTGGTCTACGGCGGCAAAAGTGCGGTGAAAAGCGGCCTTTTAGACCGGGTCGTCTCCGCCCTTCATGCCAGTGGGATGGCATATGATACCCTGGGCGGCGTACATCCCAATCCCCACCTCAGCCTGGTGCGGGACGGAATCCAAAAGGCTTTGGATTTCGGGGCAGACTTCCTGCTGGCTATCGGGGGCGGAAGCGTCATTGATACCGCCAAAGCCATCGCAGACGGAGCCGCCAACCCGGAGCTGGATATCTGGGAGGATATCTGGCTTCAAAAGGTCAAGTTGGAAAAAGCCCTGCCCGTGGGCGTGGTACTCACCATTCCCGCCGCCGGCAGTGAGAGCAGCGAGGCCGCCGTGCTTACCAAGGACGAGACCCTGGAAAAGCGCAGCTACCGCTCCGATTTGCAGCGTCCCTGCTTTGCCATCATGAATCCGGAACTCACCTTTACGCTTCCCCCCTATCAGGTGAGCTGCGGCATTGTGGATATCATGATGCACACCATGGACCGATACTTCAACCCCATCACCTCCAATGAACTCACCAATGAGATCGCCGAAGGGCTTCTGCGCACCGTAATCCGCAACGGCCGGCGGGCTATGGAGCATCCGGGAGATTATCAGGCCATGAGTGAGCTGATGTGGGCGGGCAGCCTGTCTCACAACGGACTGACTGGTCTGGGCGGCCCGATGGACTTTGCCACCCATCAGCTGGGCCACGAGCTCAGCGCCCGTTTTGACGCCGCCCACGGCGCTACCCTGTCCGCCATGTGGGGCAGCTGGGCCCGGTACTGTCTGGACACCAACCCCGCCCGTTTCGCTCAATTCGGGCAGCAGGTGTGGGGATTGGATGCCGCCGGAAAAACAGAGCAGGAGCAGGCCCTGGCCGCCATTGAAGCCACAGAGGACTACTTCCGCTCCATCGGTATGCCCACCTGCCTCAGTGAGCTTTTAGGAGAAGTACAGTCCCCCGAGGTTTTGGATACACTGACTTTGGGCTGCACCTTCCACGGCCAGCGCACCATCGGCTCCTTCCGCGTCCTGGGCCACGCGGACATTCTGGCCATCTATAACCTGGCCAACCATTAAAATTTCTTTCGCCATTTTCGGCAATAAAAATCCCGGAAGCTCTCGCTTCCGGGATTTTTTACGCTTCTTACAGCTTGGTGATCCAGTTGTGGGGATCGGCCACCCGGCCCCACTGAATGCCGGTAAGCTCGTCGTAGAGCTTCTGGGTGAGGGGGCCGATCTTGCCGCCGGAGACGGTGACCTTCTTGTCCTCCATAGCCAGCTCGCCGATGGGAGAAACCACAGCCGCGGTGCCGGTGCCCCAGGCCTCCTCCAGGGTGCCGTTCTCGGCAGCCTCGAAGAGCTCCTGAGCGGTGATGAGCCGCTCCTCCACCTCATAGCCCCAGTCCTTCAGCAGCTGGATGCAGGA
>CALWOP010000124.1 GCA_944383195.1 uncultured Oscillospiraceae bacterium
TGCTGGAACAGGTAGTAGAAGTCGTAGGACTGCATGATCATGTAGTTGAACTCCAGGAAGCTCAGGCCCTTCTCCATACGCTGCTTGTAGCACTCAGCCCGGAGCATATTGTTCACGCTGAAGCAGGCGCCCACATCACGAAGAACGTCAATGTAGTTGAGTTTCATCAGCCACTCGGCGTTGTTGAGCATCATGGCCTTGCCCTCGCCGAACTCGATGAAGCGCTCCATCTGCTTCTTGAAGCAGTCACAGTTGTGCTGGATGGTCTCCACAGTCATCATAGAGCGCATATCGGTACGGCCGGAGGGGTCGCCGATCATGCCGGTACCGCCGCCGATAAGGGCGATGGGACGGTTGCCCGCCATCTGGAGCCGCTTCATCAGGCACAGAGCCATAAAGTGGCCTACATGGAGGGAATCGGCGGTGGGGTCAAAGCCGATATAGAAGACAGCCTTCCCCTCGTTGATCATCTTGGAGATTTCCTCCTCGTTGGTGACCTGGGCGATCAGGCCGCGGGCTTTCAGTTCCTCGTAGCAAGTCATGTTTTGTTACTCCTTTATCAAAATGTCAATTTGTATGTGAAAGATTGGATTTTGGCTGTTTTGCCCGGCAGACGTTGTAGATCACCACGCCTCCGATGACAATGGCGGCGCCGATCATAGCCATTGGTCCCATCTGTTCTCCGTAAAATACCGCCACCAGGATGGGGTTCAAAACGGGCTCAATGCCGGAGACAAGACTGGCCGTGACGGCAGGGGTAGTTTTCAGGCCGATCGTCAACAGGATATAAGCTACAGCCACCTGGAATACCCCCAGCACCATCAGGCTGATAAGTGCTTTTTGTGAAAAGTCCGTCTCTCCCAGCAGGAAAGGCAGTCCCGTCACCGCTGAAAGCACATCGCCCCAAAAGACGGATGAAATGGCGTCGGAGTCCGGCATATCGTTGAGGAGAAACACCCCTGCGTAGCAAAGTCCGGACAGGAGGGCCAGGATGTTCCCAAGTCCCCCGCCCATCTCCAGGCTGTCCACAAAAAAGAAGAGCACCCCGCCGAAAACCACCACGCAGGTCATCACATCCAGCCGGCTGGGGCGGCGGCGAAACACCAAAAGTGTGATGAGCAGGACGAAAATGGGGGCGGTAAATTGCAGAACAATGGTGTTGGCCGCCGTGGTCAGCTTATTGGCCACGGAAAACAGAGCGTTGGTGCCAAAGACACACAGTGCCCCCAGGGCCACCCAACGGTTCCAGCGCAGAGGGTGCTTCACCGCCCACAGATACCCGCCAATGACTACCAAGGCGACGGCGGTGCGCCCGCCGTTGATGGACATTCCGTTCCACGGGATGACCTTAATACACAGCCCACCAATGCTGTAAAGCAGCGCAGCCAGAAACACATACAGGGTTCCCCTGCTTTCCTTGGTCAAGCTCTCATCTCCCTCAACAAAAAAGCCCTCTGTCCATTTTTTGGACAGAGGGCATGAAATGCGGTACCACCTCTGGTTCGTCCCTGTCTCGCGGCAGAGACCTCACGGAGTGCGTGACTCCTGCGCAATAACGGGCGCGCCCGGCCTGTCCCCTACACACACGTAAAACGTGCTTCAGGCGGCTGCTCCAAGGGGTAAGTTCACAAAGCGCCCTGTCCCCCTTCCACCAGCCGGGGGCTCTCTGCACAGGGAAATGCCTTGCTAAGGCTCCTTTTCGTCGCAGTATTCAAACTTTAGCACATCTTTTGCCTTTTGTCAACCGAGGACGATTCTATTCCTGATCATGGAAAGACAATCGCTATGGTCTAAGAGGCAAAGCGAAGTTTCACACAAAGTCTTTTGCCCACTTTTCTTTCAAGAAAAGTGAGTTACAGCCTCGCTACGCCGGTGTTCCGGGCCGCCTCGGCCACAGCCTTGGCCACAGCGGGAACCACCCGCTTGTCGAAGGGCATGGGAATGATGTTGTCCTCACTGAGCTCGTCGTCAGGGATAATAGAAGCCAGGGCCATGGCGGCGGCCATCTTCATCTCCTCGTTAATGTCGCTGGCTCGCACGTCCAGCGCACCCCGGAAAATGCCCGGGAAAGCCAGCACGTTATTGATCTGGTTAGGGTAGTCGCTACGGCCGGTGGACACCACACGGGCTCCGCCCGCCTTGGCGTCCTCTGGAAAGATTTCCGGGGTGGGATTGGCGCAGGCAAAGACAATGGCATCCTTGTTCATAGTCTTAACCATCTCAGTGGTCACCAAATTGGGTGCGGATACGCCGATAAATACGTCGGCCCCCACCAGCATATCGGCCAGAGTGCCCTGGCGCTTTTGGAGGTTGGTGCGCTTGGCAATCTCCTGCTGGGCCCAGTTCATCTCCGGATTTCCGTCGTAGAGGGCGCCAAACTTGTCACACAGGGTAATGTCTTGGAAGCCAGCCTCCAGCAGGAGCTTGGTGATGGAGATGGCCGCGGAACCAGCACCGGAGAAGACCACTCGGACCTCCTCCTTCTTCTTCCCTACCACTTTCAGGGCGTTGGTAAGCCCGGCCAGGGCGATGATGGCGGTGCCGTGCTGGTCATCGTGGAACACGGGAATGTCGCACATCTCTTTTAATCGGCGTTCAATTTCAAAGCACCGGGGGGCGGCAATGTCCTCCAGATTGATGCCGCCGAAGGAGCCGGAAATGTTGTACACCGTCTGGACAAACTCGTCCACATCCTTGGTCTTGACGCACAGGGGGAAGGCATCCACGTCGGCAAAGCGCTTGAAGAGCACACATTTGCCCTCCATAACAGGCATACCAGCCTCAGGTCCGATATCCCCCAGACCCAGTACAGCGGTACCATCGGTGATGACCGCCACAAGGTTGTGGCGGCGGGTAAGCTCATAACTCTTATCCGGGTCCTTCTGGATCTCCAGGCATGGCTGAGCCACTCCTGGGGTATAGGCCAAGGACAGCTCCTCCCGGTTTCCGGCGGGCACGGTGGCTACTACCTCGATTTTTCCCTTCCATTGTCCATGGAGGCGAAGGCTTTCTTTTGCATAATCCATAGTTATTTCCTCACTTGTTCTCGGGCACGATAACTTGTTTACCCAATCTGTTTTCATACCTATTATACCGGTTCCCAGTCAAAAGGCAATGGCCGGTAGAATTTTTTATAGGGGCTCTGTCTTTTAAAAATTGCAGTTTTTTACAAAATCTACCCCACCTTTGGTTGACCCAACTATGATTTTCTGCTAAAATGGCAGGCAGACTCCCCTATTTTTTGCGGGGCAGCAACGCAATCAAACACGTAAAAGAGGAGGATACTATGGAACATCATCACAGAGGGCACTGGGGCAGTAACCTGGGCTTTTTGATGGCCACCGTGGGCGCTGCCGTAGGCCTTGGCAATATTTGGGCCTTTCCCTATAAAATGGGAATGAACGGAGGCTTTGCCTTTCTGCTGGTCTACCTCATCATGGCCGTTGTGATCGGCTTTCCCATTATGCTTACTGAGCTGTCTATTGGCCGTAAGGTGGGAAAAAGCGTACTGGTAAGCTATGAGACTGTGGGCGGCAAATTCGGCGCTTTCATCGGTTTTCTGGCCATGCTGTCCCCCTTCCTGATTTTGAGCTTCTATACCGTGCTGGGCGCCTATTGTGTCCAGTATGTGTGCCTCAATTTTGCTGAGCTTATCGGGATATTCCAGCTCTCCGGCGTGTCCGGAGCAGAATCGTTTGCCGATATGCTCACCAACCAGCCCATGGCGATCCTGTTCACCTTCCTATTTATCGCCGCCTGCTTTTTGATCATCCGGGGCGGCATTAAGGACGGCATTGAAAAGTTCAACAAGGTGGGTATGCCCGCTCTGGCCATTATGCTCATCATTGTTATCATCCGGGCAGTCACCCTCCCAGGGGCCAGTGAAGGTCTGAAATTCATGTTTGCCCCCAACTTTACCGCGTTCCAGACACCTCAGGGATTTTTGTCCGTCCTCTCCGCCGCCGGCGGCCAGGTGTTCTTCTCTCTGTCCCTGGCCATGGGCATTACGGTAACCTACGGCTCCTACCTGCGCAAAGAAGAAAGCCTGGTGAAAAACTCCCTCATCATCATCATCTCAGACACCTGTGTGGCGATTATGGCCGGCTTGGCTGTGCTGCCTGCCGCCTTTGCTCTCGGTGGAAAAAATGCCGAGCTGTCCGGTCCCAAGCTGCTGTTCATCACCTTGCAGGATGTGTTCAATTCCATGGGTGCCCTGGGTCCCCTGTTTGGAATCCTCTTCTATATGTTTGTTACCTTGGCAGCCATCACCTCTGCCATTGCCCTCATCGAGGTTCTGGTGACCTTCACTTTGGATCACCGGGCGATCCAGGGTAAGAAATCCAACCGCAGCATGGTAGTGCTGGCCATCTGCCTGATTGTGATGGTGGAAGCCGCTCTGGTTGCCGCTGATGGTCTGGGATCCAACGGACTGTGGATTCCCTTCCACGAAACTGGCATGAATCTGGGGGCCTCCTGGCTGGACTTTATGGACTTCATTTCCGAAGGCGTGGCTATGCCGCTGGGTTCTTTACTGATGATCATTCTGGTGTGGAAGATCCGCCCCCAAACCATCCGCGGCGAGGTGATGGCAGCGGGACATTCTTTCTCCAATGGACTGTACACTTTCTACAAAGTGTGCATCTATGTGGTAGCTCCCCTGGGGATGCTTATGGTGCTGTTTGGTCAGCTCCAGAGCTTCTTTACCATTTCGTAACTCAAAGCTATACGACGTTAATAATAAGCAGCGGCTGGTATCCAACTGGATACCAGCCGTTTTTCAGTTTGATTTGGTGCGGTGATATTCCTGAGCTTGCTGAAGCAGGTCTTCCGCACTTTTTACCAGTGCGGGCGTCAACGCCGCCCCACCGATCAGGCGGGCCAGCTCCTCTACCCTGCCTTTTTGATCCAAGCGTTCCACACGGGTATAGGTACGTCCGTCCTTCTCCCCCTTCTCCACGGAGAAGTGGGTGTCAGCCATTGCGGCAATTTGCGGCAGATGGGTGACACAAAGCACCTGCTTATGCCGGGCCACATCAGCCATCTTTTCTGCCACCTTCTGGGCTGCCCGCCCCGATACGCCAGTGTCCACCTCATCAAAAATGAGGCTTCTCACCCCGTCGTCCTGAGCCAGAACATTTTTCAGTGCCAGCATGATCCTGGCCAGCTCGCCGCCGGAGGCCACTTTTTGGATGGGCTTCAGGGCTTCACCCAGATTGGCAGACATAAGAAACTGCACCTGATCCAGCCCAGTCTCATCCATCCCGTCTTGGGCGGAAAGTTCCTGAAATTCCGTCTCAAAGCGCACCTTTGGCATATCCAGCTGACGAAGCTCCTCCTGAATACGCTGCCGGAGCTCTTGGGCAGCGTCCTTACGGGCCTGGGACAGCTCTTCTCCCAGCGTTCTGGCATTCTTTTTCGCCGTCTGAAGCGCTTCCTCCAAGCGCTGAATCGTATCATCGGCATCCTGAATCTGGTTAAGCTCCTCCCGACACTGCTCCAGATAGGAAAGCATATCCTCCACCGTTGGACCGTATTTCTTTTTCAGCCGGTAAATCACATCCAACCGGCTCTCCAGTCGGTCCAGCTCCTCAGGAGCAAAGTCAAATGACTCCCCAAAATCCCGGACCGTTTCTGCCGCATCATCAGCGGCGTAGCGCAGTGTTGCCAGTTTCTCCCCCAGTTCTGCCAACTGGGGGCCAAGCTTTGCCACAGATCGGACAGCTCCCTCCGCTTCCGCGATGAGGTCGCAAGCTCCTCGGCTGTCTTCTCCTCCAAAAAGGGCAAACTGTGCCTCCTGAATGGCCTCCATCAGCTTTCCGGCACTGCGCAGCATGGTCTTTCGTGCATCCAGCTCCTCATCCTCGCCGGGCTTCAGCTCCGCCCGTTCCAGCTCCCGGATCTGATACTCCAGGGTATCTACCCGGCGGGAACGTT
>CALWOP010000125.1 GCA_944383195.1 uncultured Oscillospiraceae bacterium
TAGAGCAGGGCACGGCGCAGCTGCTCTCCCCGGCTCAGTTCCTTCAATTCGTCCATGAAAAAAACCTCCTTTGAGAACTAGTCTGTTATCCTTCCAAAATCTTATGCAGCACGACCCGTACTTGGGAGGCAAATTCCTCCTGGGTGGGGCAGTTGTTTACCAACGCAATATCGCAGCCCTTTGTGAAGTAGTCGTCTCCCTTCTGGGCACGTACCCGGGACCAAGCGTACTCCTCGGAAATCCCCTCCCGGGTCATGATCCGTCGTACCCGGATTTCCGGCGGGGCCACCACAGCGATGGTGGCCTCACACAGCTCCCCCAGGCCGCTTTCCAGCAGGGCGATGGCGTCCACCGCCGCCAGGGGCCGCCCGGCTTGGCGGTGCTCCTCCAGAATCTCTCGGGTCTTTTCTACCGTGGCCCGCTGGGCAATGGCGTTGAGGCGCTCCAGCTTCTCTGGACTACCAAAGACCATGCTCCCCAACTTTTTCCGGTCGATGGCCCCTTTCTTGTCCCGGAGGGGGCCAAACTCTTCCTCTAGCCTTTTCTGTAAAGTCAAATCACTTTCTAGTAACTGGTGGTACACCGCGTCACAGTCGATGACTGCCCCCCCCAGTGCCTCCACCTCGCGAAGGGCGGTGGTCTTCCCCGCCCCGGTGGGTCCGGTGATGCCGATGATCTTCATAGCTTACACCTCAATAATGTGAAACCCCGCCGCCTTGTTGAGGCGATTGGCGATAGCAAGGCCAATGCCCCCGGTGTCTGGGCACTGGGCCCAGATGGCAGGGACGGTGGTGTGGTCAAAGGAGCGCAGGGCGTCGAAGATGTGCCGGGCCTGCTCCTCCTTGTCCCCGGCGGGGCCCAGGTCCATCACGGGCCGGGCGGAGGAGCGTTCGGTGAACAGAGGCAAAAACTCATCAAAGCAGATGACGCCGTCCTCCGGCTGGGCGTGGGTGGCGATGTACTCCGCACTCTTTTTGGGAGCTCCGGTGACCACCGTCACCGGAGCCTTGGGGGCGTAGTGACGGTATTTCATGCCGGGGGCACGGGGCTTCTCCCCCGCCCCCATCAGCCGGGTGACAGCCGGGTCCACATCCACCTCCCCCAGCACGGCACGCAGCTGCTCCAAGGTGATGCCGCCGGGACGCAGCAGTCGAGGCGGGTTACAGGTCAGGTCGATAATAGTGGATTCTACCCCCACAGCGCAAGGCCCTCCGTCTACGATGGCCTCGATCTTCCCGTCCATGTCCTCCAGCATATGCTGGGCAGTGGTAGGGCTGGGCCGGCCGGAGGTGTTCCCCGAGGGGGCGGCCACCGGCACGCCGGCAGCGGCGATGATGTCTCGGCACAGCTTGTGGGCCGGGCAGCGCATACCTACCGTGTCCAGACCGGCCGTCACCGCGTTGGGAACCAGCTCCTTGTGGGAGAGAATCATGGTCATGGGCCCGGGCCAGTAAGCCTGGGCCAGCTTATAGGCTGTCAAGGGAATATCCTTGCAATACCGCTCCAGCCAGGATACATCGGGGATATGTAGGATAAGAGGGTTATCCTGAGGTCGGCCCTTGGCGGCAAAGATGTTCTTTACCGCATTCTCATCGAGGCCGTTGGCCCCCAGGCCGTATACTGTCTCTGTGGGAATGCCAACCAGGCCCCCCTCCCGCAGGATGGCGGCGGCTTGGTCAAGTTCTTTCTCTGTCAAAAGCTTGGTGTTCACAACAAAGACTCCTAATTCCTTGGCTTTTTCACCGAGAAAATCAAATGGGGCATGGTAACTCCGTAGTACTGCTTTACAAACTCTCCCTGGACCTCCATGCCGTTGCGTTGGGCCACAGACTGAGAGGGCAGGTTGTTGTCCCGGATGATAGAAAAGACCTCCTCTGCCCCCAGCCGCTCAAAGGCGTAGTCCCGGCAGGCCTGAGCGGCCTCGGTGGCATAGCCCTTGTGCCAGGCGGCTTTCTCCAGCAGATAGCCCACCTCCAACACTGGTTCCTCCCGGCCGCAGTCCTGCCAGGTTAGACCGCACTGGCCCACCATTTCCCCGGTGGTCTTCTCCACCACCGCCCACAGGCCGATCCCGTCTCGGGCATAGCGCTCCTGCTGGCGGCGCAGCCACTCCCACGCTTCTTTCTCCGGAAAAGCGTGCTCATAGGCGTACATAACCTCCGGGTCCTGGAGCATACGGCACAGAGCGGGAAAATCCTCATCGGTCATCTCCCGGAGAAGAAGCCGCGGGGTGGTCAAAATCTCGTTACTCACGGTCTAAAATCACAGCTTTCAGCGCATCGGTATTCTCCGCCAGGAAGTTGGCTCCCTCCTGCTCCAGCTCCGCCCGGCCCCGGAAGCCCCACAGGACACCGCAGCTGGTGAGGCCGCCGTTTTTGGCGGTCTGGATGTCCACATTGCTGTCCCCTACAAAGAGAGTATTGTCTTGGGAGGCCCCCATATCTTCCATCAAGCGATGAAGCAAGGTGGGGTCGGGCTTTGTGGGCAGGCCGTCCAGAGCCCCCTGAGCATAGGTAAACACTCCGGGGAAATACCCCTCCAGAATAGAGGGCACCAGAGAGTGGGCCTTGTTGGACAGCACGGCGATGTTCACCCCCGCCTGCTTCAGCTCATGAAGCAAATCTGGAATACCAGGATAAGGGGCGGTCTTGTCCTCCTTGTGGGCATCGTAGTATGGCATGAACTCCTCCAGCACTTGGGTAAGGCCCGCGGGAGTACGCCAATCCATGGGGACAAAGCGCTGGGCCAGCTTGGCCATGCCGTTGCCCACATACTGTTTGTACTCCTCCACCGTGTGGGTGGGCCAGCCGTGGTTTTCACACACCCAGTTGGCCGCGTCTGCCAAATCGTCAATGGTGTTAAGGAGGGTACCATCCAGGTCAAAAATCACATTCTGATACATGAAAACGCCCTCTTACTCGTAAAGTCCAATCTCCATACAGCCAAACTCCACCTTGGTGTCCTTGGCAAAGCCCACTTGCTGGAGGTAAGCCTTCACGGCAATCTGAGCGTACTTGGGATTGTGGCGCTCATCCTCCAGCTCCAGGTCAATGCGGCCCTTTTCGCCGCCGCAGACGGCACCGCCGTCCTCCAGCACCTGGTTGAGCTCCTCCACTACGTCGCCCAGCTCCTTGCCCTCAGGGAGGGTGGTATAATGAATGTAGAGTTCCATGGAACATTCTCCTTTGCGTTGGTAATATCTTGTGCCGCGCTGTTCGCTGCGGCTCAGTCGCTTCTTGTTGTCACGCTTCGCCTGCTCACGACGCGCGGCTTCCCTTCGTGTCGGGCTCAAAACAGCCTCACGGGGGGCTTGGTTTTCCCCCCCTCCGGTCCATCCGCGCTGTTCGCCGCGGCTCAGTCGCTTCCTTTCAGCTTTTCTGCCTGGTCCGCGGCAGCCAGGGCATCCAGAATCTCGTCCAGATCCCCGTCCATCACGCTGTCGATCTTATAGAGGGTCAGGCCGATACGGTGGTCGGTGACCCGGCCCTGGGGAAAGTTGTAGGTGCGGATGCGTTCGTTGCGCATACCGGAGCCTACCTGGCTGCGGCGCTGGGCCGTATATTCGCTGGAAATCTTCTCCTGCTCCGCCTCGTAGAGCCGGGAAGCCAAAAGGCGCATGGCTTTGTCCCGGTTCTGGAACTGGCTGCGCTCCTGCTGGCATTCCACCACAGTGCCCGTAGGCTTATGAATGAGGCGCACAGCAGAGGAGGTCTTGTTCACGTGCTGGCCCCCCGCCCCGGAGGAGCGGAAAACCTGCATCTCAATGTCGGCGGGGTTTAGCTGCACATCCGCCGTCTCCATCTCTGGCAGCACTGCCACAGTGGCGGTGGAGGTGTGCACCCGTCCGCCGGACTCGGTCTCCGGCACTCGTTGGACCCGGTGCACGCCGCTTTCAAACTTCAGCCGGGAGAAGGCACCATCCCCTTCAATCGTAAAGGAAATTTCCTTTATCCCGCCTAGTTCTGTTTCGCTCACCGAGTCCACCTCCGTCTTCCAACGGCGACCCTCAGCGTACATGGAGTACATACGGTACAGGGAGTGGGCGAAGAGGGCGGCCTCCTCCCCGCCTACCCCGGCCCGGATCTCCACGATGACATTTTTGTGGTCATTTGGGTCCTTGGGCAGCAGGAGAATCTGCAATTCCCGTTCCAGCCGTGGAATTTGCTCCAGAGCCTGCTTGTACTCCTCTTGGGCCAGTTCTTTCATTTCCGGATCGCCCATCAGCTCCTGAGCCTGGTCTCGCTGCTCCAGGGTGGCACGGTAGGTGCGGAAGGTCTCCACCAGGGTTTGCAGCTCAGACTGCTCTTTGTTAAGCTTTGCCACCAGGGCTGGGTCCTCGTAGGTCTCGGGGGCGGCCAGGCGGGCCTCAATTTGGCTGTATTTTGCTTCGATTGCGTTGAGCTTATCCAGCATATCTGCGATCTCCTATCTCCTAACTCCTATCTGTCCAGGAGGAAGGACTTTACCAGGGCCATCGGCTCCCGTATGTACATATGGAGGCGAGAGGGCATATGGCTCTCTGGTGCGGCCAGGGTAGAGACGTTGTCAAACCCCGCACGCTCGGCCAGCATTCTGGCCCGAGTCAGGTGAAAGCCGTTGGACACCACCAGCACGCCTTGGGAATCGTCAATGTTTTCCTGTGCCAAGAGGGCCTTGGAATATTTGAAATTTTGGATGGTATTGTGGGACTCACCCTCCAGAAGGATGTTCTCCTCTTCTATCCCGTTCTCTACGAGGTAGTCGGCCATGGCCTGGGCCTCGGTTGTGGGCTCGTCGTCCCCCTGGCCACCGGAGACCACCACAGTCATGTCCGGGTGGTCCTCCAGATAGCTCAGGGCCTCATCCAGGCGGTCTCGGAGCAAAATGGAGGGGCCGTCCTGGCGCACCTGACAGCCCAGAATGATCATTACCCGAGGGTTGCCGGAGATATGGTCGTAAGAGCCGTTGAGTACCAGTCCCAGCAAAATGGCAAAGGACAGGATTCCTGCTCCGATGAGGGCTAGCAGGGCCTTTGCCCATCGGGGCCAGCGTCTGCCCTTGTAGCTGAACACCTCAATTTTCTCTCTGTTCATCCTCTGGCCTCCTCCAGTTGGGCCGCAAGATCCTCCCAGCGGCCATAGAGCTTCAGGATTTCCTCCTCCAGGGCCTCTTTTTTCTCATAAAGCTCCTGGAGCTTTAAATAGTCGGCAGCCGCCTCCTCGATCTGGAGGGTGAGGTCGTACATCTCCTCCTCCGCCTTGCCCACCGCCCGTTCGGCGGCGGCTACCTCCTTTTCCAGGATCTTGGTGCCCCCCGGGCGTTTGGGTCTTTCTTTCTTGGGTTCTTCCTTCACCGGGGCGGGAGCGGGAGTCGCCTTTTTTGCCTTGGCGGCCAGGTACTCCTGATAGGTTCCCTTGAAGTCGGTAATGTGCCCATCCTCCAGCATCCAGATGCGCGTGGCGAAGCGGTCAATAAAGTAGCGGTCATGGGAGACAAAGAGCAGATTCCCCTCGTACTCCTCCACGGCCTCCTCGATCCATTCCCGGCTCTGGATGTCCAGATGGTTGGTGGGCTCGTCCAGGATAAGCAGGTTGATCTGGCTGTCCATGAGCATACACAGCCGCAAGCGGCTCTGTTCGCCGCCGGACAGGGTAGACACGCTCTTAAATACGTCCTCCCCCCGGAACTTGAAAGAAGCCAGCCGGTTCCGGGCGGTCTGAGCGGTGCAGTCCAGGTCGTAGATCATGGTGTCCACCAGGCTGCGCTCCGGATGGTCAAAGTGGATGATCTGGGGCAGGTAGCCGATCTTCACCGTGGGGCCCAGGCGGAGCTTTCCGCTGTCGGGCTCCTCCTC
>CALWOP010000126.1 GCA_944383195.1 uncultured Oscillospiraceae bacterium
CCCGGCGATAACGTCGACATGGACGTGGAGCTGATCACCCCCATCGCCATCGAGAAGGGCCTGCGTTTCGCTATCCGCGAGGGTGGCCGCACCGTGGGTTCCGGCGTGGTTATCGAGGTCAACGAGTAATTTCCACGGTGTTTCACACCGCAGGAAAAGCGTAGTTATCGAGATCAACGAGTAATTTCCACGGTGTTTCACACCGCAGGAAAAGCGTAGTTATCGAGATCAACGAGTAGTTTCCACGGTGTTTCACACCGCGGGAAAAGTGTGGTTATCGAGATGAAAGAGTAATTTTACTCTCATATCTTAAACCCTATAAGGGCGGACTTCCCTGGAAGTCCGCCCTTTTTTCACAATGGGGGCTATAAATTGTTGCGGTGGATTCGTTTGTAAGAGAAAGGAGTGAAATCAATGGGACTGCGGGATAAAAAGCTGAGAGAGGGCTTAGAAAAGCTTTATTGCGCTCAGATTATCGCAATCGTATCGCTGCTTTCTACCATTTTGGTTATGATCCCGGTATTGGGGCTGCTGATCCTGGTGGTAGTCATAGTTGCGACCATTGCGGGACTGGTGCTGACCATCATGGGCTTGGTGAAACTGGGAGATGTCCATTCCAACTATACGACAGCCTTGATTTTGAGTATCATTAGTGGGGTCATGAGCCTGTTTGATGAGACAACAATAATCAGCGTGCTGAGCACCGTTTTGTCTCTTGTGGTGATCTGGCTGCTGGTCAAAACGACCAATATTTTTCTGGGGGAGATCGGACGGACAGATGTGGTGCAGAAGGGAAACAGAGCCTTGGCCTGCAACATTGCCGCTGTGCTGATCTCGGTCTTATGTACGCTGATCAGCCTGTTCATGGTAGAATTGTCCATTCTTCTGCTGGCAGTGGCACTGATTGTCTCCCTGGTGGGGCTGGTATTCTATGTCGTTTACTTAAAACAAGCCAGCGAAGCTTTCTGATTGGAAACGGGGGCACCGGCATTTTGCTGGTGCCCCCGCATAAAAACTTTTTTACGGTAAATTGCAAATAGGGGGTTGACAAGGCGGTGGTCAGCCGCTATAATAGCCCCAACAACCAAACAGCACTGAAACCTATGAGAAAGATTAGTAGCCGGTGCAGCAAACCTTCAGAGAGCCCTGGGTGGTGGGATCAGGGCGGGGAGCGGCCGAGTGAATGGACTTTCGAGGGCGGCTTGAACGGGCAACCAAGTAGATGCCGACGGGGACCCACCCGTTATCCATCGGGCACGCGTGATGGCGCGTGAAGCGAGCGGATGTTTATACATCAATTTGGGTGGTATCGCAGGAGTAAGGCTCTTGTCCCATGTGGGGGACAGGGGCGTTTTTTTATTCCAAATTAGGCCGTTGGCAGCGGCCCCTCCATCACCCACCCAAACCAAATCAAGCCCAAATGGGCCAATAATGGAGGTAAATACCATGAAAAAGAACAACACTGTGAAGAAAGTCCTGTCCCTGTCTCTCGCTCTGGCGATGACCCTTTCTCTGTGTGCCTGCGCTGGTGCGGGCAGCCAGAGCTCCAGCTCCTCTGCCGGTTCCACCCCTGCCGGGTCTGGCTCCGCGTCCGGGGATTCGAGTTTTAAGGTTGCTGTGGTAAAGCAGATGGACCACCCCTCTCTGGATGAGATCTGCAACGCGGTGGTCGCCCGTCTGGATGAGATCGCCCAAGAGACCGGAACGACCATTGAATATGAAGTATACTCCGGTCAGGGAGATGAGACGGTGCTCAATCAGATCGGTGCCCAGGTCATTGCGGACGGGGTGGACGCCATCATCCCCATCGCCACTACCGCCGCTCAGCTGATGACTGTGGCTGCGGAGGAGACCAAGACCCCGGTGGTGTACGCCGCCGTCAGCGACCCCGCTCAGGCCGACCTGCTGGACATTGACTATGTGACCGGCACCTGCGACGCCCTGAACACTTCCTTTATCCTGGACATGATGCTGGCCCAGAACCCGGATACCCAGAAGGTTGGCCTGCTGTACTCCCTGTCCGAGCCCAACTCCGCCACTCCCATTGCCGAAGCCAAGGAGTATCTGGATGATAAGGGCATCCTCTATGAGGAATTCACCGCCAACAGCGACGATGAGGTAGTAGCTGCGGCCGGCGCCCTGATCGCGGCCGGTGTGGACGCGGTGTTCACCCCCACCGACAACAAGATCCAGTCCGCTGAGCTGGCCATCGCTCCCGACCTCATTGAGGCTGGCATTCCCCACTATGCAGGAGCCGACTCCTTTGTCCGTAACGGCGCGTTTGCCACCTGCGGCGTGAACTATACCCTGCTTGGCACCGAGACTGCCAACCTGGCCTATGAGGTGCTGACCAACGGTATGGAGGGCAAAGAGGATTACTACCTCTCCCAGGGCGGGATCATTACCGTCAACACCGAGACCGCCGCTGCCATGAACCTGGATTACTCCATGTTCTCCGACATGGGCGAAGTGGTGGAAGTGGTCACCACGGAAGAGTAAATCCCGGCGGTGCTCAATGTCTTGTCAGTCCCCCGGTAAGGGCCGGGGGACTTCGGCTTGAAAGGAAGGAAAGACAATGCTCTATATTTTACAGACCGCCCTGGAGCTGGGCTTCCTCTACGCCCCGGTGGCACTGGCCCTGTTTCTCAGCTACCGGATTCTGGACATTGCCGACCTGACCACGGATGGGGCCTTTACCCTGGGAGCTGCGGTGTCTGTGACTGTCTGCGCGGCGGGGCACCCCATTCTGGCCGTCCCGCTGGCCATGCTCTGCACCGCGGCTGCCGGCTTTGTCACCGCCCTGCTCCAGACCAAGCTGGGCGTCCCCTCTATCTTGGCGGGCATTATTACCAACACGGGGCTTTATACCGTCAACCTGATGGCCATGGGCTGGACCTCCAACGCCAGCCTCATCAAGCAGCGGACCATCTTCCATATGTTCCAGGACCTGGGTGTGGGAGGCAGCTGGAATGAGATCATCCTGGCCGGAGTGCTCACCTTGGCCTCCGCTCTGCTGCTGGTGGCCTTCCTGGGTACCCGGCTGGGCCTGTCCATCCGGGCCACCGGGGACAATCGGGATATGGTGCGGGCCTCCTCCATCAATCCTACCTTTACCATAACCGTGGGCCTGTGCGTGGCCAACGCCCTCACCGGCCTGTCCGGGGCCCTGGTGGGCCAGGCCCAGCGCAACGCAAACATCAACATCGGGACCGGCATGGTGGTCATCGGCCTGGCCTGCCTGATTATCGGCGAGACTGTATTGGGCCGGGGCTCCATGCTTCGGGGCGCACTGTCTGTGTTCGTGGGCAGCATCATCTACCGGGTCATTTACGCCGTGGCCCTCAGCTCCAAGGTGTTCCCCATTGAGGCCATGAAGCTGGTCACCGCCATCATCGTGGCACTGGCCATCGCCGCGCCCAGTATCCAGAAGTGGGCCGCGTTCCAGCGCAGAAAAGCGGCGGCACGGGCCGGAAAGGGAGGCGTGTGATATGTTAGAGATCAGCCATATTTCCAAGACCTTTAACCCGGGCACTGTCAATGAAAAAAAAGCGCTGTCCGATCTGTCTCTCCACCTGGAGCAAGGGGACTTTGTCACCATCGTAGGCTCCAACGGGGCGGGCAAATCCACACTTTTCAACGCCATTGCGGGAGCCTTTTATGTGGATGAGGGGTCTATCCTGCTGGGGGGAGAGGACATCACCTTCAAGCCGGAGTATAAGCGCAGCCGGGAGCTGGGACGGCTCTTCCAAGACCCCATGCGGGGCACCGCGCCCCACATGACCATTGGGGAGAATTTGGCTCTGGCCTATCTGCGGACCGCCAAGAATCAGCACGCCTATTTCAGCCGCATCAGCAAAAAGGACCTGGCCTTTTTCCAGGATCAGCTGGCCAAGCTGGACATGGGGCTGGAGGACCGGATGAAGCAGCCGGTTGGATTGCTGTCCGGAGGACAGCGGCAGGCCCTCACCCTGCTCATGTCCACTATGGTGCCCCCCAAGCTGCTGCTGCTGGACGAGCACACAGCCGCTCTGGACCCGGCCACCGCGGAGAAGGTGCTGAAGATCACCCGGGAGGTGGTGGCGGAGCACCACATCACCACTTTGATGGTGACCCACAATATGCACCAGGCGCTGGAGCTGGGAAACCGCACCCTGATGATGGACAATGGACGGATCATTCTGGACGTCCAGGGTGAGAAACGGGCAGATATGACCGTCAACGACCTGTTGGAGCAGTTCCGGGCCGGGGCGGGAAAAAATTTGGATAACGACCGCATTTTGCTGTCCTGACTATTTGGGCCGCCGGTTTACGGCGGTCCAAAAATTTTTTTGGTCTGGTGAGATATTTCCGGCGGCTCAGGGATATTACTGGATGAAAGGCCTTTCCAAAACAGAGTTCCAAGGAGGTGGGCGGCTGTGACAGAAGAAGCGTTTCGTCAGGCGGCTCAAACCTATAGCGACACCATCTATCGGGTAGCATACCATGCCCTGAAGCATTGTGCGGATGCGGAAGACGTTGTACAGACCGTGCTGCTGAGGCTGTTTGAGTGCCGCAAGGAGTTTGAGAGCGAGGAGCATTTGAAGCACTGGATTCTTCGGGTTTCGGTGAACGAAAGCCGGAAGCTTCTGCGTTCGTTTTGGCGGCGCACCTCGGTTCCCCTGGAGGAGTGGCACGAGCAGGCCGCGCCGGAGGATGGAGAGAAAGCGGAGCTGATGCGGGCGGTGATGAGCTTGGAGACCAAATACCGCCTGACGGTGTATCTCTACTATTATGAGGGATGCTCTGTGGCGGAAGTGGCCGCGGCGCTGCGGGCAAATCCATCCACCGTACAGACCTGGCTGCTTCGGGCCCGGGCCCGGCTGCGGAAAGAACTGTCCAACGATGGGGAAGGGGAGGAATCTGATTATGTTCGATCCACAGGTTTATCGTGAAGTATGCGGGGAAATGACCGTTCCCCGGGACAAAATGGAGGAAATGATTGCTATGACTGAAGCAAAGGGAAAAAAGATCCGCCGTCCGTTCCGGGCCGCTCTGATTACAGCTGCCGCTGTGGCCATGATGATGGTGGGGGTAGGTGCCGCCAACCCTGAGGCGGTACAAAAGCTGTTTGTACAGATTGCGACCGTGGTGCGGGTGGATGAGTACCGCCAGGAGATGGTTACCAGCGAAGGCGAGTCCATTACGGTGCTGAGCATTCCCAAAGTAAATGTGGAAAGCCGGGGTGGACAGACTATACTGATGGTGGACGAGGAAGAAGTGGACATTACCCAGGCCCTGGAGGAGCAGGGAAAGTATGTCTATGAAAAGACCACACCTCAGAATACCAAGTTCTGTGTGGAAGTAACAGGAAGCGCAGAGAAGTGGGAAATGACGGTGTCTATGGAGGAGGAGGGCGAACAGGTGGCCTCTTTCACCACCAACAGCGAAGAGAACGCACTGACTCCGGGACAGGCACAAGACAATTACAGCGTAAACGAGGGAGTCGATATTTCCCAAAAGGGAGAGGCACTGAACAAAGAGATCCGCGTCAGCAAATATGATGGCGAAACGGACAATGTGATGCCTGTGGAGTAAGGAAAATTCCATATACAGCAAAAAAGGAGGACATCTCAAGGGTTAAGCCCCACAGGTACACAATGTGAACCTATGGGGCTTAACGCCGTGTATGGGAAACGCTTATGAATGCAAACAAATTGTATCATAGGCGTTTATGTTTTACCTGTGAGATCCTAAAGGTGGCGTCACCTTAGTGAAAATCTCCTCATGGAACTTCAGGGTCAAAATTCTGCAACTACGTTTAGTTCC
>CALWOP010000127.1 GCA_944383195.1 uncultured Oscillospiraceae bacterium
AGCTTGGGCAACAAGACGATAAAAGACACGGCTGGCTGCCGTGCCTTTAACCGTAAATCTATTGTAACTGGAGGGATGAGGATGACGATCAAGGATATTGCCCGGCTGTCAGGCTGCGGTGTGGCTACTGTTTCCCGGGTGCTCAACCACCACCCCGACGTGAGCGAGAAGACGCGCCGCAAGGTGATGGCGGTGGTGGAGGAACATGAATTTCAGCCCAACAACAACGCCAAACATTTAAAACAGCAGGCAGGCACCAGCATCGCCATCCTGGTAAAGGGAACGCAGAATATGCTCTTTGCCGACCTGGTGGAGCAGGTTCAGGCCTTGCTGCGGGACAGCGACCGGGATGCGGCGGTATATTATCTGGATGAGGATGCCAATGAAGTGGCTTACGCCATCCAGCTGTGCCGGGAGCGCAAGCCGGTGGGCGTGCTGTTTCTGGGCGGCGATCTGGAATTTTTTCAGAAATCCTTCGCCCAGCTTCAGGTGCCCTGTGTCCTGCTGACCAACTCCGCCCGGGATCTGGGTTTTGACAATCTTTCCTCCATGACCACAGACGATGAGCAGGCCGCCTTTCAGGCCATCGACTATCTGGTGCAGAAAGGGCACCGGGCCATCGGAGTGCTGGGCGGAAACTGGTCCTCCTCCCAGATCAGCTACCGGCGTTTACAGGGGTGCAGACGCGCCTTTGAACACCATGGGCTTCCCTTTGATCCCGAGCGGCAGGCCCAGCCCAGCCGCTATTCCATGGCGGACGCCTATGCCGCCACCAAGCGGCTGCTGGAGCGCTGCCCGGAGCTGACGGCCATTTTTGCCATGAGCGACGTGATGGCCGTGGGGGTGATCCGGGCCCTGCGGGACCTGGACAAGCGGGTGCCGGAGGATATCTCGGTGGTAGGCTACGATGGGATCTCCATCGGGCGCTATACCATCCCCAGGCTGACCACCATTTGCCAGGACACCCGGAGTCTGGCGGAACAGGGGGTAGACCTGCTGCTGCGCAATATCCGGCACAGCGGCCAGCCCTTCCATGGGGTGGTCCCCTTCCGGCTGCTGGATGGAGAGAGTGTGGCCGAGCTTTCAACCTAAGCGAGAGAGGAAGATAAACGATGAGAAGAGCCGGTATCTTGATGCCTATATCCTCCCTGCCATCCCCCTGGGGGATCGGGACCATGGGAGCGGCGGCCCGGGAATTTGTAGCGTTCCTGGCGGCCGGCGGCCAGTCCTGCTGGCAGATCCTGCCGGTGGGGCCCACCAGCTATGGAGACTCCCCCTATCAGTCCTTTTCTTCCTTTGCGGGAAATCCCTACTTTATTGATCTGGATGACCTGGCGGAGGGGGGGCTGCTGAAGCGGGAGGAGTATGCCGACCTGGACTGGGGAGCAGACCAGTCGCAGGTGGACTACGGCCTGCTGTATCAAAACCGCTATCCGATACTGCGCCGGGCCTGCGCCCGGCTGGACCGGGGAGAGGGGGGAGCCTTTGCCGCATTCTGCCGGGAGCAGGAGAGCTGGCTGGAGGACTACGCCCTGTTTATGGCGCTGAAAGAAAAATTCGGCGGGCGCTCCTGGCAGGAGTGGCCTGAGCAGCTGCGCCTGCGCCGTCCAAAGGCCCTGGAGAACGCCAGGGTGGAGCTGGCGGAGGAGAGGGAGTTTTGGAAAGGCGTGCAGTACCTCTTTTTCCACCAGTGGTATGCCCTGAAAACCCTGGCCAACCAGAAGGGCATCGCCATCATCGGCGATCTGCCCATTTATGTCTCTGGGGACAGCGCCGATGTATGGGCCAACCCAGAGCAGTTCCAGCTGGATGAGGAGGGACGGCCCACCGAGGTGGCCGGCTGTCCTCCCGATGGCTTTTCTGAGGACGGACAGCTGTGGGGCAATCCCCTCTTTGACTGGGAGCGGATGAAAGAGGAGCAGTACGCCTGGTGGATGGCGCGCATTGCGTTCCAGTTCCAGATTTATGATGTGCTGCGCATTGACCACTTCCGGGGCTTTGATGCCTACTATGCCATCCCCTATGGGGATGAGACGGCCCGCAATGGCCGGTGGAGGCCCGGACCCGGCATTGAATTTTTCCAGATGGTGAAAAAGACATTGGGGAAAAAGGAGATCATCGCCGAAGACCTGGGCTTTCTCACCGACTCGGTGCGCAAGCTGCTGCGCCAGTCCGGGTTCCCGGGCATGAAAGTGCTCCAGTTTGCCTTTGACAGCCGGGACACGGGCAGCGACTACCTGCCCCACTGCTATGGGCGGCACTGTGTGGTATACGCCGGGACCCATGACAACGACACCATTCTGGGCTGGATGCAGTCAGCCCCCCGAAAGGATGTAAAATTCGCCAAAGAGTATCTGCGGCTAAACAGCCGGGAGGGATACCACTGGGGCATGATGCGCGCGGCCTGGGCGTCCCCCGCCGATTTGGCCGTCATGCAGATGCAGGACCTGCTGGGACTGGACGGACGAGCCAGAATGAATACGCCCTCCACCCTGGGCACCAACTGGAAGTGGCGGGCGCTGCCTGGAAGCTATGATGAGAAGCTGTCCCGCCGGTTGTACCGGGAGATGCGGGTATACCAGCGCCTGCCCAAACAGGGCCGAAAGGAGAAAGGGTAATATGCAGCTGAAAGAACAGCTTTGGGAGTTGACCAGAGAACGATTTGGATGCGCGCCGGACCAGTGCGATGACCACCAGCTTTATGAGGCGCTGCTCCTGCTGTGCAGCCGTCTGGCGGCGCAGCGCCCCGCCGCGGCCGGGGAGCGGAAGCTGTATTATTTTTCCGCGGAGTTTTTGGTAGGCAAGCTGCTGTCCAACAATTTGCTGGCGATGGGGATTTACGAGCCGGTGCGGCAGCTGCTGGCGGACATGGGCCGGGAGCTGAGCGGCATTGAGAATATTGAGCCGGAGCCCTCCCTGGGCAACGGCGGGCTGGGCCGTCTGGCCGCCTGTTTTCTGGACTCCATTGCCGCCCTGGAGCTGCCTGGAGACGGCGTGGGCCTTAATTACCACTACGGTCTGTTCAAGCAGAAGTTTGAGGACAACAAGCAGACGGAGCTGCCCGACCCGTGGATCGAGCGGGACAGCTGGCTCATCCCCACCGGGAAGAGCTTTGAGGTGCCCTTTGGGGGCTTTGATCTGAAAGCGGTACAGTATGACATTGCCATCCCCGGAGCGGGCAATCCGTGCGTCAACCGGCTGCATCTCTTCGATGTGGAAGAGCCTGCCGCCCAGCCGTGGATCGGCATCCGCTTTGACAAAGGGGACATTGCCCACAACCTGACCTCTTTCCTCTACCCCGATGACAGCGACGAGGCGGGGAGGCTGCTGCGGGTCTACCAGCAGTATTTCATGGTCTCCGCCGGCGCCCAGCTGATTCTGGCGGAGCTGGAGGAACGGGGGTATGGTCTCGACACCCTGGCCGACCATGTGGCAATTCAGATCAACGATACCCACCCCTCCATGGTCATCCCCGAGCTGGTCCGCCTGTTGGTGGAGCGGGGGGTGTCCGTGAACCGGGCCATCGACCAGGTCAGCCGTACCTGCGCCTACACCAACCACACCATTCTGGCGGAAGCTTTGGAGAAGTGGCCCCTGTCCTTCATTGAGAAGGTCGCCCCCCAGCTGGTGCCGGTGATCCGGGAGCTGGACCGGAGGGTGAAGGAGATTTGCCCTGACCCCAGAGTGTCCATTCTGGACGACCGGGGCCTGGTACACATGGCCCATATGGACATCCACTACGGATTCTCTGTGAATGGGGTGGCCGCCCTCCACACGGAGATTTTGAAAAATTCTGAGCTGAAGCCGTTCTATGAGCTGTACCCGAAGAAGTTCAACAACAAGACCAACGGCGTCACCTTCCGCCGCTGGCTGGAGGCCTGCAATCCCAACCTGTCGGCCCTGATCGACGACTGCATCGGGACCTCCTGGCGGCGGGACGCCCAAAAGCTGGAGGGGCTGCTGGCATTCCAGGAGGATGACAGCGTTCTGAAGCGGCTGCTGGAGGTCAAGCGGGATAAAAAAGACGAGCTGTGCCGGGCCTTCTTTGCACGGCAGGGGGTGGAACTGGACCCCATGTCCCTGTTCGATATCCAGATCAAGCGTCTGCATGAGTATAAGCGCCAGCAGATGAACGCCCTGTATATCATTTACAAGTATTTGGAGATCAAGAACGGCAGATTGCCCAAGCAGCCTGTGACGGTGATCTTCGGAGCGAAAGCGGCTCCGGCCTATGTGATGGCCAAGCACATCATCCATCTGATTTTGTGCCTGCGAGAGCTCATTGAGAGCGACCCCCAGGTTCGGCCCTGGCTCCAGGCGGCCATGGTGGAAAACTACAATGTGAGCTGGGCGGAGCGCCTCATCCCCGCCTGCGACATTTCTGAGCAGATCTCCCTGGCCTCCAAGGAAGCCAGCGGGACCGGGAACATGAAGTTCATGGCCAATGGCGCGGTGACTTTGGGCACCATGGATGGCGCCAATGTGGAGATCGCCCAGCTGGTGGGAGAGGAAAATATCTACACCTTCGGCGCCTCCAGCGACCGGGTCATCCAGCTGTATCAGGGCAGCGAGCCCGATGGCCGCAGCTACCGGCCTATGGATCTCTATCACCGCCCAAACGTGGAGCGGCTGGTGGACTTTTTGGTGTCTCCTGAGCTGCTCGGTGTGGGCGATCCCGTCAGCCTGTCCACACTGTGGCGGGACATGAAGACCAAGGACTGGTTCATGGCCCTGCTGGATGTGGAGGACTATATCGCCGTCAAGGAGCAGGCCATTGCGGACTATGGCGACCGGATGAGCTGGGCACGGAAAATGCTTATCAACATTGCAAAATCGGGGTATTTCTCCTCCGACCGCACCATTCGCCAGTATAATGAGGACATTTGGCACCTGAAATAAGGGCGCGGTATGGCCCCCGTCGTGATTTCGGTCACGGCGGGGGCCTTTGTCTGTCTTAAGGGATTTTCTGGAAGTCAATATCCTGGTCCGGGTACTGGTCCAGGTACCGAAGATGGACCCGCAGTACTTGCCGGATATAGCCGGGGAGTGTGTAGCCGGTCTGACTGGCCAAATCCTTTAGACGTTGGTAACGGTTTAGAGGAAGAAGGACGCTGACGGCCTTTTTAGGCTCTTTTGCCATAATAAATCACCTCGAAAATATCTTAAGGGATATTCCCTTGAAAGTCGATAAGGGATTACCCCTTAGAGCATAATAAAACAGGGGTGATTTATGATGTTACAAAATCTAAGATACTTACGAGAGGACAGGGATATGTCCCAAGCCAAAATGGCCGAGATCCTGAAAATTCATCAGACGACTTATTCGGATTATGAACTGGGATATTTGAATGTTCCAATTCCAGTTTTAAAGCAGCTGGCAGAATTTTTTGACACAAGTATTGATTATATCCTAGATTTTACTAATGAGCCCAGGCCGTATCCGAGAGCCTGATAAAGTCCTCAGGGGATACACCAATAAAGCTCCTTTCCCTTCTTGGCCGGAGCGCGGCGAAAAAACGGGATTGTTCTCCGGTATACAGGCAAATTTGTCTACTTTTCCGGAAAAAAAGGCTATCTTTTTCTCAAAGCCTATGATAATATGATTCCCGAACGATTTTGACCAGATGAAAAAGGAGCAGACTATGATCACCGTTACCGATTTGAGCTTGAACTACAGCGGCACTCCGCTGTTTTCCCATGTGGACCTGCAATTTCTGCGGGGCAACTGCTACGGCATCATCGGCGCCAACGGCGCGGGCAAGTCCACCTTTCTG
>CALWOP010000128.1 GCA_944383195.1 uncultured Oscillospiraceae bacterium
CTTCTCCCCCACAAAGGCGTTGGTGAGGGTGGACTTGCCCACGTTGGGCCGGCCGCAGATGGTGATGATGCCGGATTTCTTGATGGTTGACATAATTGTTCCTCGCTTTCTCTCCGGGTACGAGCAATTTCCCGGTCTTCTTATTTGACAAATTTCTTCCAGATAATCAGGCTCAGCGTCAGGGCGCCGGCAATGGCCGCTGCCATGGCGGCAAACTCTCCAGCGGTAATGCCCAGCCGCTCCTGTTCCTCGGGGGTGGGGTCCTCTTCAATGGGGACCAGCTTGATTTTCATAGCGCTCATCATGACACGTCCTTTCTCTTATGCCTCGTTCTCCCGGACAATGCCCAGCTTGCCCAGGATGGCCTCCTCCCGCGCGCGCATCTGGCGCTTCTGGGGCCCCTCATCCAGGTGGTCATACCCCAGCAGGTGGAGCACGGAGTGGACACCCAGATAGCAGATTTCCCGCTCCAGGCTGTGGCCATACTCCTCCGCCTGGACCTGGGCCCGCTCCAGGGAGATCATCATATCCCCCAGCAGCACCTTGTCCGTGTCCGGGTCGGCCCAGTCAGCCTGGGGCTTCTCCCCTGGCGTCAAATCAAACATGGGGAAGGACAGCACATCGGTGGGGGCGTCCACTCCCCGCATCTCCAGATTGGTCTGGTGGATGCCCTCGTTGTCGGTGATGCACACTTCGACAATGCAGGGCACCTCCACCCCCTCCTCATCCAGTGCGGCCAGGATGGCCTCTCTCAGGCGGTTTTGTACTGCTTCGGGGGTCTCCACTTCCGCTTCCATATAAATTTCATGGTCCATGGGACGTTCACCTGTCTTTCTGTTTCCATGGTTCAATGAGACCATTATATCGGCCTTTTGGATTTTTTCAAGTATATTTTCCCCATCTGTAAGCAAACTATCAGCAAACGATGCCAAAATGAGGTGTTGCTATGACCACAAAAAAGCTGGGTGCCCAGACCGCCGCCCTGGCCAATCCCCCAACTCTGGCCGCCTGGGCCAACGTGGTGGGGAAAAAGGAGGGGGAGGGCCCCCTGCGCTCCACCTTTGACTATATCGACACAGACGACACCTTCGGGGAATCCACCTGGGAAAAGTCGGAGAGTGCCATGCAGAAGCAGTCCCTGGGCCTGGCCCTGAACAAGGCGGGTCAGGCGGCCTCCAACCTGGACTGGCTTTTTGCCGGGGACCTTTTAAACCAGTGCATTGGCTCCTCCTACGCCGCCCGGGGCCAGCAGGTACCCTTTCTGGGCCTGTATGGGGCCTGCTCTACCATGGGGGAGGGATTGGCTCTGGCCTCCATGACTCTGGATGGGGGATTTGGAGAGTGGGCGGGGGTTGTGGTGTCCTCCCACTTCTGCACCGCCGAGCGGCAATACCGCACGCCCCTGGAATATGGCGGTCAGCGTACCCCCACCGCCCAGTGGACGGTCACTGGCTCCGGGGCGGCCATTCTTGCCCGGGAGGGGGAGGGTCCCTATATCACCCACGTCACCGTAGGTAAGATCGTGGACAAGGGCATCACCGACACCAACAATATGGGCGCAGCCATGGCTCCCGCCGCCTGTGACACCATCTCTGCCCACTTTCAGGACACCGGGCGAAAGCCCTCGGACTATGACCTCATTGTCACCGGGGATCTGGGCACCCTGGGCAGTGAGCTGCTGCTGGAGCTGCTGCGCCGGGATGGCATTCAAATGCCCAACCACGCCGACTGCGGCGCATTGATTTTTGATCTGAAAAAGCAGGACGTCCACTGCGGCGGCTCCGGCTGCGGGTGCTGTGCTTCGGTGCTCACAGGACATCTGCTGGGCGGCATGAAAGCAGGAAAATGGAATAACATCCTCTTTTGTCCCACAGGGGCCCTCCACTCCCCCACCTCCGCCTTTCAGGGGGAATCGGTACCCGGTATCTGCCACGCCATCGCCATTTCCAACAAGAAGTAGGAGGCCCACATGGAATATTTGAACGCGTTTCTCTGCGGCGGGATCTTATGCCTGATCGGACAGCTGCTCATTGATAAAACATCCCTCACCCCTGCCAAAATCCTGGTGTGCTACGTCACTGCCGGGGTCATTCTCAGCGGTCTGGGCCTCTATCAATATCTTGCTGACTGGGGCGGCGCGGGAGCCACCGTCCCCCTCACTGGTTTTGGCCACCTGCTGGCAAAGGGGGTCAAAAAGGCCGTGGGCGAACAGGGGCTTCTAGGGGCCTTTACCGGAGGTTCCACTGCCGCTGCCGGCGGAATTACGGCGGCCATCTTCTTTGGTTTTGTGGTGGCACTGGTGGGAAAATCCCACCCTAAGCGTTAAAAAATGGACCGCAAAGGCGGTCCATTTTTCTTATTCCTTGGCTCCGTGGGGGGTAAGCTGAATTTCCTCCAGGCGCATAAGATCCACGTTCTCAGCAATATTTTCGATGATTCCCGAGGCAACGTACTGCTTGGCCTGGCGGATGGCGTTTTGGATGGCGTAGGCATCAGAGGAGCCGTGGGCCTTGATGACAGGCTTGGCAATTCCCACCAGGGCTGTGCCGCCCACCTCGCTGGAGTCCATGATCTTCTTGATGTTTCGGATTCCCCCGGACACCATCAGGGCGGCCAGCTTGGTAAAGAGGTTCTTGGTAAACATCTTCTTCATTTCCCGGGCCAGGAACAGGCCGGTCCCCTCCATGGTCTTCAGGAAGATGTTGCCGGAATAGCCGTCGGAGACGATCACGTCCACCGCCCCCTCCACAGCCTCCCGGGCCTCAATATTGCCCACGAAGTTGATTCGCCCCTCGTCGGCGGCCTTCTTCAGCATGGGGTAGACGGTGGTTTGGAGAGATGTGCCTTTGGAGGGCTCCACCCCGATATTCAAAAGGCCCACCTTGGGCTCAGGGCGGCCCAGTACGTGCTCGGCATAGTAGGAGCCCATGTAGGCGAACTGGAGCAGGTACTCCGGGGGACACTCAGCGTTGGCGCCGCAGTCAATGAGCACCGCGCCGCCGTTTCCCGTGGGGACTACAGGGGCCAGAGCCGCCCGGCGGATACCCTTGATGCGCTTGACCAGCAGCGTGGCCCCGCCCAGCAGGGCGCCGGTGGAACCGGCGGAGACAAAGGCGTCCCCCGCGCCGGACTTGAGCAGATTGAGTCCTACGGTGAGGGAAGAGTCTTTCTTCTCCCGGAAAGCGGTGGCGGGGTTGTCGCACATCTCCACCACCTCGCTGGCGTGGGCGATTTCCACCCCAGAGGGCAGATCGCTGATGCCATTGTCGGCCAGAGTCTTCAAAATTTCCTCTCCCCGGCCCACCAGAATAATGTCCACTCCATACTCTCGGTTGGCCTGGATCGCGCCCATGACCGGGGCCTTCGGGGCGTTGTCACCGCCCATGGCGTCTACGATAATCTTCATGGCTGTCCTTCTTTCTTGTCCATCTGTTCCATCTTCAGCGGTCTTGGGTCGTCGATAAGGCCCAGGAGGTAATCGGCGGACACATTGTAGTGCATGCAAATTGCCGCAAGCTTGTCAAATGAGGTAGCCCTGCGTCCATTTTCAATGTCACTGATGGCCGCTTGAGTGGTTCCGATTGCTTCCGCCAAATCTTTCTGCTGCTCGTTCATACTCTTTCTAAGCTTTTTGACCCTCATGCAGAAAATATCTTTATGAAGCATAGACTGCCCCCTTGACAAATATATGTTTTAGCGATATTATATCGCTATATCGTATATTAGTGGTGGTTATCATGGACTATTTGATACAAGAATTATACGCATGGGAAGTGGAGCGGGCAAGTCTTGATTTCCACAGTGACCCCATTTATCACAAATATTACATACAGGCAGAAAAATTCTGGCCTAAGGGAGATATACCTCCCGCATTGTTTCATCTGCTGGACCGGAGCAATTTCCTCAGCTTTTCCCACGGCTTTCGCCTGGGGATGCAGATCATTCTATGGAGCATGGGGGAATTTCGCCGCCCCGGCGGCGACCCACTTTTTTGATTTTTCCCCAGGATGACGGAAACCTGTACCATCTTTGTTGAGTGAAGATTGGTGGATATCTATGGCGACAAGAAAAGAATATCTTCCCATTTTCCCTCCTCCAGGGGGTACATCCAATAGGGGGATCGCAATCCCCCTGATTGGTCGCTGTGGGGTGGGGAATCTCAGGGGGAGGGGGGAGCCGAAACACCCCTCCCCCTGAGTGGCGTTTTGCCTCCTTTGCCGACACGGGCAAAGGAGGTCGCCCCGCTGGGCGAAATTTCATTTACTCCGCCGCACCGGCAAAACTCTCTCACTCCAGATCCAGCTTACCCAGCGCCTCCAGCGCCCGCTTGGAAATCTCCGCGTTCTTGTTCCGCTTACCCTTCACCCGGTAGCCCAACTGGGGAATGAGGCCGAAGTTTACGTTCATCGGTTGGAAGTTTACCACACTTTGGTCACTAATGTAAAGAGCCATGGCCCCAATCGCCGTTTCTTTGGGGAAATTGACGGGATCTTTTCCTGCCAGACGATGAGAAAGCTCCATAGCGGCCAGGCAACCGGATGCGGTGGACTCCACATAGCCCTCCACCCCGGTGATCTGCCCGGCAAACATGATCCGCTCATTGCCTTTCACCCGATAATAGCGGTCCAGCAGCCGGGGGGAGTCCAGGAACGTGTTCCGGTGCATGACCCCGTAGCGGATGTACTCAGCATTCTTGAGCGCGGGGATCATGGAAAATACCCGCTTCTGCTCCGGCCAGCGCAGGTGGGTCTGGAAGCCCACGATATTATAGATGCTGCCCTGGGCGTTGTCCTTTCTCAGCTGCACCACGGCAAAGGGCTCTTTCCCCGTCTTTGGGTCCTTGAGTCCCACAGGCTTCAGCGGCCCGTAGCACAGAGTATCCCGGCCCCGGCGGGCCATGACCTCCACGGGCATACAACCCTCAAAGACGCCAGCGTCCTCAAAGCCGTGGACCTCCGCCTCCTGGGCGCAGGTCAGCTCTTTCCAGAACGCATCGTACTCCTCCTCGGTCAGGGGGCAGTTGATATAGTCCGGGGTGCCTCGGTCATACCGGGAGGCAAACCAGGCGCTGTCCATATCGATGCTCTCAAAGGTCACCAGCGGAGCGGCAGCATCAAAAAAGTTTAAATACTTGCTGTCGGGGAAGAGCTTGGCGATCTGCTCCGACAGCGCCTCCGAGGTAAGGGGGCCCGTGGCGATGATCACGTTCCCCTCCGGGGGAATCTCCGTGACCTCCCCCTCCACCACAGTGATGTTGGGGTGATTTCTGATCTTCTCGGTAATGGCGGCGGCAAAGGCATGGCGGTCCACCGCCAGAGCGCCTCCAGCCTCCACCCGGTGGCTGTCGGCGCACTCCATAATGAGCGAACCGCAGCGGCGCAGCTCCTCCTTCAACAGGCCCACGGCGTTTTCAAGCTGATCGGAGCGCAGAGAGTTGGAGCACACCAGCTCTCCAAAATACTCCGTATGGTGGGCGGGAGACATTTTATGGGGTTTCATCTCCCGCAGCTCCACGGGAATCCCCCGCCGGGCCAGCTGCCATGCAGCCTCGCTGCCCGCAAGGCCAGCTCCTATGACAATGACAGGTTCCATGTTGTCCCTCACTTCTCCTCGCCCTCAGCCGCCGCTTTTTTTGCGGTGGTCTTCTTGGCGGCGGTTGTTTTCTTTGCAGTACTCT
>CALWOP010000129.1 GCA_944383195.1 uncultured Oscillospiraceae bacterium
GGGGGAGTAAGTAGCGGACTGCAGCCAGATGTCCTGGTTCTCCTCAGCCAGCATCATGTTGAAGTACTCCTGAGCGCCGCCGCCGCCGGTGATGACCTTGATGTCGGTACGGCCGGCATCACGGATGGCCTGCAGAGCGCCGATGGAGGTCTCGTCGTCCATGGAGAAGACAGCGTCGATCTGGGGATTGGCGGTCAGGATGTCGGCCATGTCAGCCAGGCCGTCCTCACGGGTGAACTGAGTGGCATACTCCACGGTCTTCATGTTGGGAGCGATCTGAGCCAGGTTCTCCAGGAAGCCCTGCTTGCGCAGCTCGGCCACGGAGCCGGAGGTGGGCACGTCCAGGATGACCACATTGCCCTCAGTGCCGATCTTGTCCACAATGTACTGAGCGCTCTGGAAGCCCATGTCGTAGTTGTCGCCGGACACGCGGTACACGCCCTCGGCCTCGATGGCGATGTCGAAGTTCACCACAGTGATGCCCTCGTCAATGGCCTGCTGGATGGGTACCTCCATGCCCTCCCACTGGGGGAAGGCCACGATGGCGTCAGCGCCCCAGGTCTTCAGCTCGTCCAGCTGGGTGGTCATCTCGGCAGCGTCGCCGCTGACGGAGACCTTGTAATCGATCTTGCCTTCCTGCTTCAGCTCCTCGCAGCGCTTCTCAGCGTAGTAAGCCACACCGGCGGACCAGCCGTGGGTGACCTCGGGAGCCAGAACGCCGATCTTGTAGACCTCGCCGGCAGTGCTGGCGTCGCCAGTGCTGCCGCTGGCAGCACCGCTGCTGGCAGCGCCACTGCTGGCAGCTCCGCTGGAGCTGGTACCGCCGCCGCAGGCGGCCAGAGACAGGGCCATGGCACCGGCCAGAGTCAGTGCCGCCAATTTCTTGAGTTTCATTCGTGTTTCCTCCTTACAAATCATTGCTTACGCTGAATGTATGATTCAACGGCCAGGGGGCCGTGGAATCCCGTGATACCCACTCATGGGGAAGGAACATGGCCTGCCCGCCGGCCTCTCCCTGCATCTGACGCAGCAGAAGCGAGGCCGCCAAAGCGCCCATCCGGTAGCAGGGCTGCCGGATGGTGGTCAACCGGGGCTGAAACATGGAGGCGTATTCCACATCGTCAAACCCCACCACCGACAGGTCCTCCGGCACCCGTAGCCCCCGCTCCCGCGCAGCCTGGAGAGCGCCCAGCGCCAACACATCGGACACGCAGAACAGCGCCGTGGGGCGCTCTTTCTGCTCCAGCAGGCGGCCGGCAGCCTCTACGCCGGTGGAAAAGCTATAGTCCCGGCCGGCAAAGTCCTCATAGCCGGGGTGCAGGGGAATGGACAGTTCCTCCAGGGCTGAACGATAACCCTTATGGCGGAGTGCTGTGGAAATAAAACTGTTTTTGGCCCCAATATAGCCAATCCGGGTATGCCCAAGCGCGGCCAGACGGCTGACCGCCTCCCGGGCTGCGGAAAAATTATCAATGGATACGTGGCTGATGGCAGCCGATTCACAATACTCGCAGCACTGCACCAGCGGATATTCCTCCGATAGCTGTACCATGTCCCGGTCATCCACCGAGATATCCATCAGGATGGCACCGTCTGCCCTCCGGTTTCGCATCAGATCCACATAGTGCCTGCGCCGGGCTCGATCCATGTTGGTGATACACAGCATGATGCTGTAGCCCGCCGCGCTCAGCGTATCCTCTGCCCCTGCAATGATGGGGGCATAGTAGGGGTTTGTCACATTGGGGACCATGACCAGAACCACCTGGCTCTCTCCCCGCCGCAGGTTTCGGCCCCATATGTTGGGCTGATAGCCCAGGCGCTCAATGGCCTGAAGGACTTTCTGGGTGGTCTCAGGCGACACCGCGCCTTTTTGATTCATGACGCGGGAGACCGTGGCGACCGAAATGCCAGCTTCCTTGGCAACCTGGGAAATCGTTGGCGCTCGCATAGAAATCCCTCGCATTGTAATCGATTACTTCTTTTGGAAACAGAATTGTAAACGATTACATCTCTTAGTGCCCACGAGTATAGCACGATTCTTTTGGCTTGTCAATTCAAACAGAATCCTTTCGCGGAAAAAGAATCTTTTTCGTGCTTTCCGCTAAATTCTCTCCTTCATTTTTGTGAGAAGTGCCCCTCCGTTTTCGACGCAGTCGAAATTCTGCGTTTTTTCCCTCCCCACTTCCTCCCCAGTCTGCTCTGCAGCCAATGCCCGGTGGTTTGGATGGTCTCACGGCTTGCTTGGAACGTTTGTTTGACATTTTTGGGGCAATATGTTATAATTTAAGCGCAAAATTATTCTCATTCCCACGCCAACGGAAAGGAGCTGCTCCTATGGCCAACCTGACCCGAAAACAGCAGCAGATTTACGACTTTATTCTGGAGTTTACCGCCCAGCACGGCTACCCCCCCTCCGTGCGTGAGATTGGTTCCGCCATGGGTCTGAAGTCCCCCTCCACCGTCCACTTTCATATGAAAGGACTGGAAGAGGCCGGCGTCATCGTCAAGGCCGAGGGCAAAACCCGTGCCATTTCTCTGCCCGGCGTCTCCCGGGGGCCTATCTCTGAGGAAGAGGACCCCCACGCCAACCGCATCCCTGTGGTAGGCAACGTAGCCGCCGGCTCTCCCATCCTGGCCCAGGAGTGCATTGAGGACTATCTCATGTTTGATACCCAGGGCCTGTCCGGGGAACATTTTGCCTTGCGCGTCCGGGGTGAGTCTATGATAAACGCCGGCATTTTGCCTGGTGACCTGGTGGTGGTCCACCGCCAGCAGGAGGTGCGCAACGGCGAGATCGTGGTCGCCCTGTTCGAAGACGAGGCCACCGTGAAAACCTATCAGCTGAAAGACGGTCATGTCTGGCTCCTGCCGGAAAACCCGGAGTATGAGCCCATTGACGGCAGTCACGCCGAAATTATCGGAAAAGTCGTTGCGGTCATCCGCCGGTACTGAGTTTCTTGCAAATGATTGCCCGCCGGCGCCTCTCAAATGGGTAACCGCTTTATTTTCTCCATACGTTTTTGTCCCCTGGATCAAGCTCTGGCTTGGTTCAGGGGGATTTTTTGCTTTTGGGCCACGCTTTGGCCCCCTTTTGCGGAGCTGATACCGGGCCGCAAAATCCTGCTTTTTCAAGGGGCGTGTCACATCTTGATCCTGCTGTTTGGCCTACCTTTGCCGTTTAAGTACAATATTGCTCCCGCCGCTGTCATATGCTTCTATGTACCCTTTTTATTTTCTCCGTTTTGAACGCCGCGCCCGGAGGGACGCAGGTCTGGTATTTCACAATTTAGTCTGATATGTTATATTTTTCCTTTCATTCTGTGAATCCTGCCTATTTTTTCTCCGTTAAGCTCTCGCTTTTCTTTAACTTTGATCCGTTAAGAAGCTGTTAATTTCGTTGTTTTCGGTCAAAAAACTCAGTATGATTATAAAGCTAAACTAGAATCATTGTGTCTGAGAGATCCCTGAAAGGCAGGAATAACGTTCATGAGTCTGCGCGTTGGCATTGACATTGGTTCCACCACCGTGAAGGTCGTGGTACTCAATGAACAGAATAAACTTTTGTTCCGCTCCTATGAGCGGCACTTTTCCAAAACCCGGGAGCGGGCCCTGGAGACCCTCCACTCCATCCAGGATATGCTTGCCGGTCAGAAGATCAAGGTCACCATCACTGGCTCGGCCGGACTGGGCGTGGCCAATGCCGCGGGCATCGACTTCGTTCAGGAAGTCTATGCCACCGCCGCCGCTGTCAATACATATATTCCCGACACCGATGCCGTCATCGAGCTGGGGGGCGAGGACGCCAAGATCATTTTCTTCGGCGGTGCCCTGGAGGAGCGGATGAACGGCTCCTGCGCCGGAGGTACCGGCGCTTTTATCGACCAGATGGCCACCCTGATGAACGTCACGGTGCCCGAGCTGGACCAGCTCTCCCTGAAGCATGAAAAGATCTACCCCATCGCCTCCCGGTGCGGTGTGTTTGCCAAAAGCGATATCCAGCCCATCCTGAACCAGGGCGGCCGGAAAGAGGACGTGGCCGCCTCCATCTTCCAGGCGGTGGTGGACCAGACCGTGGCTGGCCTCACCCAGGGCCGGGAGCTGAAGGGCAAGATCGTCTTCCTGGGCGGCCCGCTCCACTTCCTCATGGGCCTGCGGGAGCGCTTTGTGGAGACCCTGAAGCTGGACAGCGAACACGCCGTGTTCCCCGAGGATGGCGACTGCTTTGCCGCCATGGGCGCGGCCCTGTGCGCCACCGACTATGAGCCCGCCCCCTTTGAGACGGTGCTGAAAAAGCTGGAGGACAGTGCGGAGACCACCACCTTGGTGGACACCATGCCCCCCCTCTTTGAAAGTCAGGAGGAGTACGACGCCTTTGTGGCGCGGCACAACGCCAACCGTCCCCCCGAGGTGGATATCCACACATATTCCGGCCCCGCCTGGCTGGGTCTGGACTCCGGCTCCACCACCATCAAGCTGGCCCTTATCACCGAGGACGGCGGACTTCTCTATACTTATTATCACTCCAACCTGGGCAACCCCGTCTCCATCGTCCTGGAACAGCTGAAGAAGATCTACCAGCTGTGCGGCGACCGGATTGAAATCAAGGGCGCCGCTGTCACCGGCTACGGGGAAGACCTCATTAAAAACGCCTTTAGCTGTGACTTGGGCTTGGTGGAAACCATGGCCCACTACAAGGCCGCCGCTCACTTTGAGCCCGAAGTGGACTTCATTATCGACATCGGCGGCCAGGACATGAAGTGCTTCAAAATCCGCAACGGGGCTGTGGACTCCATCATGCTCAACGAGGCTTGCTCCTCCGGCTGCGGCTCCTTTATCGAGACCTTTGCCAAGGCCCTGGAGTATGACATCGCCTCCTTCTCCAAGCTGGGCCTGTTCACCAAAAAGCCTGTAAACCTGGGCTCCCGGTGCACCGTGTTCATGAACTCCAGCGTCAAGCAGGCCCAGAAGGACGGGGCCAGCGTGGAGGACATCTCCGCCGGCCTTTCCACCTCCATTGTGAAAAACGCCATTTACAAGGTCATCCGGGCCGCCAGCGCTGACGATCTGGGCCAGCACATTGTGGTCCAGGGCGGCACCTTCCTCAACGATGCAGTGCTCCGAGCCTTTGAGCAGGAGCTGGGAAGAAACGTGACCCGGCCGGTGATTTCGGGCATCATGGGGGCTTTCGGCGCCGCTCTGGCCGCCCGGGACCTGCACCTGGAAAAGAGCTCCCTGCTCTCCGCCAAAGCTCTGGAGAAATTTGTCCACACCGCCAAGCCCGCCACCTGCGGACTGTGCACCAACCACTGCTCCCTCACCGTCAACTCCTTTGACGGAGGACGGCGCTTTATCTCGGGCAACCGCTGCTCCCGCCCCCTGGGGGAGGAGCCCAGCCGCCTGCCCGACCTTATGCGCTATAAATACGCCAAGCTCCGCGCCCTGCACGGCAAGGGCCAGGGAGACGGCTCCCGGGGCAAGATCGGTATCCCCTTCGGGCTCAATATGTACGAGAACCTCCCCTTCTGGTTTGAGCTGTTTACCAAGCTGAACTTTGAGGTGGTCCTCTCCCCCGAGTCCTCCCGGAAGCTCTACTTAAAGGGCCAGCGCACCATCCCCTCCGACAC
>CALWOP010000130.1 GCA_944383195.1 uncultured Oscillospiraceae bacterium
CCTCCAATTTTCCCTTTTTTTCATTTTGGGATATGCTGACTGGTATCATACCACATTTTACCCTTAAAAACAAGAAAAGACCCTGTAAACTTTCTGTGACGGGTTTCTCAATAAATTGACAAAAAAGCACTTCCAACTTCCGCTCCGGTATGGTAGAATGGACTGTAATTTCAATTTGCCTTTTGAGAGGATGAACTCTAATGAATAAACGTCCCCCCCTGCGCCGTTCCGCTCCTGTGGAGCAGGAAAACGACGGCATCATCGAAGGCCGCAACGCCGTCATTGAGGCACTGCGGGCCGGCGTCACCATTGATAAAATTTTTCTGGCCAAGGGCGAAACTGACGCCACCCTGGGCCACATTGCTTCCACCGCCCGGGAAAAGGGCATCGTAGTGGTGGATGCCGACCGCCGCAAGCTGGATGGCATGAGTCGCACCCACTCCCATCAGGGCGTCATCGCCCAGTGCGCTGTGCGGGAATACGCCACGGTAGACGACATTCTCAATGCCGCCCGGGAAAAGGGAGAGAACCCCCTCATCGTGGTATGTGACGAGCTCAGCGACCCCCACAATCTGGGGGCGGTCATCCGCACTGCCGATGCGGCCGGAGCCCACGGGGTCATCATCCCCAAACGGCGCTCTGCCGGTCTTACGGCTATCGTAGCCAAAACTTCTGCCGGAGCGGTGGCTCACGTCCCGGTCGCCCGGGTCCCCAACCTCCCTGCTTTGCTGAAAGAGTTGAAAGAAGAGGGCATCTGGGTCTTCGGCACCGCCGCGCAAGGAACCACCTCCCTCTATAAGGCCGACCTGAAAGGTCCCGCCGCTATCGTCATCGGCAGTGAGGGAGATGGTATGGGCCGCCTGGTGACGGAAAACTGCGACTTCACCGTCTCCATCCCCATGTTCGGCAAGATCAACTCTCTGAACGCCTCCGCCGCCGCCGCAGTCCTTCTCTATGAGGCCGTGCGTCAACGGATGGGAGAATAACGACACAGAATAACCCATCACACGGATTGAGGATTCCGCCCATGAGCGACCAAGATAAGAAACTAAATAAAGATGACCTGTCCCAGGTCAAGTCGCTGATTGGCGATGTCTCCGGGAAGGATTTTAAACTGGATGATATTCTGGCCGAGTTTGGAGGCAAGCCCCCTCGTCCCAGCGTGGTGCCCATTACACCTGAGAGCCAGGGGCCGGATCTGCCCTGGCCGGAAGCGCCCAAGCGCCCCCACGCAGAGGGGAAGGTGGTCGCTTTTCCCGGGGTGTCCCACCCTCCGCAGGATGAAGAGGAGGACAGCGAACCTTCTGACTCCCTCCCAATGGACGAGGACGAGCCTGAGCCTGACGAGGAGCCTGAGCAGGCGCCCGCTTCGGATGAGGCCGAGGAACCGGAAAGCTCCACCGCCGCCCAGGTCATCCCCTTTCCCGAAGAGGAGAGCGCTCTGTCCGCCTTTCTCAAAAAAATGGGCAACAAGGCGGATCAGTACGCCGATTCCATGTTTGAGGAGGACGAAGCCACCGACCACGAAGAGGTCCGCAGGCTGGAGCGTCTCATCCCTGGTACAGATCAGGAGGAAGCCGACCCGGAGCCTGCTTCTCCCCGATGGCACAGGCCCAAAAAAGTTGAGCCGCCTCCGCCGGACACCGCTCCTCAAAAACTGGCCCAGCGCTACGCCAAAGGTCTGACCGGACTGCGGGTACGCTGTCTGCTGGTGCTGCTACTGACTGTCCTGGCACTTGCACAGGTCCTGGTACCTGCTCTGGGTTTTTCCTGGATGCCGCCTCTGGACGCGCCGGACCTCCAGGCCTGGATTTCCGTGGGGCTGCTTGGCACCGGGATGCTCCTGGGACTGGATATGCTGCTCATTGGCCTGATTCGGGCATTTCAGGGAAAGTTCGGCATGGACACCCTGGCCGCCCTGGCCTGCATCTTTACCATGGCCGATGCCGTTACGCTGGCTCTGGGCCAGTGGGAAGTATCCCGCTATGCTTACGTTCCGGTCTGTCTGGCCGCACTTTATTTTCAGCTTCACGGTACATACCATAAACGCCTGGGGCTTCGCATCTCCTGCCGCACCGCTGCTGCCTCCTCCCACCCCTACCGGGTCACAGTGGATGTGGGAAAGTGGAGCGGCCGGGACACCTTTGCCAAATGGCAGGGAACGGCCGAGGGCTTCGGCAGCCAAATCCAATCCGACGACGGCGCGCAGAAGGTCTTTCGCACAGTCTGTCCCCTGCTGTTTGTGGGGGATGTGGTACTCTCCCTGCTGGCCTCCTTGGGAACAGGGAATCCCCAGCGGCTTTTGTGGTCTATGTCCGCCCTGTTTACTGTCTCCGCCGCGTTCGGTTCAGCCATCGCCTACGGCCGCTCCTTTCACAAGATCGCCCGCCGCCTGACCCAAAGCGGCGCCGCCCTGGCCGGCTGGCCTGGGATGGTTCGGGCTAAAAAAGGAGACCGGGTCCTGATCACCGACACCGACCTGTTTCCCCAGGGGCACGTCGAGCTCAACGGCTACAAGGTCATGCGGGACTTCCCCGCTGAGCGGGTTCTGGCCTACACAGCTACCCTGATTCGGGAGTCAGGCAGCGGCCTGGGGCGGCTGTTTCATGATCAGCTGCGCTCTATGGGCGGACTGCTGCGCAAGGCCGACCAGCTCACCTGCTACGAAGGGGGCGGTCTGTCTGCCAACATCCGGGGCGATCAGGTCCTGGTGGGCTCCGCCGCTTTTATGAATCTGATGGACATTTCCCTGCCCCAGGGACTGAATGTAAAAAACGCCGTTTTCTGCGCCATCGACGGGGAATTAGCCGGAATTTTTGCTCTGAACTACACCCTTCACGATACTGTCTTCCCCGCTGTGGAAGAGCTGATGGGGGAGAAAGTCGGGCCGGTACTGGCCACCCGGGATTTCAACCTCATTCCCGCCATGCTTCAGCAGCGCTTCAAGCTGGCGGCAGATAAAATGGATTTTCCCCCTGTAGAGCGCCGGCGTGAGCTTTCCGATCCGGAGCAGCCCCACAGTGAGGTTCTCACCGCCCTGCTATGCCGGGAGGGGCTTCTCCCCTTTGCCGAAGCGGTAACTGCCTCCAAACGGCTCTACCGGGCCGCCCGGTTTGGGAGCATTGTCTGCTGCGTTGGTTCTGCACTTGGGATGGCCCTGGCCACCTACCTGACTTCCATCGGCGCTTACACATCTTTGTCGGTTCTCAATTTGATGATCTATATGCTCACCTGGCTGGCCCCTGTGTGGCTACTGTCAGACTGGGCCCATCGTTTTTAAAAAGGAGATTTGCCATGATTCGCCCCGCCTGCTCTGCTGACCTGCCCGCTGTAGCCCAACTTTACGAAGAAATTTTGGATCAGGAAGATCTGCGTCCCGCCTCCTATACCAACTGGCAGCGGGGAAAGTACCCTACTTTGGATACTGCCCGTGGGGCTTTGGAGGCCGGCACGCTTTTTGTGGGTGAGGAAGACGGCACAATTTTTGCCGCCGTCATTCTAAACGGTGTACAGCTGCCCGAATATGACCTGATCCCCTGGCAGTTTGCGGCCCAAAAAGAGCAGGTCATGGTCATCCACACCCTGGTCGTTTCCCCCCGTTTTTCCGGTCGTGGAAAGGCCCGGGAAATGGTTGCGTTCTGTGAAGCGGAAAGCCGCCGCCAGGGCAAAACCGTCATGCGTCTGGACACCTATGAGGGCAATCTCCCTGCCAACACCATGTACCCCAAGCTGGGCTATCGCCTCGCCGGCCACGCCCGGTTCCTGTTCCAGGGTTTTCTGGACGAGGTACTTAACTGCTACGAGAAAAAACTATAAAAAACAGAGGCTTTCGGCACATTGCCGGAAGCCTCTGTTTTTAGCCCACAAAGTACCGCCAAGCCAGCCAGCCTAGTGCCGCCAACTGTATAATCAGCAGCAGAGGAAAACCAAAGCGGAAATACCAATGCCTTGTCTTGTGGTGAAATACCTTCATCCCCAAGGTCCCTCCCAGGGCGCCGAAGAGTACCGCGGGAAGAAACAGCGCCTTTTCCGACAGGCGCCACGCCTCCCTCTTTGCCCGCCGTTTATCCATCCCCATGGCGCAAAACGCCCACAGATTCACCAGCAGCAAATAGAGCAGCAGCATCTGCCACAGTTCCTTGGTCAAGGCCCTCACCTCCTGTTTTTTGCAAGTTTACTACCTTCCGCTCCCCTTGACAACCCATTTTTGTCTTTTCTCGCTCTTTCTTCGGGAACAAAGGCTGGGATTCGGGGTTTCATGGTAAAATTTTGTGAAAATCTTGATAAATGTGTTGCAATATTTCTTTCATATAGGTATAATATCATCCGCAGTATTATCATGCAATGCAACACTGCATATTGTTTCGATCGCGGCGGCCTTCCGACAGCCGGTTTTCCGGTTTTGTCTGCTGGCCGTCTAAACAGAAGAAAGGAATGAAGTATTCAAATGGCAAACAAGTTCGTCTACCTCTTCTCCGAAGGCAACGCCAATATGCGTGAGCTTCTGGGCGGTAAGGGCGCCAACCTGGCCGAGATGACCAACATCGGTCTGCCCGTTCCCCAGGGCTTCACCATCACCACTGAGGCCTGCACCCAGTACTATGAGGACGGCCAGAAGATCAATGACGAGATTCAGGCTCAGATCATGGAGTATATCGTCAAGATGGAGGAGATCACCGGCAAGAAGTTCGGCGATCTGGAAAATCCCCTGCTGGTCTCCGTCCGTTCCGGCGCCCGCGCTTCCATGCCCGGCATGATGGACACCATCCTGAACCTGGGCCTGAACGAGGAAGTGGTCGAGGTCATGGCCAAGAAGTCCGGCAATCCCCGTTGGGCTTGGGACTGCTATCGCCGCTTCATCCAGATGTACTCCGACGTGGTTATGGAGGTTGGTAAGAAGTACTTCGAGCAGCTCATCGACAAGATGAAAGAGGAGCGGGGCGTCACTCAGGACGTGGAGCTCACCGCTGACGATCTGAAGGAGCTGGCCGGTCAGTTCAAGGCCGAGTACAAGGCCAAGATCGGCGTGGACTTCCCCTCCGACCCCAAGGAGCAGCTCATGGGCGCCATCAAGGCCGTGTTCCGTTCCTGGGACAACCCCCGTGCCAACGTGTACCGCCGCGACAACGACATTCCTTACTCCTGGGGCACCGCCGTCAACGTTCAGTCCATGGCCTTCGGCAACATGGGCGACGACTGCGGCACCGGCGTGGCCTTCACCCGTAACCCCGCCACCGGCGAGAAGAAGCT
>CALWOP010000131.1 GCA_944383195.1 uncultured Oscillospiraceae bacterium
TTTTAAAAAAAGTTCTTGCATTCCGTCGGACTTTCTGGTATCATATCAGTCGAAGCTTTTTTGGAAAGCGATTCTCATAGCGAGGAGGTAAGCAACATGGCCAAATGCGAATTCTGCGACAAGGGCGTCACCTTCGGCATCCAGGTTTCCCACTCCCACCGCCGTTCCAACCGCACCTGGAAGCCCAACGTGAAGCGCGTGAAGGCGATCGTGAAGGGCACTCCCACTCACGTGTACGTCTGCACCAGATGCCTCCGTTCCGGTAAGGTCACCCGCGCTGTGTGATTTGGAATTAGGCACTCCCAAAAACCTCTGTGTACATTACACAGAGGTTTTTTCTATTGATATGGAAAAAATGGGTCGCTCCAGTGGAGCGGCCCATTTTCTTTCACTTAAACTGATTGCTCTCCCGGTCATAGCATACGCCCATAGCAGCCAGCTTTTCGCACAACTCCTCCGGGCATACGTCCTCCTGAGCACACAGCTCCTCCAGACAGCCGCAGCCATCCCGCAGGCGGGTGTTGACCACGCTGAGCAAAATTACAGGATCTTGGGGCAGCATAGTCTCTCCATCAGCCCGGAGGCCAGGTCATATCCCGGCCGGACAGGACATGGAAGTGGAGATGGGGGACAGACTGACCGGCCTGCTGGCCGATGTTGGAGACCACACGGTAGCTCTCCAGCCCCAGCTCCTTCGTCACCTTAGAGATGACCGCGAAGATGTGGGCCACCACGGTGGCGTTTTCCGGGGTGATCTCGGCCACAGAGGCAATGTGGGTCTTGGGGATCACCAAAAAGTGGGTGGGCGCCTGGGGGTCGATGTCGTAAAAGGCATAGACCGTCTCATCCTCATAGACCTTGTTGGACGGGATCTGGCCGTTTGCGATCTTACAAAACAGACAGTCGGACATAAGGGTACCTCCTTTGTTGCTTGGTAAGACCATTGTACCCCTTTTTTCCGTGATTGCAAGGTTTTTTTAACCTGTTACAGGCTGGAGGTCATCCAGGGAGAAGGTCTGGCCTAACAGCGTGACCGAAAGTACATTCTCGGGCTCTATGATCCGCTCCGTCTGAAACACAAGCCGTCCCTCTCCAGTCTCTGGATTATAGGTCTGACTCACAGACTGGCTCATAGCCACCAAATCTTCGTTTGCCATATTTAAAACCAAGCTATCATATATACCGGACAGCCCTGGAGGTCCCCACATCCGGGAATCGTTCGGGGTCCCGCTTATAGAGCAAGCGACGCCAATGGGAGAGATGTAGAGCTCTTCCAGTGTCATGGTTTCCTCATCCACCTGGAACGGAAGCCCCAGATGATAGGTCCATCCACTGTCTTTTTCGGGCAGTTGGACATTAAAAGTTCTCTGATCTCCTCGAAAATCCGCAATGACCCCTCGGCTCCCTCCCCGCGTCAGCCATGTAGGCCGCAGAGATATCTCACAGCCAATCAAACTCTGCGTTCCAGACTTCAAAAAAGTGGATGGACCCCGCTGCCAAAGGAATGAAACACGGTTGTCTTCGGGGTTTTCATCCTCCAGGGCGGTCGAGCCGCTGACATAGCTCCCTACGCCCTCCCCGTCCTCCGGTATGATTTCAGAGGCAAAATCAACAAAACAGTCTTCCCCACTCAGAACAGTCCCCTCCGGACCGATCATATCCACCAAAACAGCCAGGGAATACCGATCCACCAGCACCTGTTCAACTTCCACCGTCCAGCCATTGTCATAGGTGTAGCTTTCCCCCACCGAAACGACCCCTGCGGCAATCTGCTGTGCGTCTTGTTCGTCCCCACGAAATAGGGCCAGCAAACGCTGATCCACACCTGTAGCTACTGTGAAAGCACAGGCCATTAGCAGCAGAGCGGCGGCCACCAACACGGCGGTCATCTTCTTCATACGGCTCACAGGTTTAACCTCCTTTTGTTCCCTCAGGAGGCGGTCCAGCATAGCCTGTTCTTGCTCCGGGGTGGGTTTTACCTGGTCAAAGACCCGCTTTACTTCACATTTGTCCATACTCTTCCACCTCCAAGATTTCTTTCAGCTTCCATCTGGCCTGGACTAACCAGGTGCGGACGGTAGAGGGGTTTTTCCCCAGCAGCTCCGCTGTCTCCAATGCGGTATACCCCTGGTAATAGTGGAGGTAGAGTACCATCCGGTACTTCTCCGGCAGAGAGAGGATATACTCCCACAGCTCTCCGTCCTCCGGCTGCTCCCAGGTCAGGTTTTGCAGCGTCTCTTCACTTGCCCGGTTTTTCCTCCACCAGTGCTTCAGCTGATTTTTACACTCGTTTCGGGCGGTGACGATCAGCCAGGCCTTTTCGTGCTCCGGATCACGAAAAGGCTTGTCATACTCCATCACCTTGCGAAAGACATTCTGGGTGGCGTCTTCCGCGTCCGGTACATTCTTCATCAGCATAAGGCAGATCTGATAGACCATACCCACATACTTCCGGTAGAGGGCGGCCACTTCCTCCCCGGTACGTACCATTCCCATCCGGGACACCTCCTTTCTTGCCTCTCTGCCCAATACACAATCGAGCAAGACAAAATGTTGACCCGAACGTGACCTTTTTATTTATAGTTATACCATGTTTCTTCCTTCCCCGGGCTTGTTCTCAACAATTCCCTTTCCATCTTTGTGTTGTACACAGAAAACACGTTTCGTTTTAAACTGAAAGGGAGGACAAGTCATGCTTCAGAACAAAGCCGGCGCCACACTGATTCTCCTTATACTTCTCACTACAGTCAGCATTTCCGCCGCCTATACCGTCCACACCCAGTCCCGGGTCACCATTCCCATTCTTCTCTATCACGACATCCAGAACACTGGAGTGGGAGATAGTATCATAGCCCAAGACATCTTTTTATCCCACCTGGATGCCATCCAGCAGGCTGGGTATGAGACAGTCACCTTTCAGCAGCTTCTCGACTTTGTGGAGCACGGGGCCTCTCTTCCTGAAAAGCCCATTCTCATTACCTTTGACGACGGCTATCTGAGCAACTATGAAATCGCGTGGCCCGCGCTTCAGGCGCGGGGAATGGTGGGGACGATCTTTGTCATCGGCTGCTTGGTAGGGGCAGATACTTACAAAGATACCCAAGTCCCCACCCTTCCCCATTTTACATACCAGCAGGCCCGGGAGATGATGGACTCAGGCGTAATATCCATCCAAAGTCACACCTACGACCTCCACCAGTACCGCCCATTGGAGCCGGACGGCGGCCGGGAGGGGGTTTTGCCCAAGGAGAGAGAACCCGCCGAGGTCTACCGTCAGGCGCTGAAAGCAGACTTTCAGCTGTCTCGGGACACCCTGCGGCAGAACACGGAAGCAGCAATCCAGGTACTGGCCTATCCCTATGGACTACATACCACAGACAGCGAATTCATCAGCGCTCAACTGGGTTTTTCCATTACCTTGACCACCCAGGCGGAGCCAGTGGTTCTGCGGCGCAACGACCCGAGCAGTCTGCGGCTGATGGGGCGGTATTCGGTGGATGATTGCACACCTCAGGAGCTATTGGAGCTGATTCAGATATAAAAAATCCCCGCTGCAATGCAGCGGGGATTTTACACGCCTTACGGCGCGGCTCGCTCTCGCTCGCTGGGCGGCTTACAGCCCCAGTTTCATAGACACCACGTTGTCTACCATAGCCAGTGCGTTATCCACCATCAGCGGGTCCTTACCGCCGCCCATGGCGGAGTCGGGCTTTCCGCCGCCGGAACCTCCGGCGATGGCGGAGACCTGCTTGATGATATCCCCGGCCTTCACGCCCTTAGCCACAGCCTCCTTACCGCAGACGGCCAGGAAGGTGATCTTCTCTCCCGCCACAGCAGCCAGGACGGCCACTACATTGGGCTCCTTGTCCTTCAGGAAGTCGCCCATGCTGCGCAGCTTCCCGGCATCGGCATCGGAAACAGTGGCGGTGAGCACTTTCAGTCCGCCCACCTCATGGGCGGCAAACAGGAACCGTTCAGCCTGGCCCATGGCCTCCCGGGTCTTGAACTTCTCCACAGCCTGGCGCAGCTCCTTCACCTCGCCCATCAGGACCTCTGCCTTCTCGCGCAGCTCGCCGGGCTTGGCCTTGATGGCAGCGGCAGCCTGGAAGAGCATCTCCTGATTGCGGTTCATAGTCTCCAGGGAGGCACGGCCAGTAGTAGCTTCAATCCGGCGCACGCCGCTGGCCACGGAGAACTCGCTGGAGATGTGGAACACACCGACCTTGGCGGTATTGTCCAGGTGCGTACCGCCGCAGAACTCCACAGAGTAGCCCTCGCCCATATCCACCACGCGAACGGTGTCGCCGTACTTCTCGCCGAACAGGGCGATAGCGCCCCGCTTCTTGGCCTCCTCGATGGGCAGCACGTCCGTAACAATGTCGCAACCCTCTAGCACGGCCTCGTTGACCATGGCACTGACCTTGGCCAGCTCTTCCGCCGTCATGGCGGAGAAGTGGGTGAAGTCAAAGCGCAGCCGGTCCTCCTCTACCAAGGAGCCCGCCTGATGGACGTGGTCGCCCAGAACGGTACGCAGAGCCTTGTCCAGCAGATGGGTAGCGGAGTGGGCACGCATGACGGCCTTCCGGCGGGACACATCAATGCAGGCGGACACGGTATCGCCCAGCTTCAGCACACCCTGGGTCACCTTGCCGTAGTGCATATATTTGCCGCCCTTGTTCTTCTGCACATCGGTGACCTGGAAGATAACGCCGTCAGCAGAAATCGTGCCGTGGTCGGCCACCTGGCCGCCCATTTCCGCATAGAAGGGGGTCTTATCCAGCACCACGATACCCTCTACGCCGGGCATAAGCTCCTCGGCCTGCTCATTCTCCACCACCAGGGCAACCACCTTGGCCCCCTCAATGGCGGTGTGGTCATAGCCCACAAACTCGGTCTCGGGCACATCCTTCCCGAATTCCACACCGGCCCAGCCCAGGTCGCCCAGGGCCTCACGGGCCTTCCGGGCACGCTGGCGCTGCTCGTCCATCTGCTTGTGGAACTCCGCCTCGTCCAGCTTCATGCCCTGCTCCTCCACCATCTCCAGGGTCAGGTCGATGGGGAAGCCGTAGGTGTCATAGAGCTTAAAGGCATCGGTGCCGGAGAAGGTGGTCTCCCCCTTCGCCTTGTGCCCGGAGAGCATATCATTGAAAATACGAAGGCCGCCGTCGATGGTCTTGGCGAAGTTCTCCTCCTCCACCCGGATGACCTTGGTGATATAGTCCTGGCGCTC
>CALWOP010000132.1 GCA_944383195.1 uncultured Oscillospiraceae bacterium
ATGGATTATACGATGGTATGGGTAAGAGGACACATTGAGGTCTACGACTGGGCAGGGCGGTTCTGCTTCTCTGCTGACAACGAGCGGGAGGCCCGGGAGGAGCTGGCCCTCACCGCATGATCTCCTTGCGGCAATTCATTGTGGGATACAAAATCGGGAGCGGAAATCCGCTCCCGATCTCTTTTTGTTTATTTACAGAACTCGCTTTTGCGGAACAGGGACCGCAGCAGCACCATCCATCCCCAGGAGATGGACAGAGCAGGCAGGCAGGCCAGCAGGATGGCTTTGGCCGGGTGTACGTCTGTAAAGCACAGTGGGCCAAAAAACATCACAAAGGTGACCACCAGCATGAGGATCAGCGTGACCCGCTCCCGCATAGTGTTGGGCGGGGTGAGAAAGATCTTCACCAGATCCATTTCCACCTGTTTTGTCTCCTTTTTCACGCCAGATCACCTACTGCTTCTTCCGCCAGCTCTACCAGACGGCCGGAATGGATCAGTTCCCGCAGGTACTCGATATGGGGATAGAGGAACATATCCTCCTTCATCACCGGCACATGCTGCCCGATCTCCTCCAGCACACGTGCCGAGCCCACACCCCGCTTCCGCTCCGGGTCCAGCAGGGGCTGGGCCTGAAAGGCGGACAGCAGCTCGATGGCCAGAATGTACTCCAGCTTTTCCGCCACCGCGCCCGCTTTTTTGGAGGCATTATAGCCCATGGCCACATAGTCCTCCTGGTTGCCGCAGGTGGGGGTGTTGTCGATGGTGGCGGGGGTGGAGAGGATGCGCATATCGTTTAAAAGCCCCGCCTGGGTATATTGGGGGATCATCAGTCCGGAATTGAGGCCGGGGTTCTGAATGAGGAACCAGGGATAGCCGGAGAGATTTTCATCAATCAGGCGGTTATTGCGCCGCTCGGACATCTTGGCCAGGGTGGTGGCGGCGATGCAGCAGGAGTCCATTTCCATGCCCACATAGGAGGAGTCAGCGTTGCAGGCGGAGATCACATCGGCATCCGCTCCCTCGCTCCAGATGATGGGGTTATCGCAGCAGGAATTGATTTCAATCTCCACCGTGGCAAGGGCATCCTGGAGCTTCTTCTTGGCCGCACCGTGGAGCTGGGGAACGCACCGCAGGGACAAGGCGTCCTGCACCCGGCTGTTCTTGTAGTGCTCGATGATCTCAGAGCCCTGGAGCACCTTGCGCACATTGTCGGCCACGCCCGCCTGATGGGGGTGGGGGCGCACAGCCATGACCCGCTGGTCAAAGGCCCGGATAATGCCCTTGGAGGCCTCCAGGGTAATGGCGGCGATCACATCGGCAGCCTTGGCGGCATTGAGCATATCCCACAGGGCCAGACCGCCCAGAGCCGTCACCGAGGTGGTGCCGGACACCAGGGCCAGGCCCTCCTTGGCCCCCAGCTCCATGGGCTCGATGCCCGCCCGGGCCAGAGCCTGAGCGCCGGGCAGAAGCTCGTCCTGATACCAGGCCTTCCCCTCCCCCAGCAGCACCAGGGCCATATGGGCCTCGGGGCTCAAATAGCCCACAGAGCCCTCCCGGGGAGCCCAGGGGGTCACGCCCTTGTTCAGCAGCTCACGCAGCTTTTCCAGCACCGCCAAACGCACGCCGCTGTACCCCTGGCCGATGTTCTGAAGCATCATCACCATGGTGGCCCGGGCCTGCTCCATGGTGAACGGCTCACCCACAGAGGTGGAGTGGGACAAAACAATGTTGCGCTGGAGCTGGGCCGTCTCTTCCTTGCTGATGGCCTTGGTGCAAAGGGCCCCAAAGCCGGTGGTCACACCGTACATCACCCGCTCCTGGTCGATCCACTCCTCCACCAGCTTTCGGGAGCGGTCCACCCGCTCCCGATATCCGTCGGAAAACTCCACCTGCGCCCCATAGCGGGCCACGGCCACCAGCTCCCGCAGGCCGATTTTCCCTCCCAGCTCCACAACTTTTATCTCCTTGCACTGATTCACTGCAAATCCTCCTCTGTTATACTTCCAAGCACCTTGTTTGGGGCAGTCCCGCTTTACTGCTGGCCGTCCTGCTCCACCTGATCCACGCTATCTACCATATCCTTTTTGGTCTCGGGATCAAAGAAAAATACCTTGAACGCGGCAGCCACCTGGAGGATAAACACCACCAGCACCACAAAGCCGCCGCAGGCCGCCAGATACTTCACGCCGTCCACGCCCTGGGCGCCGCCTCCGAAGGCCACCATGATGCAGGCGATGGCGCCGATGGACACACCCCAAATGATCTTCTGCCACACAGCGGGCTCCTCGTCATGCCGGGCCCCCTTGGTGCACAGAGCGGCGATGGTGGTGGACATGGTGTCTGCGGTGGTGGAGAACGCAGCAATCAGGGCCAGAATAATGACCGGGATAATGATCACGCCCAGGGGTACGTGCTTCAAAAACTCCCAAATGCCGGCCACTGCGCCGCCCTCCTGAATGGCGGAAATGATGTCAGCCTTGCCGCTGTCCTGCCAGTAGAGGGCAGTGCTGCCCCACACCGAGAACCACACGTAGCCAAAGGAAGCGGGCAGAATCCAGTTGACGATCAGGAACTGCCGCACGGTGCGGCCATAGGCGATCATGGCAAAGAAGATACCCATCAGAGGGGCGTAGGCGATCCAAATGGCCCAGTCGTACATGGTCCACCAGGTGACCAGGGCGGAACCGCCCACGGTGTAGGGATCAAAACCCCAGGTCCAGAACCGATCCAGCCAGTAACCCAGGCCCACGTTGGACATATTCAGGATATAGATGGTGGGGCCAATGACAAAGAGCACGATGAGCAGCACATAGAAGATCTTGCTGGTCAGGCCGGCCAGCCACTTGATGCCCTTGTCAATGCCGGTCACGGAAGCCACGGTGAAGGTGACGGTGATAATGGCGGTCAGAATGATCCAGACCATGGGGCCCTGGGCCACGCCGTAGGCGGCGTGGAGGCCGGTACCGATCAGGGCAAGGCCGGCGCCCAGAGAGGCGGCCAGGCCCAGCGCGATGGCCAGCACGGACAGCACATCAATGAGCACTACCCAGATTCCCTTGGTCACTCGGTCGCCAAACAGGGGGATCAGAGACGCGGAGACGGACAGCTCCTTCTTCCGGTTAAAGTACATATAGGCGATGAGCACCCCGGACAGGGCGTACATGGCGTAGGGGATAAAGGTCCAGTTATAGAAGCACCGGCCAATGGCAAACCAGGAGGCCTCCTGACTCAGAGGCTCGATGCCCAGAGCATCCAGCTCCCCATAGATGTTGCCGTAATAGATAAGCACTTCGTTGACGCCGTAGGTAATGAGGCCCGTGGCAATGCCGCCGGTCAGGGTCATGGCAAACCAGGAGCCAAAAGAGTACTTGGCCTTGGCCTCCGGCCCGCCAAAGCGGATCTTGCCCACCTTGGTGAACGCCAGCATGGCGGCCAGGAACAACGTCACCATGGCCACGATCTGGTAGAGCCAGCCAAAGGTGCTCAGGGACCAGCTGAAAATCCCGTTGGTCACAGCCGTCAGCCACTCATTGTTGACAATGCCCAGAATGGCTGCGCCGCCGATCACCGCGAAGCATGGAATGAATACATTCCATCGGATCGGCTTGTTGTTGGTTTCGTGTTTCATGTTTCTCTTTGTATGACAGCGCGGGGCGCTGGCATACCCTCCCTTCGTTGAGTTTATACCATAATTCTTAAGCAAGTCAGGGGCCAACTTTTCTTTTCCCCTTATTTTTGTGGTTCTTCCACAATCTGTTCCATTTCTTATTATACAGTATACCCAAAAAGTCTCCCTTTGTCTCCCAAATGATGTCACGGTTCTTTCCCATATAATGCAAATTAATTTTGCAAAATGAAATAATTTTTTGCATATGACTTGACACAGCTGTCATTCTTCCGTATGCTGAACTACAGAAAAAGGAGGGGCCGTCATGGCATTTTATGATGTACGATTTACCGTGGATGGCGGCGGTATCCTGCGGGCTGTCGCATGGGGCAGGGACAGCGCCCGGGAGACTTACCGTCTGCTCTTTGAAGCCTGGATCGCCCAGGGCCGTTCTGTTTATAAGGTCTTTTCCCTGCCCCCGGACCGGGATGAGGGTGCCTTTTCCTGGGATGAGGATACATTTTCCTTTCAATTTCTCCCCGCTCCCGGCGGGGCGCGCTACCTTCTCCTGTCCCGGGCGGATGAGCGGCTGTTTCTCTTTGCCCGGGCGCTGGATCACTGTTCCGAGGGGGTGCAGATCTACGACAAGGATGCCCAGGCCGTCTTTTTCAATAAGGCCAGCCGGAAGATCTCGCGCATCCCAGACGGAGTACCGATCGAGGGGCGGCACCTGCTGGACCTGTACAACCTCAATGAGGAAATCAGCACCACCATCACCACCCTGCGCACCCAGTCTCCCGTCATCAACCGGGTAGACCGTTTCCACACCAGCAACGGCACCTCTCTGGCCACCTCCAACACCTCTTTCCCTATTTTAAAAGAGGGAAACCTGGTGGGCGCCGTTGTCTTTGAGCAGACGGAAGACCTGCTCAAAGACAACATCCAGCGCATGGAGGCCACCCAGCGGGCCCTGCGGACATATGCCGCCCAGGGAAACCGGATCTCCTTCTCCGGCTACACCTTTGACAATGTGATCGGACAGGGCCAAAAGATCCAGGATGCGGTGGCTCTGGCTAAGCGCGTGGCAAGCCAGGACAGCAGCATATTGCTGGTGGGGGAAACGGGAACTGGAAAAGAAATTTTTGCCCAGAGCATCCACCGCGCCAGCCCCCGCAGCGGCAAAAAATTCCTGGCCATCAACTGTGCTGCCATTCCGGACACCCTCATCGAAAGTCTGCTGTTTGGCACCCAGAAGGGCAGCTTCACCGGAAGCGAAGACAAGGCAGGCTATTTTGAGGAGGCCAACGGTGGAACGCTCTTTTTAGATGAGCTCAATTCCATGAGTCTGACCATGCAGTCCAAGCTTCTCCGGGTCCTCCAGGAAAACACCTTCCGCCGGGTGGGCGGCAGCAAGGATCTGAAGTTGGACGTGCGCATCATCTCCTCCTGCAATGAGGACCCCTTCCG
>CALWOP010000133.1 GCA_944383195.1 uncultured Oscillospiraceae bacterium
GTGGACTGGGACCCCAACTTTGACGAGACCCGGAAGGAGCCCAAGGTGCTCCCCTCCCGGTTCCCCAACCTGCTGGTGAACGGTTCTTCCGGCATCGCCGTAGGTATGGCCACCAATATCCCCCCTCATAACCTCAATGAGGTCATCAACGCCACCATCCAGGTCATTGACGATCCCGAGTCCTCCCTGGCCGACCTGATGGAGCACATTCACGGCCCCGACTTCCCCACCCGGGGCATCATCATGGGCCGCAGCGGCATCCGTGCCGCCTACGCCACCGGCCGGGGCCGGATCACCGTCCGGGCCCGCCACGAGTTTGAGGAGTTCGGCAAGGACCGCACCCGCATCGTCATCACCGAGATCCCCTATCAGGTGAACAAGCGGATGCTCATCAAGAACATGGCCGACCAGGTGGAGGACAAGCGCCTGGAGGGCATCTCCGACATCCGGGACGAGACCGACCGCAACGGTATGCGCATCGTCATCGAGCTCAAGCGGGACGCCAACCCCCAGGTGGTGCTCAACCGGCTCTTTGCCCAGACCCAGCTCCAGACCACCTTTGCCATCAATATGCTGGCCCTGGTGGAGGTGAACGGCAAGCTCCAGCCCAAGATCCTCTCTCTGCGGCACATCCTGGACGAGTACATCGCCTATCAGGAGCAGGTCATCATCCGCCGCACCCGGTTTGACCTCCGCAAGGCCCAGGAGCGTGCCCACCTGCTGGAGGGCCTGCTGGTGGCCCAGGATAACATTGACGAAGTCATCCACATCATCCGCACCAGCTACGACAACGCCAAGGAAAACCTGATGACCCGCTTTGACCTGGACGAGGTCCAGGCCCAGGCCATTCTGGATATGCGCCTGAAAGCCCTCCAGGGCCTTGACCGGGAGAAGCTGGAAAAGGAGTATCAGGAGCTGGAGGAGCGCATCGCCTACTTCAATCAGCTGCTGTCCAGCGAGGAGATGCTCCGGGGCGTTCTGAAAGAGGAGCTCATCGCCATTCGGGACAAATACGGGGACGAGCGCTACACTGAGATCCAGGATGTAGAGGACGAGATCGACATCGAGGACCTCATTGAAGAGGAGCAGTGCGTCTTCACCCTCACCCAGGCGGGCTACATCAAGCGCACCCCGGTGAGCGAATATACCGCCCAGTCCAAGGGCGGTATGGGCAAGAAGGGCATCACCACCCGGGAAGAGGACTACGTGGTGGATGTGTTCACCGCCTCCACCCATGACTATATCCTGTTCTTCACCGACACCGGCAAGGTGTACCGGAAGAAGGGCTATCAGATCCCCGAGAGCGGCAAGACCGCCAAGGGCACCAACATCATCAACATCATCCAGGTGGAACAGGGCGAGAAGGTCCAGGCCATGCTCCACTTCCGGGAGATCGGCGAAGAGAAACTCTATCTGTTCATGGTCACCCGGCTGGGTACGGTGAAGCGCCTGCCTGTGGAGGCGTTAAAGAACCTGCGCAACAACGGCATCCGGGCCCTGACCCTGGACGAGGGGGATGAACTGGTGGCCGTGCGGGAGACCGACGGTACCAAGAAGATCCTCATTGCCACCCATGACGGCATGGCTGTGTGCTTTGACGAAAATGATGTGCGGCCCATGGGCCGCACCGCCGTGGGCGTGCGGGGCATCCGCCTGCGGGAGGGCGACTATGTGGTGGGCGCCGCCCGGATGACCGCCGGAAGAACGGTGCTGACCATCACGGAGAAGGGCTACGGCAAGCGTACCGCGGTGGAGGAGTACCGGATCACCAACCGGGGCGGCCTGGGCATCAAGAACTACGCCGTTACGGAGAAGACCGGCAAGATCGTGGGCATCAAGGTGGTCACCGGCGAGGAAGACCTGCTTCTGGTCACCCAGGCGGGCATCCTGATCCGTACCCATGTGGATACCATCCGGGAGGCCGGCCGTGCCACCCAGGGCGTCATCGTCATGCGCTTTAAGGAGGAGGGGGATCAGGTGATCTCCCTGGCCCTGGCCGAGCGGGAGGAGGACGCTCCCACACAGGAGGAAACTGGGGAAGCGCTTCCGTCTGAGCAGTCTGAGCAATAAATATGAATAAGAGCAGCTCCTGTCTGGAGCTGCTCTTTCCAAAAAAGGAGGGATCGTTTTATGAGAAGACGTCGGGTGACCTACCGCCCCAGCAAGGCCCAGGGGGCGTTTGGATTGGTTTGGGGCGGCGTGTTTGTTCTGATCGGATTGTTTGTGGCCATTCCGCTCTTTGGACCCTTTGGAATTTTGTGGACCCTGGGCGCAATAGGCATTACCGCCATGAACGGCTACCAGGCTTTTGGAAAAAAGTACACGGGCCCGGAGATCACCATTGAAGAGGATAACCCTCAAACGTCCGATGTACATCCCTCCTCCCCCACCCCTGAGACCCACGACCACATTCCCTCCACCGCCCTGGATGCAAAGCAGCGGCTGGAGCAGCTGGAGAGCTTGCGGGAATCGGGGCTCATTACCCAGAGCGAATATGACCGGAAACGCCGGGAGATTTTGGAGAGACTATGAAACAAGTGACCATCTACACCGACGGGGCCTGTTCCGGCAATCCCGGCCCAGGGGGCTGGGGGGCCATCCTCATGTACGGCTCCCATAAAAAAGAGCTGTCCGGGGGTGAAGAGCAGACCACCAACAACCGCATGGAGCTCACCGGGGTCATCACCGCCCTGGAGGCATTGAAAGAGCCCTGCACGGTAGAGCTCTACTCCGACAGCAAATATGTCATTGACGGCCTGGGAAAGGGCTGGGCCAAGGGCTGGCGGGCCAGAGGCTGGGTAAAGTCGGACAAAAAGCCCGCTCTGAACCCCGATTTGTGGGGGCGGCTTCTGGATCTGTGCGACTACCACAAGGTAAATCTCCACTGGGTCAAGGGCCATGCCGAGAACCCCTACAACAACCGCTGTGACGAATTAGCGGTGGCGGAGAGCCAGAAATATAAATAAAAAAGGGAGGAGCGCTGCTCCTCCCTTTTATCAATTCAAAATCCTTACATCAATCCCAGGCCCTTTGCCAGATTGACGGCAAAATCCTGTACGTTGGTGACGATGCCTCGGGCAGACAAACTGCCCCGGTCGCTGAGTTTATTGACGGCAAATTCAGAAATATCCACACAATAAAAATATACCTGCCGCACGGTGCCATCCGGCATGACCCGATAGGAGGGGGTCATATTGCCTGTGGCAATGGTATGGAGCATAGTGGCCAGACAGATCACGGTAGTAGCGGAATGAATCTGGCTTCGCATGGCGTCCTGAGCCTGGTAGACGTCCGAGTACACCGGAGGCAGCGGTCCATCATCCCGAATGGAACCGGCCAGCACATAAGGGACGCCCTTTTGCTCACAGGCGTAAAGAATTCCATTTTGAATCTGTTCCGCTTTCAAAAAAGCGGGAATGGAACCGTGGAGCCGTACCCGGTTGATGGTGTCCAGATGGTTATAATGTCCATTGGGCTTACTCTCCTGGGTTGAGATATCCTGTCCCAGGGCGGTACCCAAATAGGCAGCTTCCAAATCGTGAGTAGCCAGGGCATTGCCCGCCAAGATTGCGTGAACGTAACCGCCCAAAACCAGCTTGGAAAAGGCCTCCCGGGCGTTATAGTCAAAGGTAAAAGCGGGACCCAGGACCCATACTACCTTGCCGTGGTCCCGTTCGTGCCGCAGCAGTTCGTAAAGCTCCTTATAATCCCGGGAAAAAGCGGTTTCCCGGGAACGGCCCTGGCGGAAGGCAAAGCGGTCCCGTTCGGGAACCTGCTCCTGAAAGCCGTTGTGATGGAGAAAAATGCCCTCTTCTCCCCGCTCTGTCCGGCCCACCACCACAAAATCTCCGGCCTTTAAGTGGCGAAATTCCCGGATGTGAAATTCCTCCTGATCCCAGACAGCTACACAGTCCATTCGGCTTTCCCGCGCCAGATGCCACTGTCCGTTCAGCTTGAAATATTCTGGAAAGATGCTCATGGCGTGGTAGCCCTCAGGGGCTACGCCGTCCTTTGGACAGGGAACCAGCTTGGCATCCGGTGCCTGCTGAAAAGAATCGGCGGAAAAGTCAGGGGCAGTGTAGGGTCGGAGATCAAAACTCATGGCAAATTCCTCCCAAATCGTTACTCAAAATAAAATAGATCTTCAAATTTTTTGTCCAGGGCAATGCACAGCACCAGGGCCAGCTTTGCGGTAGGATTAAACTGCCCTGTCTCAATGGAGCTGATGGTCTGCCGGGAGACGCCTACCAGTTTGGCAAGATCTCCCTGTGACATATTTTTTTCTGCCCGGGCAACCTTTAATCTGTTCCTTAAGACCAGCTGGTCATCCATGCTTTCACCAACCTGAAACGTATTTAACTAAATTATACACGATCATCATCAAACAGAAAAGAGCCGCGATCCCCTGAGATTTCTGTTTTAAATTTACCGCCTTGTACAGGCAGCATCCAAAGGAACAGGCCCAGAACATGGACAGAATATCCCCCGCCGGGATGCCATGGATCAACTTGTATGTGGTCAAAACCAATCCGATGGCAAAGACAAAAATTAGGCTGAAGGATTCCCCCTGGATGCGAATGGTCTTTTCTCGTTCATCCTGAAATTGGTTTTCCTTGCGGCTTTGTTCCAAAATTTGATCTTTTTCCATTGTTGTCACTCCCGTCAGTCAAATCAATCTGTGAAATAACCGCAGCTGCTATGGTAAGGCGAGAATAGCACAACAAAATCTAATTGTCAAGTAAACTAGTCAAAAATACCAGAAAACTTGTCATAACAAAAAGGGTTCAATGTGGAAAACTTTTTCTGTTTTTTGAAAAAGAACTGGATAAAACTGAAAATATAGTAAGATAGGAGTTGAATTTTCCACAAAAACACGATACAATGCGGAACATGAAAAAACAAGGCCCCCGGGCCGGGAAGGATTGGATATGGAAGAATTTCGCGGGAGTCAAAACTACGTGGCCTCAGAGGAGCTGCTGCGGGCGGCCAACATCGCCATGGTGC
>CALWOP010000134.1 GCA_944383195.1 uncultured Oscillospiraceae bacterium
TCGGCGAGCATCTCGTCGGCGGAGGAGTAGCGGTTGTTGGGGTTGGGGGCCATGGCCTTCATGGTGATGGCCTCCAGAGCCTCGGGAATCGTTGGGTCAATTTCCCGGGGAGAGAGGGGGATGGAATTGATATGCTGGATAGCCACTGCCACAGGGGTATCCCCCTCGAAGGGCAGGCGGCCGGTGATCATCTCATACAGGACCACGCCGGCGGAGTAGAGGTCGGAGCGCTCATCAATGTGGCTGCCCCGGGCCTGCTCAGGCGAAATGTAGTGCACTGACCCCAGTGCCTCCTGGGTCAGGGTGCTGTGGCCGCCGGAGGCCACCCGGGCGATGCCGAAGTCGGCCACCTTCACGCTGCCGTCCCGGAGCACCATGATGTTGTGGGGCTTGATGTCCCGGTGGATGATCCCCCGGCTGTGGGCGTGGCCCAGGGCCTTGGTGATCTGGGTGATAAAATACAGGGCCTCCCGCCAGTTGAGCTTGTTGCCCTTTTTCTGCATATACTGCTTGAGGTTGATGCCGTCTATGAGCTCCATGACGATGTATTCCAGCTCAGAGGAGCGGCTCACGTCATAGACCGCCACAATATTTGGGTGGGACAGCATTGCCACGGCCTGAGACTCGTCGTGGAAACGGCGGCGGAACTCGGCGTCCTGGGCCAAGTCCTCCCGCAGGATCTTAATGGCCACCAAGCGGTTGAGGCGGTGGCACCGGGCCTTGTATACCCGCGCCATACCGCCGGTTCCCACCGGTTCCAGTATTTCATAACGATTATCGAGTAATTTACCGATATAGGGATCCATGGTAAATATCCTCCTTTGTCCTCACTTCTTCCCGGGAATGGATCACCGGCAGACCAGTACCGCCGTCACATTATCCGGCGCGCCCCGGTTCAGGGCGATGTCCAGCAGCCGCTGGCAGCAGGTTTCCGCTTCTCCGCCGTGGATGACTTCATAAAGCATCTCCTGCTCCCCCACCACGTTGCTCAGCCCATCGCTGCACAGCAGCAGATAGTCCCCAGGGGCCATCTCCTTCCGGAAGCAGTCGGCCATGAGCACCGGCTCAGCCCCAAGGGCCCGGGTGATAAGATTTTTGTGGGGGTGGGTCCTGGCCTGCTCTGGGGTCAGTTCTCCCCGCTCCACCAGGTCCTCTACCAGGGAATGATCCCGTGTGATCCGGACGATTCCGTTCTGGTTGATGTGGTAGGCACGGCTGTCCCCTTCATTGAGGATCACCGCCTCCTGCTCCCCGGCCAGGGCCGCCACCAGCGTGGTGCCCATGCCGGTGCAATCTTCATCCCGAATGGAGCGCTGGAAGATCTCATGGTTGGCCAGAGAGGCCGCCCGCTGCATCCGCTCCTCCGGCCGGGCGCCCTCCGCCCGGCTCAGAAATTCTTTCATAAACAGCTCCACAGCCATGGTACTGGCCACGTTGCCCGCCCGGGCGCCGCCCATACCGTCACATACCAGAGCAATGACCCGGCCGTCTTCAAGCTGCTGCGCGGCGTATGCGTCTTGATTTTGACTTCGTACCGCGCCGCGGTGGGTGATACCCCATACCTGCATTGCTGTTCAACCTCATTTCCTCCGGAAATCCGGACTGTCTCTCTTTATCCTTCCCGCATGGCCTTACGCCGCAGCTGGCCGCAGGATGCGTCAATGTCGCCTCCCAGCTTGCGCCGAACGGTGACCGTCACGCCGTGGCTCTCCAGCCGCTTCTGGAACGCGGCCACCCGGCGGCTGGGCTTCAGCGGACTCTCCTCCACCTCGTTGAGGGGGATCAGGTTCACATGGGCGGGGGCGCCCCGAAGGCGCTTGGCCAGCAGATCTGCCTGCCAGTCGCTGTCGTTCACCCCATCGATCATGGCGTACTCATAGGAGATCCGCCGGCCAGTTTGTTCAAAATACCTCCGGCAGGTCTCCACCAGCTTCTCCACGCCCACGCTGCGATTCACCGGCATGATCTTGGACCTGGTCTCATCGTCAGGGGCATGGAGGGAGACAGATAGTGTTAATTGTAACCCATACTGGGCCAGTTTGTCAATTTTATCTACCAAACCGCAGGTGGACAGGGAGATGTGCCGCATCCCGATGTTCAGCCCGTCGGAGTGGTTGACCAGTTCCAGAAAGCGCAGAACTGTGTCAAAGTTATCCAGCGGCTCCCCGATTCCCATCAAAACGATATTGGAAATGGGCGCGCCGCTGTCCACCTGGGTAAACAGAACCTGATCCGCCATCTCTGCCGGGGTCAGATCCCGCACCTTCCCCGCAATGGTGGAAGCACAAAAGGCGCAGCCCATGCGGCAGCCCACCTGGCAGGAAATACAGACTGTGTTCCCATGCTGATAGCGCATGAGTACCGATTCCACACAGTTTCCGTCCCCCAGCTCCCACAAATATTTGATGGTGCCGTCCTGGGCAGAGACCTGTTTCCGGGCCACCTTGGGAGGAGTAAAGATACACTCCGCTTTCAGCTCCTCCCGCAGGGCCTTGGGCAAATCACTCATCTCATCAAAAGAGGTGACGCCCCGGTAAAACCATTTAAACACCTGTTTGGCCCGAAACGCCGGCTGGCCTCGCTCTTTAAACCAGGCAGTCAGCTCCGGCAGATTCATAGATTTGATATCGGTCAAGGGGTCCCCTCTCCTTTTCTCAGCTTGCAGATGAAAAAGCCGTCCGTCCCGTGGCGGTGGGGCCACAGGGTCATCATTCCCTGATGGGAAGTGCCCACCGGCCCGGGGAACATAACGTCTTCTCCCCGGAAACCGGGATGTCCCGACAAAAAGTCCCGGACCACTTCCTCGTTCTCCCGGCGCAGGAGGGTACAGGTGGAATAGAGCAGTACGCCGCCGGGGCGCACATACCGGGCCGCGTTGTTTAAAATCGCCCGCTGCACCTGAGGCAGGTCCTCCAAGGGGGCGGGGTCTTTATAGCGGATGTCCGGTTTCTTCCGGATCACACCCAGTCCCGAGCAGGGGGCATCCACGATCACCCGGTCAAAGGCATTCTCCCACTCCGGACGGAACACCTTTCCATCGGCGGTCATCGGCGTCACGATGGACAGCCCCAGCCGGTCGCCCCCCGCCTGGATGAGCTTCTTTTTATGGGGATGCAGGTCACAGGAGATGACCTGCCCTTGATTGTTCATAGAAATAGCGCAGGCAAAAGACTTGCCCCCAGGGGCGGCGCAGCAGTCCAAAACCCGCATCCCCGGCTCGGCTCCCACCGCCTGGACCGCCAGACGGGAGGCTGGGTCCTGAACATAAAATAGCCCCTGTTGAAAGGCGTTCCGCCTCTCCAAGTCCCCAGTTTTGGTCAGGAGCAGACAGTCCGGCAGCCAGGGGTGGAGCTCCGCCTCCACGCCCTCCTCCCCCAGGGCGGCCATCAGGGCCTGGGGAGTGGTTTTGACCGTGTTCACCATGGCGGTGATGGGAGGACGGGCGTTGTTGGCGGCCAGCAGCTTGGCTGTCTCGTCCTCGCCCAAAAGCAGAAGAAATTCTTTCACAAGCCATTCCGGCGTAGAATACAACGTGGACAGATAACTCACCGGCTCCTCCTTGGGAATGGTGGGCAGGTTGTTCAGGTTCCGCTCCATACTGCGCAGGATGCCGTTGACCATCCCCGGCGCCCTTGGATTCTTACAGTGGGCGCGGGTCATCTCCACGCTGCGGTTCACCGCGGCGCTGTGGGGAATTTTGGTGAGAAACAGCATCTGATAAGCGCCCAGGCGCAGGGCCTGAAGCACCTTTCCCTCCATGCGCTTGAGGGGAAGGTTGGAAAAGCTGGACAGGTAAAAGTCCAGCAGAAGCTGATTTTGAAGCACTCCAAAACACAGCTGGGTAGCCAATGCGCCATCCCGGCTGTCCAGTTTCGCCTGTGCCAACTGCTTTTTCAAAATATTGTCCGACCAGCCGCCCTGCCGCTGGCAGGCGTTCAGGGTCAGCAGAGCAACCTCTCTGGCGTCCATCTGATCTCTCCCTACAACCGTTTCGTTCTCTCAGACGTTTCTTTGTATGTTACCCCAGGGGATGGCCTCTCAGATAGTCCCCGGCGGACATACGCCGGGAGCCGGGAGCCTGAAGCTCCAGGATCCGCAAAACAGTTCCATCACCGCACAGCACCTCGATGCCGTCGTTTCCCCCTCCCAAAATGGTCCCGGGGGCACCTTTGGCCGTCCGGCCTGTCACCTGGGAGCGAAATACCTTGACCGGCTCCCCTCCCAGAATGTCCGTGGAGGTGGCGGGCCAGGGATTGAGGCCCCGGATCTTATTGTGAATGGCCTGGGCGCTCTGGCTCCAGTCAATGGGACTGAGCGCCCGGGACAGCATGGGGGCGTAAGTCACCTGTTCCGGGTCCTGTGGGGTCCGGCTGGCTTTCCCCTGGGCGATCTGTTCCACCACCTGCCCCAGAAGCTCTCCGCCCAGAGCGGCCAGGCGGTCATGGACCTGCTCAACCAACTCGTCCGGGCCGATGGGGGTCTTTACCTGGGCAATGATATCCCCCGCGTCCAACTCGTGGGCCATATCCATAATGGTGACTCCGGTCTCCTGATCCCCGTTGACCACCGCCCAGTTGATGGGGGCAGCCCCCCGGTATTTGGGCAGCAGGGAGGAATGGACGTTGATGCACCCCTTGGCTGGCAGCGCCAAAATCTCATCGGGCAGCACCTTGCCATAGGCCGCCACCACGATGAGCTCCGGGGCCAACTGCTTCAAAAGGGCCAGGGCCTCCCCATCCCGCAGAGTAGTGGGCTGGAACACCGGGATCTCATGGCTCTGGGCACACACCTTCACCGGGGTGGGCTGGAGCTTGTTCTGGTGCCGTCCCACCGGCTTGTCCGGCTGGCTGAA
>CALWOP010000135.1 GCA_944383195.1 uncultured Oscillospiraceae bacterium
GTTACCACCGGCGAGGATGGCCGCGTCTTTGTCTCTCTGGAGGATGGCGCCTACTACGCCGTGGAGACCGAGGCGGCAGAGGGCTTCCAAGTGGATCCCACGCCCCACTACTTCGAGGTGGAGGGCGGCAAGACCGTCTCTCTGACGGTGACGAACAAGGCGTTCAGCGGCATCCTGATCCACAAGATCGACGCGGATACCCGTGAGGGCATCTATGGCGTGACCTTCCTCCTCTATGACAGCAATAAAAATCCCATCGGCCAGTACACCAGCGATGACCGGGGCTATGTCTACATTGACGACCTGCCCAGCTCCGGGCGGTACTACCTGCGGGAGCTGGAGAACGAGGGCTACATCTTGGATGAGCAGCTCAAGACTGTCTATGTCACCGACGGCACTACCACGGAGATCACCTGGGAGAACACGGCTATCACCGGACAGATTCAGATCACAAAGACCAGCGCGGACTACAACTCCATGAATGGCTGGCCCGCCGGGACGCCCATCCCCAACACCGAGTTTGAGATCTACAACGCCCGGACCGGCAATCTGGTGGATACCATCAAGACAGACAAGAACGGTGTTGCCTCTTCTCGGCCCCTGCCTTTGGGCCGGTACAAGATCGTGGAATCCAAGGCGGCGGACTTCTATGGCCTGGACCAGACGCCCATTGAGGTGGAGATCGAGTACGCCGGCCAGATCGTCAAGGCGGCTATGACCAACAAGAGCCTCTACACCAATGTCTCCATCAAGAAGACCGGATATGTGGAGGTCATGCCCGGCCAGCAGATCCGCTACGATTTCAGCGGCATCGGCAACAACTCCACCACCAGCCTCACCTCCTTCTACTGGCGCGACACCCTGCCCACCCAGGCGGTACGGCTGGACAAGATCGTCACCGGCACCTACAACGTACCGGGCAATTATAAGGTGGTCTACAAGACCAACCTGAACCCCAGCTACCGCACCATGTACGACAACCTGAGCACCCAGCAGAACTATGTGCTGGACGCCTCTCCCGCCGCCCTGGGGCTGGCCTCCAACGAGGTCGTCACCGAGTTCATGGTGGTGTTCGGCGTGGTTCCCGCCAACTTCCGGCAGGTGGAGGCCCCGCAGGTGACCTGCAATGTGGTCTCCTGGCTCACCGGAGGCACCCAGTTCGTCAACCAGGCGGATGTGGGCGGCGTCTACAATGGCCAGTGGATCATGGCCACCTCCCGTTGGGTGACCAAGGTCTACAAGCCCGCCGAGCCCCTGCCCCGCACCGGCTACTAAGCCGCATCCATAGTATCCGATCCAGAGGGCCGTCCCACGGGACGGCCCTCCACTCTTTCATTTAATAGGAGGAATACGATCATGAAACACAAGCGTATTTTTCAGATGTTCCTCGTAGTTCTCGCCCTGGCTATGTGCCTCTGCGTGCCCGCTTTCGCGGCGGGCGGGGATGTAGCCGGCGCGGTGGAGCAGACCTGGACGGACGCCTCCGGCCAGATCAAGACCGTGGTGGACAATGTGGTCTTTCCCGCTCTGAGCATGGTGCTGGCCATCGCCTTCTTTGCCAAGCTCGCCATGGCGTATTTTGATTATCGGAAGCATGGCCAGTTTGAGTGGGCGGGGCCTGTCATCCTCTTCGTCTGCCTGGTCTTCGTCCTGCTGGCCCCCAACTACATCTGGAGCATCATAGGTATTTAAGGGAGGACGCCATGCAGAGAGATGAATTCATGCGCGGCCTGCGGAGCCTGATTGCGGATACGTCCGACCCAATCACAAGAAACTTTTTAGCAAGAGAGCTCGAAACAGCCTTGGAAAAGCTGCGGCCGGAGGCTCCAGATATCAAAGCAAACCGGCAGCGATTCGGCAGGGATCTGTCTCAGGGAGTCCTTCAGCTTTACTCGCTGGAGAGAGAATTGGGCGGCCGGGATGGAACCTTCAGCAAGTGGACGCAGGCCGCTTATGAGCTCAACGAGGACTTTGAACAGCCGTTCGCGGAAGCTGTCAGTGAGCTTTGCCTCGCTTTCCGCGATGTAAAGCAGAAATATGGACAGGATATCGCCTGTCAGCTTTACAACTCGATGTCGGTCATTCTGCCTTCGGAGATTAGAAACGCGGCCCAATACCTGAATTTTGGCGGGAACATGGACCATATACCGGCTTTGGCGGAGGTGGGCTTCCTAATGGGCGAAATGGACGACGGAGTCGCTGAACGGGCAGCTGCATATATGAACGCCGGAGGGAATGCAGATTACGCCTGGTGCGTGGCAACAGAGAGCCCAATTCCTGCTTCGGAAGAACCTGACGATCCGCAGATTCAACAGACCATGCTGTAGGAGAAACAGCGACAGCTATCACTATTGAAGGGGCCGTGCCGTTCGCGCGGCTCTTCTCTGTTTGCTGTGGACGGTGCGCCCCTTTCTGAAAAGGGGGGATCATCCTTGTTTATCTTGGACTTTGTCGCCTCCACCGTCATGGACAACCTCATCGACTGGTTCTACGGCCAGATTGTGGGCTTTCTGGGGAACTTCTTTGCCGAGATGGGCAACATGGGCGTGGAACTGTTCGACCTGGACTGGGTGCAGGCCATCGTCCTGTTTTTCTCACAATTGGGCTGGGCGCTGTTCGGCGTGAGCCTTGTGGTATGTATTTTTGAGTGTGGGATCGATTATACCACCGGCCGGGCCAATCTCAAGGACACGGCCCTGAATATCCTGAAGGGCTTTCTGTCCGTGTGCCTGTTCACCACCGTCCCGGTACGGCTCTACTCCCTGTCTGTGTCGCTCCAGGGGACCTTTGCCTCCGGACTCACCGGCTATGGGAGCAGCATTGGGACGGTGGGTCAGCAGATCATCGAGGATCTGACTGGTGTGGAGAGTATCACGGAGATGGCGGGCGCCGCGGGAGGTTTCGGCCTGGGCGTCATCACCAGCCCCATCATGATCATCTTCTGCGTCATCCTCATGGCCTACGCGGTGATCAAGGTGTTTTTCAGCAACCTCAAGCGGGGCGGCATCCTGCTCATCCAGATCGCCGTGGGCAGCCTCTACATGTTCAGCATCCCCAGGGGCTACACAGACGGCTTTGTCCAGTGGATCAAGCAGGTCATCGGCCTGTGTCTCACCGCCTTCCTCCAGTCCACCATTCTGGTGGCTGGCCTGATGGTATTCAAAGACCACGCCCTGCTGGGCCTGGGGCTGATGCTCTCCGCCAATGAGGTGCCCCGGATCGCCGGCACCTTCGGCCTGGACACCACCACCCGGGCCAACATCATGTCCGCCGTCTACACCGCCCAGGCCGCCGTCAACACCACCCGGACCATCGTGCAGGCGGTGGCGGGAAAATAGAAAATAGGAGAAACGTGAATATGAAGCAGTCAAGATCAGACCCGCCCGCCATTTACGCGATATGGGCGGAAGCGCGGCCGGACGGCCCCCTCCAGGGGCGGTCCGGTTTTCTATCTGAGGACGGACACCGCTTATTCTTTACATCCGATACAGAGATGGATCAGAAGATCCGAGATCTGCGGGGCCTCTGCCTGAACCGCACTCCCGCCGTGACTTATCACGGTGTGGCGTATCCTGGAGATTATGATATATCCGCCGATATTTCCACAGAACAGATCAAAGCCTGCGACCTGCGGCCCGATTTTGATCCGAAGCGGTATGAGATCACCCAGAGGATCTACGGGAACACAGGCGGCGGATGTATGGTGGGAACGCTTGCGGTCCGGTATCCGGAGCTGGACAAGGCCCTGTGGATCCACTGCAATGACGAGGGGGTCTCAGTCTCCTCGGCAGACTTTGTCTGGAATGAGGATCACAGCGGGAGCTGGGCGCGTTCCGAAGATGTGTCTTTGCTGGAGCTCGATTTCTGGGAGCACTCGCCCAAAGACGCGGGGGCGCTGTTCCCCGCCATCCAGGACGCGGTCACTTATACGATCCAGCAGGCTGTACAAAATTCCGACAGGCCCTTCCGCATCCCCGCCAAGTGGCTCCCGGAGGCATTTTGCCAGGCCACTGACGCAGAGTATATCAAGTGGGCGGTCGAAGTAGAGCACGCGGTGGAGGTCGGGAAAGAGGGCGTCATCATAAATGATCCGAAGTATCTGTTTCGAAACGCCCCTCAAACCATTGCCCCTGGGACCATAGCCTACATTGCCTCGCCTCTGAGCGGGAATATCGATGAAAACCTGCAGTTTGCGCGGAAGGCGTGCGGCTATGCCGCATCGCAGGGAGCGGTCCCATACGCCCCGCATCTGCTGTTCCCCCAGTTCCTCGATGACAGCGACCTGGAACAGCGGGATGTCGGCATCCGCATGGGCCTGCAGATGCTCAGACGGTGCGATGAGCTGTGGCTCTGCGGGGACGTCATCAGCAATGGGATGGCAGAAGAAGAAAAATTGGCGCGCAGGCTCGGCGTCCCCGTGCGCACGGTCAGTGCCCAGGAGATCCTCTCCACGGAGCACATTCCAGAGGAAGGGATGGAGATGTCCATGGGATGACCTTGACCATGGGGAGCTTATTCGACGGCATCGGCGGCTTTCCTCTGGCGGCGGCCAGATACGGCATCAAGACCGTCTGGGCCAGCGAGATCGAGCCGTTCCCCATGGAAGTCACCAAACGCCGGTTCCCCAGCATGGCCCACAAGGGGGATATCACCAAGCTGAGTGGGAAACTTCTGTTCCCCGTGGACATCATCTGCGGGGGCAGCCCGTGTCAGGATTATGCCGAGGAAATAGTTATTCCGAAGTGATTGCTGGAAACCCTGTAAATCAGGAGATTTCTGCAAAAACTTCGGAATAACGTAATGGGCATATAATGACAACCAG
>CALWOP010000136.1 GCA_944383195.1 uncultured Oscillospiraceae bacterium
ATGACGCTCTATGGAAAATACTTGCAGTGCCTGTAAGCACACAGAAAAGAGGAAGAACAGCTATGAAAATCATCGGTGCATATTTTAGCCCCAGCGGCGGCACCAAACGGGCCACACAGCTGCTTTGCGGACTGTTTGGGGAATATGAGACCCTGGACCTGGGGGGACGTGAGCGGGCGGCGCGGCATTTTGATCAGGACGAGCTGCTGGTGTTGGGACTTCCCGTATACGCCGGGCAGATCCCGGCGGTGCCGGGGCTTCTGGACGGACTGTCCGGGGAGGATACCCCCTGCGTGCTGGTTGCCGCCTATGGGAACCGCCACTATGACGACGCGCTGGCCCAGATGAAAGACTTGATGGGAAAGAAAGGCTTTCGCTGCGCCGCGGCCGCGGCGGTGATTACCCCCCACATTTTTGCCCCCTCGCTGGGGATGGGCCGTCCGGATGAGGCGGATGAGGCTGTCCTGAAGGAACTGGCCCGCAAGGTTCAGGAGAAACTGGCGGGGGAGAACTGGACCGAGGCCCAGGTGCCCGGAAATCCCTGCCCCGCCCCCAAAAAGGCGATACCCGTGCCCAAAGACCGGGATTGGGATACCTGCCTGGGCTGCGCCATCTGTGCCAAGGCCTGCCCCACCGGGGCGATGGACCTAAGCTCTTTGCTTTGGGAGGACAGCAAGTGTATCAGCTGTATGGCCTGTGTCTCTGCCTGTCCCACTGGGGCGCTGGGCTTCAGTGCCGCCCAGCTGGCGGAAAAGCTGACGGCCAATTTCACCGCGCGCCGTGACATTGAACTGTTCACGGAGGGCTGAGGGCGGATGAAAAAAGTCCTCATGCTTGCTACTGGAGGCACCATTGCCTCCAAGGACAGCGGCCAGGGATTGACTCCGGCTATTACCTCGGAGGAAATTTTAGGCTATGTACCCGCCATTGGGAAGCTGTGCCAAGTGGAAGCCATCCAGCTGATGAACCTGGACAGCACCAACATTACCCCCAGCCATTGGTTGAAGATGGCCGGAGCGGTGGAGGAGCACTATGATCAGTATGACGGCTTTGTCATCACCCACGGCACCGATACCATGGCCTACACCGCTGCGGCCCTGTCTTACCTTATCCAGTATTCCCAAAAGCCCATTGTCATTACCGGCTCTCAGAAGTCCATCTGCCTGGAAAATACCGACGCCCGGCTGAACCTCTACAACAGCTTTCTCTATGCCGCTGACGACGCCTCCCACGGCGTGAGCTTGGTCTTTGACGGAAAGGTGATCCTGGGGACCCGGGCGAGAAAGGAGCGCACCAAGAGCTTCAATGCCTTTTCCAGTGTGGACTACCCTGAACTGGGGGTCATCCGGGACGGGAAGCTCATCCGCTACCTGGCTGAGCTGGAGTACCGCCCCAGGCCGGTGTTTTACCACCAACTGGAGGAGCGGATTTTGCTGCTCACCCTGATTCCCGGTATGGGGGCCGATGCCCTGGAGGCCCTGCGAGACCGATATGAGGCGGTGATTTTGCAGAGCTTCGGCGTGGGCGGTCTGCCCGGCGGCGCGGCAGGACCTCTGGCCCGGGCCATGGAGGCCTGGCTGGAGGATGGGAAAACCATTTTGATGATGACCCAGGTGCCCTATGAGGGCAGCGATATGACGGTTTATCAGGTGGGCTACCAGGTGAAAGAGAAGTACCAGCTCATTGAGGGATACAACATGACCCTGGAGGCCGCGGCCACCAAACTCATGTGGGCGTTGGGCCAGACCAGAGAGAGCGGACAGGTCCGGCGGCTGTTTGAGCAGCCGGTGCAGTTTGATTTGATTCGCTGACCCCAAAAACCTTTTGTTGAATTTTATAGGAAACGGCATTTTTAAGAGCGGAATTCGGGTGAGAAACCCCCTGATTCCGCTCTTGCGTATTTGCCTGATTTGTGGCACAATATTGTTTAATACAGTACATTGTCGTGGGAAAGGAGATCGTGGAATGAGACGAGTTCGCACCGCAGCGGCTGTGCTGCTGATCCTCTTGTGCGTTGCTGCGTTGTTTCCAGGCGCGGCGGCTGCGGGAGAGATACGGGAGACCACCGTTCTATTCACACATGATCTTCATTCCCACTTTCTGCCCCAGATCGATGGCCAGGGCGGGGAGTCGGGCGGATACGCCCGGCTGATGACGGCCCTCAGAGAGGAACGTCAAGCGCACCCGGATGCTTTGACCCTGGATGGAGGAGATTTCTCCATCGGCTCGCTGATCCAGACCCTCTATACCACCCGGGCCGCAGAACTGCGTACCATGGGCGCAATGGGCTATGACGCGGTTACAGCGGGCAACCATGAATTTGACCACGGAGGGGACGGTTTTGCCCAGATGCTGACCGCTGCGGTTTCCAGCGGTGATAAACGGCCCGCCTTGCTGATGGCCAACTATAAACCCTCCACGGACAATCCCAACCAGCTGGACATCCAGCGTTCTATGGCCGCCTACGGCGTTCAGGACTATATGCTTCTGGAGCGGGGCGGGGTGACCTATGGGATCTTTGGCCTGATGGGCGTGGATTCCAACGACTGCGCCCCTACGTCCGGCTTTACGCTGGGCGATGTAGAGGACAACGCCCGGCGGTGCGTGGAAGCTCTGGAGCAGCAGGGGGCGGAGTTTATCATCTGCCTGTCCCACTCAGGCACCCATGAAACGGCAAAAAAGTCTGAGGATGAGCAGCTGGCCAAGGAGGTAGAGGGCATAGACCTGATCATCTCCGGCCACACGCATACCACATTGCCAGAACCCATTTTGGTGGAGGACACCTATATTGTCTCCGCCGGCCCCTACTGTCAGAATTTGGGGTCTATCACCCTGCGCTGGAACGATGCCGGGGAGAAGACGCTGGTGGACTATCACCTGACGCCTATTGATGAATCTCTGCCGGAGGACGAGGGGATCTCACTGCTGGTGGAGGACTGGAAGCGGCAGGTGGGGGGTACCTACCTGTCAAGATATGGGCTGAGCTATGATGAAGTGCTTACCACCGCCGATTTTGACCTAAGCACCCCGGAATCCGGAGTCCAGGAGGGTAACGGCCTGGGGGAACTGGTGGCGGACGCCTATCTTTGGGCGGTGGAGAATCTGGAAGCAGACAGTCCTGATGTGGAGACTGTGACTGTGACCGCCGCCGGTGTGCTTCGCGCTCCCCTCTATGCCGGGGACATTACGGCTTCCCAGGCCTTTGATGTGCTGTCCATGGGGGTGGGGACGGACGGGACTTCAGGTTATCCCCTGGTGTCCTGCTACCTGACGGGAAAGGAACTGAAAGCGGTGGCCGAGGTGGACGCCTCAGTAACCCCGCTGATGCCCGCCGCCCAGCTCTATATGGCCGGGATGGAGTATAGCTTCAACACAAATCGGATGTTCTTCAACCGAGTGACCGAGGCCCGGCTCTATAATGGGATGGTTGATATTGCCATTCAAAACGACCAACTTTACCGAGTTGTTTCCGGGATGTACTCTGCCCAGATGCTGGGCACGGTGAAGAGCAAGTCCCTGGGCATTTTGTCCATCGTCCCCAAGGACGAGAACGGACAGCCCATTACCGATTTTTCCACCCGGGTCCTGCGGGACAAAAACGGAAACGAGCTGAAAGAGTGGTATGCCTTGGCCGCTTATCTTGAGAGCTTTGACCAAGAGGGGGTTCCAAGCTCCTATGCCAGCGGCGATGGGCGCAAAGAGGTCAGCCACAGCTTAAACCCCATTGAGCTTTTGAAGAATCCCAGCTGGATCACCCTGGTGACTTTGCTGGTGATCGTTCTGGGAATCGCCCTGGTGGTCTTCTTGGTGCGGCGCTTTGTGTTTCGGAGACGGCGGCGCTATCGGGGCTGGTAAATTTGTGATCTGTGCGGGAAACCGCGTTTCCATATCAAGAATGGAGAAAAGGGGCGCCGGGAGAGCGGTCCCGGCGAACAACCATTTGAGGAGGAGAAGCAGTGAAAAAGTACGAAATTGCAAAAAAGAAGGTGCTGACCGCTGAGATCAGCCAGATCTCGGTGTATGCGCCTCTGGTCGCTGCCAAAGCCAAGGCCGGCCAGTTCATCATTCTCCGGGTGGATGAGGAGGGGGAGCGGATTCCTCTGACCATCTCCAGCGCGGAAAACGATCTGGTTACCGTGATCTTCCAAAAGATCGGCGGGACCACCCTTGCTCTGGATGAGCTTCAGGAGGGAGACTGCCTGCACGATTTTGTGGGTCCCCTGGGCGTTCCCACCCATGTGGAGGATCTGGGCCGGGTGGCCGTCCTGGGCGGCGGCCTGGGCTGCGCCATTGCTCTGCCTGTGGCCCGTGCCCTCCATGAGGCGGGCAACCAGGTAGACCTCATCGGCGGCTTTAAGACGAAGGACATCGTCATCCTGGAGGAGGAGATGGGCAAGGCCTGCACCGACCTGCACATCTGCACCGATGACGGTACCTACGGCTATCACGGCTTTGTCACCGGCAAGCTGGAGGAGCTGATTCAGAGCGGCGTGAAGCTTGATCACGTCTTTGCCATCGGCCCTCTGATGATGATGAAGTTTGCCTGCAAGCTGACCGAGAAGTACAACATCCCCACCACCGTGAGCATGAACCCCATCATGATCGACGGCACTGGTATGTGCGGCTGCTGCCGCCTCACTGTAGACGGCGAGGTGAAGTTTGCCTGTGTGGACGGCCCTGACTTTGACGGCCACAAGGTGGACTTTGACGAGGTCATTGCCCGGAACAATACCTATAAGGAGCAGGAGGCCAAGGCGAAGGAGAAGCACCTGTGCCGCCTGGGAGG
>CALWOP010000137.1 GCA_944383195.1 uncultured Oscillospiraceae bacterium
TCACATGGAAAATCTAAGGCGGTTTTAACCGCTATCATTTTTGAGGTAAATCTACTTCAATCTTCCCGTTTCGGTGAGTGCCTGCGGCTGTGCAAGGAGAAGATGGACAGCCGGAACATCTACCTTACCAACCCCGCCTTTGACAAGGCTCAGCCCAGAACCTCGACCAGCGTATAAAAAAGGGCCGCCCATACGGGCGGCCCTATGCTATATTAAGAGAATTCCTCTTCTTGTGCGTCCTCACATCGGCGGAGGATCACGGAAATAAATTTTCCCATGACTGCTGCATAGGAGCACAGAAAAATCACGCCCGCAGTCCAGGCAGCAGGTTTCTTCCTCTTTTTGGGAATCTGGAGGCCAATAAGTACCCCCAGAGATACCAGGCAGAATTTCAGCAGAGCCATGTCCTTCCAGGTGCACACTTTCAAATAATCTTCTGCCCAGGCAATCAGCTTTTTCATATAAATCCTCCTTTTTATGAAATGTTTCAGGGCTCCACAGCTACTTTAATCACATGATCCCAGCGCTCTTCGAACAAGGCATATCCAGATTCAATGTCCCGCAGTTTGCAGGTATGTGTGATGAGAGGGGTGGTATCGATTTTGCCGGCGGCAATCAGTGCTAAAATCTCACCACAGTGACATCCGTCCACACCTCCGGTCTTAAAGGTGAGGTTTTTGCCGTACATATCAGGCAGCGGCAAGGTCTGAGCCTTGTCATAGAGCGACACCACAGTGACCACGGCGTTGGGCCGGGCACAGGCCCATGCCATTCGGAAGGTATCCTCGCTCCCGGCCACTTCCAGTACCGCATCTGCTCCTCCGTGGGGACAATGTTCTTTCACGGCCGCCTCCAGTTCCTCGGGCAGGACCGTAATGGTGTCCGGCCAGTGCGCCTGGATGAAGTTCAGGCGCCAGGGGTCCCGGTCACAGAGAATGACCTTCCCCGGGCTCTTTAGGCGCACGCACTGTAAGGTGCAAATCCCTGTCGGCCCTCCGCCGATAATCAATACTGTGTCCCCGGCTTTGACCTCCCCGATTTCCGCAGCCCAGTAGCCGGTGGCCAGAATGTCCCCAACAAAGAGGGCTTGCCGGTCGGTGACCAAGTCCGGAATCTTGTTCAGGCCCTGGTCGGCGTAAGGGACCCGCACATACTCCGCCTGTCCCCCATCGATACGGCAGCCTAGAGCCCAGCCCCCGTTGGGATCGGTGCAGTTGTTGACCCATCCATTTTGGCAAAAAAAGCAGCTTCCGCAGAAGGTCTCTACATTGACGGTGACCCGGTCGCCAGGCCGTACTGTTCCGACCTGGGAACCCACCTCCTCTACCACACCCACCATCTCATGGCCTACTGTAATGCCGGGGACGGCCCTGGGAACAGACCCGTGCTTGATGTGCAGGTCGCTGGTACAGATGCTGGCCAAAGTCACCCGAACGATGGCATCCCGGCTGTCCAGCAGGGTGGGCTTTGGTTTTTCCAATAGCTGAAAGGTTCCTTCCTTTACATAGGTATACGCGAGCACTGCTCATTCCTCCTTCACTGAAAGCGGCGGGTAAAGGCGCAACGGCGGCACAGCTCCTCCCGGGCCTGTCCCTGAGAAAAGCCCTCGTAGATAGCCTTGGCCCTGGGGCTGTCCAAAACCTCCTCTAAACTCTGTTGATAGAGGTTTCCCAAAGGCACATCTCCCTCATGATCCAGGCAGCAGGGTACCACCGTCCCGTCCCATAGTACCCCTACCTGGTCCCGCAGTCCGTAACAGAAGCGGTGGCCTTCTTCCTCCGGGGCAGTGAGGTCGGGCCATTGAAACCGCTCCCCCCACTCCAAAAATACGTTGGGCGACAGGGTGGTTCCCCTCCGTCCCTCCTTCCAGGGCTTTGGGAAGGCTCGTTCTAATATAGCAAGTATTTTTCCATTACAGAGATTGGCACCTATGGTGTCCGTGCCATCCAAGTTCCACAGCCGCAGAGCGCATCGCTTTCCCAGGACGGCGGCTGTTTTGGCGAAGGCAATACAACCGGCCAAATAGTCCTCCAGACTGCCGCCCCCCTCATTGCCCTCAAAAGAGTGAACAGAAACGCTTACCTTCTCTACCGCCGGGCTGTCCAGCAGGATCGAACCCGTTTGGGGCAGAAGGGTTCCGTTGGTGGTGATCATGGTTCGGAACCCCAGCTCCATGCAAATATTCAGCAACTTCTCCAGCTGTGGGTGGAGAAGGGGCTCCCCCATGAGATGAAGGTAGAGGTACTGAGTGTGTGGCCTCAGGCGGGCAGCCAGCAGATGGAAGCTTTCCGGGGAAATAAAGCCCTTTATCCTGTTGGTTCCGGGGCAGAAAGAACAGGCGAGGTTGCATACATTGGTGATTTCCAGATATGCTTTTTTAAGCTGGCGCACGGCGGTTTCCTCCTTGTATTCTCTAGTTCCATTATAGGCCAGCACGCCTGCCCCTGTCAATGAAGCATCACAGCCGCACCCCCAGGATGTGCAGGCACCGGACTGCCTCATATGGGTAGGAGCTGAGGGGCCGGTTGTCTGAATCCTCACTGTGGGTGGCCACCAAAATCTGCTCCGGCTCTGGGCCGAGCACCGCCACCACCACCGGATTGTGACCGAAAGGACCGTCTGGGGTAAAGCGTAGTTGAACAAAATCGCCTGGTTCCAGCTCTCCCAGGGAGACTTGGATGGCAAATGGGCCCCTGGAAGCCTTGGATCGGGTGAGAAAGTTGTAAAAGTATGTCACACCGGACCAGGCGGGAGCACGGTTGTCCGCACTTTTATAGTACCAGCCGAAGGTGGGCGTAAAGTTCATGATTCCGGCTCCAGCATAGAGGCACTGAGAGGCAAAATTGGTGCAGTCACCTCCCAGTTCGTCAAAGGCATAGAAAGCCGGATTCCGGCTGTGGGCCCAGCGGTGGGCGTAGTTTACGGCCGCGGTTCGGTCATACAGTTTGATGGCAGGCATGGTCCTCTCCCCTTTCCCGCCATTCTATGTTTCTCCAGGCGGAAAAGACATAAAAAAGGAGCGCCGAAGCGCTCCTTTGGGATTTAAGATAGGACGGTTTGCTTACGCCTTGCCGTCGCAGCCCAGAACATAGACCAGCTTGTGCTTGACCAGTTCCTTGATGGCGGCACGGGCGGGCTTGAGGTACTCGCGGGGGTCGAACTTGTCGGGATGCTCGTTGAAGAACTTCCGGATGGTGCCGGTCATGGCCAGGCGCAGGTCAGAGTCGATGTTGATCTTACAAACAGCGCCACGGGCGGCCTGACGCAGCTGCTCCTCGGGGATACCCACGGCATCGGGCATCTTGCCGCCGTTCTCATTGACCATCTTCACAAACTCCTGGGGCACGGAAGAAGAACCGTGGAGCACAATGGGGAAGCCAGGCAGACGCTTCACGACCTCGTCCAGGATATCGAAGCGCAGGGGCGGGGGAACCAGCTCGCCCTTCTCATTGCGGGTGCACTGAGCGGCGGTGAACTTGTAAGCGCCGTGGCTGGTACCGATGGCGATGGCCAGGGAGTCACAGCCAGTCTTGGAGACGAACTCCTCCACCTCTTCGGGACGGGTGTAGTGAGACTGCTCAGCGGAGACGTTGACCTCGTCCTCCACGCCGGCCAGGGCGCCCAGCTCGGCCTCAACCACAACGCCGTGGTCGTGGGCGTACTCAACGACCTTCTTGGTGATCTCAATGTTCTCGGCGAAAGGCTTGGAGGAAGCGTCGATCATGACGGAGGTAAAGCCACCGTCGATGCAGCTCTTGCAGGTCTCAAAGCTGTCGCCGTGGTCCAGATGCAGACAGATGGGCAGGCCGGTCTCGATGATAGCGGCCTCTACCAGCTTGACGAGATAGGTGTGGTTGGCATAGGCACGGGCGCCCTTGGAAACCTGAAGGATCAGGGGGGCGTTGACCTCCTTGGCAGCCTCGGTGATGCCCTGGACGATCTCCATGTTGTTGACGTTGAAAGCGCCGATGGCGTAACCGCCGTCGTAAGCTTTCTTGAACATTTCGGTAGTGGTGACCAATGGCATAATTACCATCTCCTCATATATTTTTTGCGACTCTTATTGTACCATTGATGGTTGATAAAAACAAGAGGACATGTTATATTAAAAAAGAATTTTGGACTTAAGCATTTTTTCGCACTATGAATATTGTTTTAGGAGGAAGTTAACATGGAAAAACTCACCGGCGCTTGTATCATTGGCCAGTCCGGCGGCCCCACCGCGGTCATCAACGCCAGCGCTCAGGGCGTCATCCAGACTGCTCTGAAGTCTGATTGCATTACTCGGGTGCTGGGCGCTGCCCACGGCATCAAGGGTGTGCTGGAGGACAAGCTCTATGATATGTCTCAGGAAGACCCCGCCGAGCTGGAGCTGATGAAGTATACCCCCTCCTCTGCTCTGGGTTCCTGCCGCTATAAGCTGGCCGATCCCGATCAGGATGACACCGATTATCAGCGTATCCTGGAAATCTTCAAAAAATACAATGTCCGCTACTTTTTCTACAATGGTGGCAACGACTCCATGGACACCTGCAACAAGATCTCCAAGTATATGCAGAAGGTGGGCTATGAGTGCCGGATCATGGGCGTGCCCAAGACCATCGACAATGACCTGAATGGCACTGACCACTGCCCCGGTTTTGCCAGCGCTGCCAAGTATATCGCCACCT
>CALWOP010000138.1 GCA_944383195.1 uncultured Oscillospiraceae bacterium
GCAAAACGGCCGCCGGGGGCGATGTCCTCCTGGATGAACTGGTGGATAAAGTTCTGGCTCTCGGGAGCCTCATTTTCCGTAACAGCCTTGATGTCTTCCGACATAGCTTGTTCCTCCTGTCTTCTCTGGGGGTATACGGCCCAGCTGGCCGAAATTATAATAACTGATGTATTTTACACCATAGACAGGGGGAAATGCAAGGCCTTCCCGCATTTCTCCCGGAATTTCGGGCCGCAGCCGCTCAATGTGACAAAGTTACGGAAGCCTCGCCACCCCTGTGGTATGGTATAGGCACAGGTTAGGAAGCTCCCCGCGGAATATTTCTTGAATCCGGCGGGGAAAGCGCGTATAATAAATTCGTTGAAGACATCTTCCGGAAAGGGAGGGACCGATATGACCTATGACATCATCGTGCTGGGTTCCGGCCCTGCGGGGCTGGCGGCGGCAGTGGCCGCCCGTGGGCGGGACAAAAGTGTCCTGGTCATTGGCAACCGCTGGCAGGACAGTCCCCTGGCCAAGGCCGAACGGGTAGATAACTATCTGGGTCTCCCCGGGCGCACCGGGGCGGAGATGTTGGAGGCCTTTTACCAGCACGCAGCCGAAATGGGTGTGGAATTTGTGGTAGGCAAGGCCATCTCCCTCATGGCCTGGAATGGGTTTATGGTCACTGTGGGCAGTCAGGTGTATGAGGGAAAGGCCCTTATCCTGGCCCCCGGAGTTGTCCGGCAGGCCAAATATCCCGGCGAGGAGGAGTATCTGGGCCGGGGCGTAAGCTACTGTGCCACCTGCGACGGAATGCTCTACCGGGGCAAGCAGGTGATCGTGGTGGGCCGGTCCTCCGACGCCCCCCATGAGGCCAACTACCTTCAGCGTCTGGGCGCTCATGTTACCTATGTGTCCCCTCAGCCCCCCCAGGGGCTGGATGAGGGCATCCCCTTTGTAAAAGCGGGTAAGCTGGCTGTCAAGGGGGAGCAGGCCGTCACCGGCCTGGAAGCGGACGGAGTCCTCATCCCCTGCGACGGGGTGTTTGTTCTCCGGCAGACTGTTGCCCCCACCGACCTGCTGCCCACCCTGGAAACGGAAGCGGGCTATATCAAAGTGGACCGGCGCATGGCCACCAATGTGGAGGGCGTGTTCGCCGCCGGGGACTGCACCGGAACTCCCCTTCAGGTGTCCAAAGCCGTGGGCGAGGGCCATGTGGCTGCCCTGTCCGCCTGTGAATATCTGGACCAAAAACCGGAACAATAAAACAAAAATCCATTGATGAATACAGAAAGGAAATGATTGATATGTTGGTACATTTCAGCAAGGAAGGCTTTGACAAGGCTCTTAACGACGGCAAGCTGATGATGGTGGACTTCTGGGCCGACTGGTGCGGTCCCTGCAAGATGCTTGGCCCCGTGATCGACGATCTGGCCAATCAGTACGAGGGCAAGGCCATCGTGGGCAAGGTGAATGTGGACGAGGAGCAGGAGCTGGCCATCCGCTACGGCGTCATGTCCATCCCCACCGTCATCTTCTTCAAGGACGGCAAGGAGATCGAACGCAAGGTGGGCGTCATGCCCGGCGGCGCCTTTACCCAAGTGCTGGACAGCAATCTGTAAGCAAATCAAAAGCGGGGAGAACGCTCTCCCCGCTTTTTTATTTTGCCTACGGAACAGTCCGTTCCCCTTCCTCAATCGCTCTGGATGGCTTTTCTGCTTTGGGCAGGAGCTTTACCTCCCCATCCTGGCCATTGATATACAGTTCCTCACAGGAACGCTGGGCGGCAATCAGCGTGTTTGCCGCCTGTTCCGTAGCCCGAAACAAGGTTAGGTACATCTCTTTATAGTCCGGCATAGGATCACCTCTCTATAAGAATAGGTCATATTGTCCTAAAAGTCAATAGGACAATATGTCCTTTGATATAGTTGCTTCGGTGATGACTATGAAGCTAAGAATCCGAGACTTACGAGAAGATGCCGACCTGACACAAGAGCAAATCGCCGGTATGATTCACTGTGACCAGTCACTCTATTCCAAATATGAGCGCGGGGAGCGGGCGCTTCCTCTGGATTTGGCAATCCAGCTGGCGGATTTTTACCGGGTATCCCTTGATTACTTGGTGGGAAGAAGCAACAAGAAGAAATGATTCCGTTCTTGGGCGACAGCTTTCGCCGCTCTTCCCAAGGTAAAATATCCAAACAAAACCCCCGGAGCCTCGCTGCCCCGGGGGTCATTTTATAAACAAGATATTACTGCTTCACCAGCGCCTCTCCGGCCAGATAGATATCCCCCGCGCCTACAGTGAGGATGAGGTCTCCCGGCTGTGCCAGCTCCCGGAGCTTTTCGGTGACCGCCTCCAGGGTGGGGCAGTAAATGGCCCCCGGAATCTTCTCCGCCAGATCTTTGGAGGAGATGCCAATGGTGTTCTGCTCCCGTGCGCCGTAAATTTCCGCCAGCACTGCCACGTCCGCCAGCTTCAGCTCCTCCACAAAGTGGTCGAAGAGGGCGGCGGTACGGGTATAGGTGTGGGGCTGGAAAGCACAGATGACCCGCTGATATCCCAGCTTTTTCACCATGGTCAGCAGAGCGTGAAGCTCATCTGGGTGGTGGGCGTAGTCGTCGTAGACCATGGCCCCGTGGTACTCCCCTTTCTTTTCAAAGCGCCGTCCCGCTCCGGTAAAGGCCTCCAGGCCCTCTTCCACGGCACTCCCCGGAATCCCCAGGGCCCATGCGGCACAGGCGGCGGCCAGGGCGTTGGAGATGTTGTGCTCCCCCCCGACCCGCAGCTCTACATGGGCATATTTTTCCCCGTGGATGAGAATGTCGAAGCGGGGCAACCCCTTCTCCCAGGTCACATTCCGCGCCTGGCAATCTGCCCGGTCTCCATCCCGGCTGAACACCAAAATCTCCCGGCCGCAGTCCCGCACCGCCTCCATGGCGTGGGCGTTGTCTCCATTGACCACCACCCAGCCCCAGTCCTCCGGCACCAACTGGGCAAAGGAGCGGAAGGAGTGCTGGATGTCATGGATGTCTTTGAAAAAGTCCAGGTGGTCCTCCTCCACATTGAGGATCACCGCCACAGTGGGGGCAAAGGACAAAAACGAGTTGCAGTACTCGCAGGATTCAGCGATGATGGTGTCCCCATGGCCCACCCGGTGTCCTGCTCCCAGGATGGGCAGAGTGCCCCCGATCATCACCGAGGGGTCCTTCCCGGCAGCCAGGAAAATGTGGGTGCACATGGAGGTAGTGGTAGTCTTCCCGTGGGTTCCCGACACACACAGAGCGTTGCGGTAGTGGCGCATGATGGCCCCCCAGGCCTGAGCCCGCTCAAAGACGGGGATGCCGGCAGCCAGAGCGGCAGCGATCTCCGGGTTGTCATCGTGGACGGCGGCGGTGCGGATCACGCAGTCCGCCCCCTCCACGCTCTGGGGCAGGTGGCCGATGGTCACCGGAATGCCCAATGACCGCAAATGCTCCACCGCGGCGCTCTCATTCATATCTGAGCCCGTGACGATCACGCCCCGGCCTTTCAGCACCTCCCCCAGGGGAGACATGGACACGCCTCCGATCCCCACCAGGTGGGCTCGCTTGCCCGGCTTGATATAATCCTGTACGTTATGTTCCAAATCCATCCTATGGCACCTCACATCTCAGGTCTCTCTCTATTTTATCCAGCTCACCCAAAAGGGTGCGCTTTCCGGTAACGATAGCCAAATTTTCTTCCAAATATACCCTGTTTTTTACGAATTCCGTACCAGAGCCAGGTCATAGAGCTGATTTTTGGGCAGGCCCAGCTCCTTGGCTGCCCGCTTTACTCCGTCCCGGAGGGAAAGCCCCTCCTCTGTCCGGAGCTTTTCCACCAGGGCAAGGCCGTCTTCTAAAGTGGCCTCCCGCTCTTCCTGGGGCTCCGCCCCCCGGACCACCAACACAAACTCCCCTTTGGGGGCGTTGTCCCGGTAGTAGTCCGCCGCCTCGCCCAAGGTAGTGCGGCGCACCTCCTCATGGAGTTTGCTCAGTTCCCGGCACAGGGACACCGGGCGCTCCGGGCCAAAGGTATCGCTCAAGTCCCGGAGGGTGGCAGCCAGCTTGTGAGGGGCCTCATAGAAGATCATAGTCCGCTCCTCATGGCGCAGGGAGTCCAGATGAGAACGGCGGTTTTTCTTGTTCATGGCGAGGAAGCCCTCAAAGGTGAACCGCCCCGTAGGCTGGCCGGACACCGCCAGGGCAGCGACCAGGGCGCAAGGCCCGGGGATGGCCACCACCGGGATATCCAGCTGGGCACACCGGGCCACCAGTTCCTCTCCCGGGTCAGAGATGGCGGGCATCCCCGCGTCGGTGACAAGAGCCCCGTTCTCCCCCGCCAGCAGCCGGTCGATGACCGCCTGTCCCCCGGTCTCGGTGTTGTGGCGGTGGTAGGTGAGCATGGGCTTTTTGATCTCCAAGTGGTTGAGGAGTTTCAGCGACACCCGGATATCCTCGGCCGCGATAAAATCCACCTCCGCCAGAGTGTCCGCCATGCGGCGGGAGATATCCCCCAGATTACCGATGGGGGTGGGGACCAGATAAAGTGTTCCCATGTCCTCCTCACAAACTCCTCTCCATTTCGTCCGGCGAAGCGCCGGACATCCATTCCGCTTCGTTGCTCGTCGTCTCCAAACAAGA
>CALWOP010000139.1 GCA_944383195.1 uncultured Oscillospiraceae bacterium
TCTATTAGTGTTATCGTCCGATTTGCTCAAAAACTTAAGTTATCCCTCATAGTTGACATCGAGTGAATTTGAATCAACAATCCAAATCGTCCTACCTTGCAACCTTGCGTATTGTACTGTGGAGCCTGATTTCGCTTGGCGTCCCATCCTAAACAGCCAGCAGAACAAATACCTATCCAGACACTTTCCATGCCTGAGACAGCACATCTTCCTGTGCACCGTCATCATCATACCAAGTGCAGGAAGCTGCAAACTTGGGAAACCAATCTGTCCGAAGCAACGCCATCAAAATGGCCCATATATTAGAGAAATCTTCTTTACGGCCACGACCCGTAAAAGTCATCGGATCATCGGCGGAGACACAGCGTAGACCCTTTGCAGCAAAGCCTCTGAGGATCGTCTGCCGTACAGCATCTACAGTATATCCGTACCGCTGGATCTGCGCCTTGTCAAAGGTGAATTCGACTTTCATGCGCGCACCTCCTCCTGTTGTTTCATTCTATCTGCCTCCAGGGGAGTTATCAAGGGCAATCGGGGACAGCAGGCCGTCACGCACTTTGAGCCAGCTCCCGCGCGATCCGTTCCTTGGACAGGGCGGCGTAGGCGTCGGTGACCTCGATGCCAGTGGCAGAGTAGCTCTCCAGCACGGCGGCCAGCACTGTGCTGCCGTAACCGGCAAAGGGGTCCAGGATACGCCCTCCGGCTCCGTGATCTTCACCACATCCCGCATAAGGGGATATCCTTTGAGACCGCCATTATTGAGCGGTATCGTCGCCGGAAGAGCAGTGTGGAAGAGGCTCTCATCGAGATGTACGTGGCAGGTGTATAGGTGAGATGTGCTAAATGCCTACTGCTTCCTGTTACAATCATCAGAACCGGCATCTGTCTCATCTTCTTCAGCTGGCAATGACTGCCTGTCCTGTTTATAGTAATTCAATTCGTTTGCCATTTCCAAAGCCAGGTGAAAGCCACAGAGGAAACTGTCCATGGAGCGCTCTTCCGCCATTAGATTCTGGGTATCCATGATCCGCAGCACCAGTTTTCTCTCCGGTTTTTCCAGTCGCTCGATAAGCTGACGGTGGCAAACTTCAATTTCCTGTTCAGCTTCTGCCATGGGCACAGGTGTATAAAATCTATCATACAGCAGTTTCAGTATATTGCGCATATTATCCTACCCCCTTGTAGCAAGACAACATACCACAAGCGGATAGAAAAAGCCACAACAATATTTGCATCACTGCAATTTAACTGCATCCAAATTTCGAAAGTCGTTTTTGTGAATCATAGGCCAAAATGAGGGCATGTGGAACACCACATGCCCTCATTTTCCCCATACACGGCTGAGGATTAACCCGTATCAAGAGATCGTTTTTCGCAGCACTTCTCAAATAGCGGGGGCGAGGACAGTCAACTGGCTGTTTGCGCCCTTTTCTGACGTGCGTAAAAAGAAGGGCCTGCGGATTTCCACAGACCCTTCCTCGCTGATGCGCAAAATCGGTTTTTTGTTGTCCTTTTGCGGGGGTGCCTTTCCCCGCCGTTTTGTTTTATGATATTTTACATAATTCGTTCAGGGCGTGGGGATCCAGCACCCGCACCGTACCGTAGCCAACCTCCACCAGCCCTTCCCGGGCAAAGGAGTTCAAAATCCGGCTTACGGTCACCCGGCTCACCGACACGGCGGCGGCAATATCTTCTTGAGTACACTGGGCTGTGCCGCCGTCAGGGGAGAGGGAGAGGAGAAAACGCCCCACCCGCCACCGGGCGGGGCGAAAGGCCATCTGGTCCACTTGGCCGGACAGCAGGCGCACCGTCCGGGCCAGATATTTCATCATAGCCAGGGCCAGCTCCGGATGTTTGGCGATCTCCTGGGTGACCAGTTCCCGGTCAATGGCCACGATTTGGCAGTCTGTGAGGGCCACGTCGGATGATACCCGGGGCAGCTCGTCAAAAAAGGATGCCTCACCAAAGAGGCTGCCCGGGCCGTATACATGGAGGATACGTTCCTCTCCGTCCTCCGATTGAATGAAGCTTTTTACCCGGCCGCTGTTCAGATAGTAGAAGCAGGTGGCCTTGGTATTTTGAAGGTAGATAAGGTATCCGGCCTCGCAGAGGATAGGGGGGCGGCTCTTGGCAAAGGGCTCCCAGATGTGGGCGGGAAAATCGGGGGTAAAGTCCATGTGTTCCAGACCTCCCAAAGAATTTTTCATAATTGTAACATAGTTTACATTCTTTTGACAAGGGGGCTGGTAAGATAGGGACAAATCATCCGATTAGGAGGAATGTTCCATGGGAATGACCATGACGCAGAAAATCCTGGCCAAGCACGCCGGGTTAGATAAAGTAGAGGTAGGCCAGCTCATCGAGGCTAAGCTGGATCTGGTTCTGGGCAACGACATCACCACTCCGGTGGCCATCACCGAGTTTGAAAAGGCGGGGTTCACCCAGGTCTTTGACAAGGACAAAATTGCCATTGTCCTGGACCACTACACCCCCTGCAAGGACATCAAGTCCGCCCAGCTGTGCAAGCAGGCCCGGGAGTTTGCCCACAAGCACAACATCACCAATTTCTTTGATGTGGGCCAGATGGGGGTAGAGCACGCCCTGCTGCCCGAGAAGGGCCTGTGTGCCCCCGGCGAGATCATCGTGGGCGCCGACTCCCACACCTGCACCTACGGGGCGCTGGGCGCCTTCTCCACCGGTATTGGCTCCACTGACATGGCCGCCGGCATGGCCACGGGTCTGCTGTGGTTCAAGGTGCCCGCCGCCATCAAGGTCACCCTGAAGGGAAAGCTCCAGCCCCATGTGTCCGGCAAGGATGTGATCCTCCACCTGATCGGTGAGATCGGCGTAGACGGGGCGCTGTATCAGTCTCTGGAGTTTGCCGGGGAGGGCGTCTCCTCCCTCACCATGGACGACCGCTTCACCATCTCCAACATGGCCATTGAGGCCGGCGGCAAGAACGGCATTTTCCCTGTGGACGAAAAGACCATGGAGTACATCAACGGCCGGGTGAACCGCCCCTGTGAGGCATTCCAGGCCGACCCCGACGCGGAGTATGTCCGTGAGGTCGTGATTGATCTGGACAAGCTGGAGCCCACCGTGGCCATGCCCCACCTGCCGGAGAACACCAAGGTGGTCAGTGAGGTGGCCGGCCTGCCCATCAACCAGGTGGTCATCGGCTCCTGCACCAACGGCCGGATCCAGGACCTGCGCATTGCTGCGGCCATTATGAAAGGCAAGAAGGTGGCCGACAACGTGCGCTGTGTGGTCATTCCCGCCACCCAGGAGATCGTGCTCCAGGCCATGAAGGAAGGACTCATTCAGGACTTCATTGAGGCCGGCGCCGCCGTCTCCACCCCCACCTGCGGCCCCTGTCTGGGCGGCCACATGGGCGTCATGGCCGAAGGGGAGCGCACTGTTTCCACGACTAACCGGAATTTCGTGGGGCGCATGGGTCATGTGACCAGCGAGGTCATTCTGGCTTCTCCCGCCGTGGCCGCCGCCTCCGCCATTGCCGGCTGCGTGGCCGACCCCCGCACGCTTTCTTAAAAGAAAGCGTGGCAAAGAATTTTGTGCAAAACTGCGTTTCGCCTCTGGGGTTTTCGGAAGGGGAGAGAAGAGAGGAAGGCTGATTCGTTTTCTGTTCCCAGTTCTGATTCCCGGTTTCGTTTCTATTTCCAACAATCAGAAAGGAATGACGTTCCATGAAGGTTTATAAATACGGCGCCAACGTCGACACTGACGTGATCATCCCGGCCCGGCACTTGAACGATCCCTCTCCCGCCGCTCTGGCCTCTCACTGTATGGAGGACATTGATGCGGAGTTTGCTTCCACCGTCCAGCCTGGGGACATTATTGTGGCAGGACCTAACTTTGGCTGTGGCTCCTCCCGGGAGCACGCCCCTCTGGCCATCAAGTCCTGCGGCGTGAAGTGCGTCATTGCCCCCTCCTTTGCGCGCATCTTCTACCGCAACGCCATCAACATTGGTTTTCCCATTGTAGAGTGTCCCCAGGCGGCGGAGGAAATCCAGCCCGGTGATGAAGTGGACGTGGATTTTTCTACGGGTATCATTACTGATAGCACCCAAGGCAAGACCTGGCAGGCTGCGCCTTTCCCTCCTTTTATTGAGGGCATCATCAAAAGCGGCGGTCTGCTCAACTCTCTGAAAGAGCGGGGGGTGGCGAAATGAACTATAAGATCGCACTGATCCGGGGTGACGGTATTGGCCCCGAGGTAGTGGGCGAGGCCGTCAAGGTCATGGACGCCATCGGCGAGAAGTTCGGCCACACCTTTACCTATACCGATGTTTTGATGGGCGGCTGCGCCATTGACGCGGTGGGCAAGAGCTATCCCGATGGGACCGCCGAGGCCTGCAAGGCCTGCGACGCCGTCCTGCTGGGTGCAGTGGGCGGACCCAAGTGGGGCCACTCCACCGACCCCAACCAGCGGCCGGAGACCGCCCTGCTGTCCATTCGCAAGGATCTGGGACTTTATGCCAACCTGCGTCCCGCCGCCCTGCGCCCCGCCTTGGCCGAGGCCTGCCCCCTGAAGAAGGAGACGGCGGAAAAGGGCATTGACCTGATGATCGTCCGGGAGCTTACCGG
>CALWOP010000140.1 GCA_944383195.1 uncultured Oscillospiraceae bacterium
GGAAACGGCAGAATGAGCCGTTTGCTGACCACGTTGCTGCTCTACCGCAGCGGGTTCTATGTGGGCAAATATATCTCGCTGGAGGCCAAGATCGTAAAAAACAAGGATCTCTATTACGATGCCCTGGGCCAGGCGCAGATCGGATGGCATGAAGGTACTGAAGATGTGATTCCGTTCATCAAGTATCTGCTAGGGACCATTCTTTCCGCCTACAAGGATTTTGAAGATCGCTTTGCTCTGGTGGAGACCAAGCTCCCTGCCCTGGAGACTGCGCGCCGGGCTACCATGGAGAAGGTCGGTCGGTTTACGAAGCAGGACATCCGTGAGCTTTGCCCTTCGCTCAGCATCAGCTCCATCGAAGGAGCACTGCGGAAATTAGTGGCATCCGGCGAACTGAAACGGGAGGGTGCTGGGAAGAACATTTGCTATTACAGATTGAAATGATTCACCAATCATCGAGTTGTTATCTGAGAAAAATCAAGCATAGGGGAACTGCACACTGAGAGGTTTTCTACAGTTACATCACCTTTTTTCAGATATGGGTCATCCATATCCGGGGTTTCCGTATCTGGACAAGCTGTATCCGGCTCGTCCTCAAACGGCTGGCCCGTGTCCGAGGAGCGGGGCGTTTCGTAGATGACATACTCCACATCCTCGATCTTACCCTTGCTGTCCCAGAGACGGTTACGGATTATGTACCTGACCTGCTCCAGCGCCTTCAGGGTAAAGCCGATGCTGACTGTGCTATCCTTGCAGATTTTGGATGGGATTCTGGTGATGTAGTTCCAGTCCTCCGGCAAAAACAGTATCATGGAAAGAAGATCTTTGGATTTTAGCAACAGCCCCGCGTTGCGCAGGTGGTGGTTGGACATCACCGTATAGTCGCGGGTTTTCTCAATGCGAAATACCGCCATGGTGCTTTTCAACATGTCAGGCCGTGATGAAACCGAATAAAGAGACCGGAGGGGTGTTCTCCACAAAAAGCCGGAAAGCAAAAACTGTACCTGAAGCAGCGGCTGTCAGAATTGGAGAAACTGGTGGAGCTCGCAAAAGTACAGAGTACCGAGGCAACTAATGCCATTGAGGGAATCGTGACGACAAACACCCGTATCCGTCAGCTTATGGAGGAGAAAACAACGCCGGGGAACCGGGATGAACAGGAAATCGCAGGTTACCGGGATATGCTGAACCTCATCCACGAGAACTTCGACGCCACCCCTATTCCGCAAAACTACATCCTGCAGCTTTACAAGATCCTCTATAAGGACTTTGAAGACCGCTTTGCCCTGATGGAGACCAAATTCCCGGCTTTGGTGACTGTGCGCCGGGCTGCCATGGAAGAAGGTCAGCCGGTTCATGAAGCAGGACATTCGGGAACTCTGCCCTTCGCTCCGTATCAGCTCCACCGAGGGGGCGCTGCGGAAATTGGCGACACACAGTACACCCCCACTTCTTGTGCTACTGCACAACAAATTCCGCCCTTGCTGACAACACGGAGACAGTTCTTTTCCCCCACAACCCTTGCAAATCCTGCACAAACTCCATTTGTGCAGGATTTTTTGACCCTCTCGGATATGTACCGTTGGCAGGAATTTTTTGGGCACTGTGCACCACTACCAGCCCTTCCTATTGTTCAAATCCAGCATGCCGAAACAGAACTCCTCCCACCATGACCATGTTGTCTGTGACGGGTCGCCCTCTCGAATGCGCATAGTACGGCGAATCTCTTTGGGAATCACCACACGCCCCAGATCGTCAATGCGTCTGACTATGCCTGTTGCTTTCATCTATGATTTGCCTCCCATGGTTAAAATTCCTTTGACAAGCCTATTATCCGCAAGATTTGCCAGCATATGCGAAAAATGCCCTGGCTTTGTTTTCCAAATTTCTACCATACCTCTCCCCGCTCCATCTCCTGGGGCGGCACACCCAGCAGCAGCAGCGCCCCCACCACCGCCAGGGCGGTCATCTCCTCACCCTTTCGCACCAGCGGGACGGCAAACTCCTGCCGTTCCACCACCCGTCCCTCCAGGGTCACAACCTCCCGCTGCAGGCTCGCCCACATCCGATCCTCCTCCCGGCTGGACACCGTCAAGCTGTCCTTGGGGGACGGGCCGTAGCTCACCGCGCTGGCCGCCCGCAGTCCCCGCAAAGACTCCGCACCGCTGCCGGGCACAAGGACTGTCCGGCAGGCCCTGGGCAGCTTCCGACTCTCCAGCACCGCTTTGGGGGACACCACCACCAGTGCGGGGTGCCGGTCGCTGCAGGTCCGTCCGGACAGTCCCCCCTGGGCAGCCAAACCGCGCAAAATCGCCGCTTCGATCCCCTCTCCCGACTCAATCACTTGAAAACATTCCATTTCTCCGCCTCCTTGCCTCCATCTTTTGCAGAATGCTCTCCTTTATGCGCCCAGCCACAAGGTCTGCCCAATTCTTGACTTTTCCGCGCAATATCTGGTAATATTATCACGTATGTGTATAGGACTTTTCCTCCCTCTGTGGGGAGCAGCCAGGAATTGTGAGGAATCGACATTATGGCCCAGAAAACCAATAACTACGGCAACGACGCCATTTCCGCCCTGAAAGGGGCCGACCGGGTGCGCAAGCGGCCCGGAGTTATTTTCGGCTCAGACGGACTGGAGGGCTGCGAACACGCAGTCTTTGAGATCATGTCCAACTCCATCGACGAGGCCCGTGAGGGCCATGGCAGCCTCATCACCGTCACCCGGTTTGAGGATCTTTCCATCCAGGTGGAGGACCAGGGCCGGGGCTGTCCCCTGGACTGGAACGAGAAAGAGCAAAAATATAACTGGGAGCTGGTTTTCTGCGAGCTGTACGCCGGCGGCAAGTATAACAACCTTTCCGGCGACAACTATGAGTACTCCCTTGGCCTCAATGGCCTGGGCTCCTGCGCCACCCAGTACGCCAGCGAATATATGGATGTCACCGTGTGGCGGGACGGCTTCAAATACTCCCTCCACTTTGAAAAGGGCGAAAACATCGGCGGACTCAAGAAAGAGCCCACCGATAAAGGGAAAAAGACGGGTACCGTCATCCGCTGGAAACCCGACCTGGAGGTCTTTACCGACATCAACATCCCCCCTGAATACTACCTGGACGTGATGAAGCGCCAGGCGGTGGTCAATGCCGGGGTCACCTTCCGCTTCCGTAAGCAGGTGGGTGGGAAGTTTGAGACTACCGACTTTCAGTATGAGCACGGCATCCAGGACTATGTCTCCGAACTGGCCGGAGAGGACTCCCTTACCTCACCCGTCTTCTGGCAGACGGAGCGGAAGGGCCGGGACCGGGCGGACAAGCCGGAATATAAGGTAAAGCTGTCCGTCTCCTTTTGCTTTTCCAATAAAGTCCAGGTCATTGAGCACTACCACAACTCCTCCTGGCTGGAGCACGGCGGCTCGCCCGACAAGGCGGTGCGCTCCGCCTTTGTCTCTGCCATTGACAGCTACCTGAAGAGTCAGAATAAATACACCAAGAATGAGAGCAAAATAGCCTTCCAGGACATTCAGGACGCCCTGGTGTTGGTCTCCAACAACTTCTCCACCCAGACCAGCTACGAAAACCAGACAAAAAAGGCCATCAACAACAAATTTGTCCAGGAGGCCATGACCGAATTTCTCCGCAGCCAGATGGAGGTCTACTTCATCGAAAATCCCATCGACGCCCAGAAAATTGGCGAGCAGGTGCTCATCAACAAGCGGGCCCGGGAGAACGCGGAAAAGACCCGGCTGAACATCAAAAAGAAGCTCACCGGCTCCATGGATATCTCCAACCGGGTGCAGAAGTTCGTGGACTGCCGCACCAAGGATGTCTCCCGCCGGGAACTGTATATCGTGGAGGGCGACTCGGCCATGGGCAGCGTCAAATTGAGCCGGGACGCGGAGTATCAAGGAATCATGCCCGTCCGGGGCAAAATTTTGAACTGCCTCAAAGCGGACTACGGCAAGATCTTCAAAAGCGAGATCATCACCGACCTTTTGAAGGTCCTGGGCTGCGGTGTGGAGGTCCACGACAAGAAGGCCAAGGACCTGGCCGCCTTTGATTTAAATGCCCTGCGTTGGAACAAGGTGGTCATCTGTACCGATGCCGACGTGGACGGCTTTCAGATCCGCACCCTCATCCTCACCATGCTCTACCGCCTGACCCCCACCCTCATTCAGGAGGGGTATGTGTATATCGCCGAGTCTCCCCTTTATGAAATTACCTGCAAAGAGAAGACCTGGTTTGCCTACTCCGACAAGGAGAAAAATGACATCGTCGCCTCTCTGGACGGGAAAAAGTGCGACGTGCAGCGCTCCAAGGGTCTGGGCGAGAACGACCCGGACATGATGTGGCTGACCACCATGAACCCGGAAACCCGGCGGCTTATCAAGGTCATGCCCGAGGACGTGGAGCGCACCGCCCAGGTCTTTGACCTGCTGCTGGGAGACGACCTCCAGGGGCGGAAAAACCACATCGCCGACCACGGCCATGAGTATCTGGAGCTGGCCGACATCTCCT
>CALWOP010000141.1 GCA_944383195.1 uncultured Oscillospiraceae bacterium
GACATCGAGCATATGCGGGAGGAGTATGACCGCCGCCGCCGGTATCTAGTGGAAAACCTCAACCGAATCGGCCTGAGCTGTTTTGAGCCCAAGGGCGCTTTCTATGTTTTCCCCGACATTCGCTCCACGGGCCTTACCAGCGAGGAGTTCTGTGAGCGCTTTCTCATGGAGGAGAAGGTGGCTGTCATCCCTGGCAACGCATTTGGCCCCGGGGGCGAGGGCTTCGTCCGGGCCTGCTATGCCGCGTCCATGAAGGATATCGCCGAGTCCATCGCCCGGATGGACAACTTCCTGACCAACCTGCGCCGCAAGCAGGGACGGGAAGGCTGAGGACAGAAAAAGGAGTACTTAGTATGAATGTTGTCTGTTTGGATATGGAGGGGGTTCTGGTCCCCGAGATCTGGATCGCCTTTGCCGAGGCCAGCGGGATTCCCGAGCTGAAGCGCACCACTAGGGATGAGCCCGACTATGACAAGCTCATGACCTGGCGCCTGGGTATTTTGAAGGAGCATGGACTGGGCCTCAAGGAGATCCAGGCCACCATTGCCACCATTGACCCTCTGCCTGGGGCCAAGGAGTTTTTGGACAAGCTGAGAAGCGAGACCCAGGTCATCATTCTCAGCGATACCTTCGAGCAGTTTGCCAAGCCTCTGATGGAAAAGCTGGGCTGGCCCACTATTTTCTGCAATACCTTGGAGGTGGGAGAGAACGGGGAGATCACTGGCTATAAAATGCGCTGTGAGAAGTCCAAGCTCACCACAGTGAAGGCCCTGCAGTCCTGTGGCTTTGATACCATCGCCGCCGGGGACAGCTTCAACGACCTGGGAATGATCCAGGCCAGCAAGGCGGGTTTCCTCTTCAAGAGCACCCAGGCTATCAAGGCCGACCACCCGGAGCTGCCCGCTTTTGAGGAGTTTGACGATCTGCTCCACGCCATCGAGGAGGCCCTGTAAGAACGAGACAGTTGGGCAAAAACGATTGGGAGGTAGCTCTATGTTCTTCGGCTATTGTATCCTCTTTGCCGCTATTTTGGTTGCAGCATACTTTTTCTGCGCGATGATCGGCGGGGAGATTATGGCCTATATCCTGGGATTTGCGATCCTGGTGGCAGCTCTGGCCGCACTTGCGACCATTGTGACAAAGCTTGGGGACCTGGAGGAAAAGATCGACAAGCTGCTGGGGCAGAGAGGGGACGACGGCCATGAATAGCGGCCTGAAATTTGCTGCCTGGGCGGCCCTGTTTGCCTTTGTGCTCTACCTGCTCGCTTCCATGTTTATCCAGCCGGGTTGGGACGACCAGCTGATACTGGACGGAGTGTTCGCGGGTCTGATACTCTCCGGGCTGCGGATGGTCTGGAATAAGCAGAAGGAAATCGAACAAAAGCTGGATAAGCTTCTGAAAGAAAAGAAGGATACACATGAAAACTAATTTTCCGTTTCAGCCGGCCAATATCCTCCTGCCTCAGAACTGTGATCTGAGCCTGTGGAGCGTGGTGGCCTGTGATCAATATACCTCTCAGCCCGAGTATTGGCAGCGGGTGGAGGAGCGGGTGGGCCGATCACCCTCGGCCTTGCGTCTCATTCTCCCCGAAAGCTGCCTGGAGGGTCCCAACGTAGAGACCGACATCATGGAGATCAACACCACCATGACCCGCTATCTCCGGGAAGGCCGGTTCAAGGAGTACCCCAACAGCGTCTTCTACGTGGAGCGAACCCTGGACTGCGGCAAAACCCGCCGGGGACTCATCGGCATGGTGGATCTGGAGCAGTACGACTACGAGCCTGGTTCCGGTGCGCCCATCCGGGCCACCGAGGGCACTGTCCTCTCCCGCATTCCGCCCCGAGTGGCGGTGCGGAAGAACGCCCCTGTGGAGCTGCCCCATGTGATGCTCCTGGCAGATGATCCGGGTAAGACGGTCATCGAGCCCCTGAGCGCCAGAACCGGGGCGATGGAGCCGGTCTATGACTTTGAGCTCATGGAGCGAGGCGGTCACATCAAGGGCTGGAAGTTGGGGGAGCAGGAGCAGGCACAGGTTTTTGCCGCCTTGGAGGCCCTGGCGGACCCCACGGCTTTCCAAGAACGGTATCATTTGGAGCAGGCGCTGCCGGTGCTCCTCTTTGCTGTGGGAGACGGGAACCACTCTCTGGCCACAGCCAAGGAGTGCTATGAGCGAGCCAAAAAGCTGACCCCGACCGAGCATTGGGACAAGCTGCCCTCCCGGTACGCCCTGTGCGAGCTGGTAAATCTCCACGACGAATCTCTGGAGTTTGAGCCTATCCACCGGGTGGTTTTCGGTGTAAAGCCAGAAGACTTGCTGGATGCTCTGATGGCCTATTATCCCCAGGCAGTCCAGGGCAGGGGAGAGGGACATATGCTGTCCTTTGTGGTCAGCCGCTGGAGCAAGGGAGAGATCACCGTGACCAGTCCCCGGCAGCAGCTTCCTGTGGGGACGCTCCAGGTCTTTTTGGACGAATATTGCGCCGCCCATCCGGGAAGCCGAATTGATTACATCCACGGTGCCGATGTGGCACAGAGACTGGCGGAGGAACGGGAGGACGCCATTGCTTTCCTCCTGCCCACCATGGGCAAGGAGGAGTTGTTCCCCACAGTCATCCACGACGGGGTACTGCCCCGAAAGACCTTCTCTATGGGGGAAGCCCACGACAAGCGTTTCTATTTAGAGGCAAGAAAAATTCGGGACTAAAGGGAGTGTGTTGTCATGTTCATCCAGGCAAACGCAAAGCTGAATCTCACCTTGGACGTGCTGTCCAAACGCCCGGACGGCTACCACGATATGCGGATGATCATGCAGTCCATCACTCTGGCCGACGATCTGACGGTGGAGCCCCTGGACTGGGATGAGCTGCGGGTCAAGACCAATGTGCATTTCCTGCCTAATAATGACAAAAATTTAGCGGCTCAGGCTGCCCTCCGATATTGGGAGTCCCGGGGACAGGAACCACGGGGGCTGGACATTGCCATCACAAAGCGCATTCCTATCTGTGCCGGTATGGCCGGGGGGAGCAGCGATGCCGCTGCGGTGCTCCGGGCCCTCAATGAGATGGATTCTGCTCCGGTGGAACTGGAAGAGCTGGCCAAAATCGGTGAGAAGGTGGGCTCTGACGTGCCCTACTGTGTCATGGGTTGTACCGCCCTGGCGGAAGGACGGGGAGAGGTGCTCACGCCTCTGCCGTCCCTGCCCAAATGCTGGGTAGTGGTGTGTAAGCCTGACTTTCCCATTTCTACTCCCGCTCTGTTTGCCCAGATCGACCGGGTGCGCCTGCGCCGTCACCCGGACACCAAGGGAGCTATGGAGGCCCTGGCGGCCGGGGATCTGGCGGGAGTGGCTCGGCGGATGTATAACGTCTTTGAAGACGCCCTGCCCAAGCGTCAGCTCTCCAGGGTGTGCGAGATCAAAAACGAGCTCATCCGCTGCGGAGCCCTGGGTGCCAGCATGAGTGGAACCGGCCCTACCGCCTTCGGTCTGTTTGAGCGGGAGGAGGAGGCACGAGAGGCCTTTGAGCGGCTTCGGGAGACCAGCCACGAGACTTTTTTGACCCAGACGGTTTAAATATGTTAGAAGCTGCCCATACTGTAAAGCAAATTAGCTTTATGGTATTGGGCGGCTTTTTTGCCGCCTTGAAAGGAGACGGCAATGGATCGGAAACTGAAGCGTTGGGAATTGGCATTAATGTTTGGCCTGTTGGCAGCAGTGGTGACGGGCAGCTGGCTAGGCAAGGAGCAGCGGGAACTGGCTGACAGCGTCATCCGCTTTCATGTGATTGCCAATTCGGACAGCCAGGCGGACCAGGCATTGAAGCTCCAGGTGCGGGATGAGGTGCTGGCCCAGGCGGAGACCTTTTATCCGGAACACGCCACCTTGGCGGAGGCACGCTCTGCCCTGGAGGCCCACCTGGACGATCTGGCCCAGGCGGGCCAAGCGGTGGTCAACGAGGCGGGGTACAGCTATCCAGTTACCGCCCAGCTGACAAACTGCTGGTTCCCCACCAAGGAGTATGAGGGATTTGCTCTACCGGCCGGAAACTATAATGCCCTGCGTATTGTCATCGGAGAGGGAAAGGGACAGAACTGGTGGTGTGTGGCCTTTCCGCCCCTGTGCCTGGGGGCAGCCAGCGAGACGGTGGAAGAGGCCACTCAGGCCGGATATTTTACTCCCGGTCAGGCGGCTCTGGTGACTGAACAGGATGAAGGCTATGTGCTGAAATTCAAAAGTATGGAGCTGCTGGGACAGCTCCAGGGACTGTTTTCCTAACAGAAAGAAAATTTCTCTGAAGATAAGGGCTCCGGAATGCCGGAGCCCCTGATTTTTTTGCAAAAAATTATGCAAAAATGATGGAAAACTGAAAATAAATCCTTGCAAAAGATATGGGGAACGCTTATGATAATGGGGTGTGTTAAAAAACTGTTAAGGAGAGCGCATTTATGAGAGAGTTGACCCCCCAACTGGTCCATTCCCTAAAGAGCTATTCCAAGGAAAAATT
>CALWOP010000142.1 GCA_944383195.1 uncultured Oscillospiraceae bacterium
TGCCTTGCGAGTATGAGTATAGACAAGAATCATTACAAAAGTTCTCTGCAAATGTTACAAAAGAATTAAATCTTTTCCTCACCGCAGATTTTCAAAAAACTGCTGGAGAATTTCTTCACACGCCCGGGTCAGAGGTCCCTGGTAGATCCGGGGGTGGTGGTTAAAGCGCTCCTCAAACAGGTTCAATACCGACCCGCAGCATCCCGCCTTCTCATCCTTCGCCCCGTAGCGCACTTCATCCACCCGGGCGTTAATAATTCCCCCGGCGCACATGGGGCAGGGCTCCAGGGTCACATAGAGGGTACAGCCGTGCAGCCGCCAGCTCCCCAGCCGCTCACAGGCATCCCGAATGGCCTCCAGCTCTGCGTGGGCGGTAGCGTCCCCGTCCGCCTCCCGGCGGTTCCGGCCCCGGCCGATAATTTCCCCGTCCCGGACAATGACGCAGCCCACGGGCACATCCCCGTCTTCCACCGCCTCCCGGGCCAGGGCCAGGGCCTGGGACATATAGTATTCATGCTCCATGGCGCTCCCGCTTTCTTTCCTGATTTTTCTTAGTGTACCCTATGACGCCATTTTTCGCAAGGGGAGAAGGGGAACTCCCTTGTGCTGGGGGGCAAATCGTGATAAAATAGCCACCGAATTTATGGACAAAGGACTTCAGCTTATGACAACCTATTTTGCCGGACAATTTGACATCGCCGTGATCGGGGCGGGCCATGCGGGCATTGAGGCCGCTCTGGCCGCCGCCCGGATGGGCCTAAAAACCCTGTGCTTCACGGTCAACCTGGATGCGGTGGGCAATATGCCCTGTAACCCCGCCATCGGCGGCACCGGGAAAGGCCATCTGGTGCGGGAGCTGGACGCCCTGGGGGGCGAGATGGCCCGGGCCGCGGACAAGGCCTGCATCCAATACCGCCTTTTGAACCGGAGCAAAGGCCCCGCCGTCTGGTCTCTCCGGGCCCAGGCCGACCGCCGGGAGTATCAGAAGGTCATGAAGCACACTCTGGAAAAGCAGGAGAACCTGTGGGTGAAGCAGGCGGAAGTGGTGGAGATCCTCACAGAAAATGGGGCCGTGTCCGGCGTGGTCACCCACACAGGGGCCACCTACGCCGTGAAGGCCGCTGTGGTAGCCACAGGCACCTATCTGGGCGGCCGCATTGTGGTGGGTGAGGTGGTTCGGGACTCCGGGCCAGACGGCCTGTCCGCCGCTCTGCCTCTGACCCAAAGTCTGTTGAAGCTGGGGCTGTCCATCCGCCGGTTCAAAACGGGCACGCCCCCCCGGGTCAACCGCCGGAGCGTGGATTTTTCCAAAATGGAGCTTCAGCTGGGGGACGAGGACGGCCAGGCCTTCTCCTTTCAGACCCAAACGCCCCCGAAAAACCAGGCGGTGTGCTACCTCACCTACACCAATGAGCGCACCCATGAGATCATCCGGGCCAATATGCACCGCTCCCCTCTGTTTGACGGCACCATCGAGGGCATCGGGCCCAGGTACTGCCCCTCCATCGAGACCAAGGTAGAGCGCTTTCCGGACAAGCAGCGCCACCAGCTGTTCATAGAGCCCATGGGTCTGGACACAGAGGAGCTGTACATCCAGGGCTTTTCCTCCTCTTTGCCGGAGGAGGTGCAGATCCAGATGCTCCACACCATCCCCGGCCTGGAGCAGGCGGAGATGACCCGGTGCGCCTACGCCATCGAATATGACTGTGTGGACCCCACCCAGCTGGAGGCCACCCTGGAGGTCAAATCCGTCCCCGGCCTCTACGGGGCGGGGCAGTTCAACGGCTCCTCCGGCTACGAGGAGGCCGCCGTCCAGGGCTTTGTAGCCGGGGTCAACGCGGCATTGAAAATTTTTGGCAGGCCCCCCTTTATCCTCCGCCGGGACCAGGGCTACATCGGCGTGCTTATTGACGACCTGGTGACCAAGGGCACCAATGAGCCCTACCGGATGATGACCTCCCGCACGGAGTACCGCCTGCTCCACCGCCAGGACAACGCCGACCGGCGGCTCACCCCCCTGGGCTATGAATTGGGCCTTATTTCCCGGGCACAATATGAAGCGGTGCTGGAAAAGTACCGCATGGTGGACAAAGAGGTGCAGCGGCTGGAGCGCACCGGCACGCCCCCCTCTCCGGAGCTTGACCAGCTGCTGGAAAGCCGGGGGGAGCCCCCGGTGAAGGACGGGGCCCGGCTCAGCGATCTCCTCCGCCGCCCCCGGCTCACCTATGCAGACCTCACTCCCTTTGACCCTCAGCGGCCCCAGCTGCCCGCCAAGGTAGTCAGCGAAGCGGAGATCACCATTAAGTACGCCGGCTACATCGACCGCCAGCTGCGCCAGGTGGAGGAGGTCAAGCGCCTGGAGGAGCGGGCCCTGCCCCTGGACCTGGACTATGGTTCTATCTCCGGCCTGCGTCTGGAGGCCCGGCAGAAGCTTGCCGCTATCCGGCCCCGGAACCTTGGTCAGGCCAGCCGGGTGTCCGGTGTGTCGCCCGCGGATGTGGCGGTGCTGATGGTCTATTTGAAGCAGGGAGAGGAGAGGGGAGGAGCTGTCCATGGAACTAAGGCAGATTAAGGGAAATACCTGGGTGGCGGAAGCCATGGAGTACATTCCCTTTTATAAACTGGATGACAGCCGGTGCATCCTGCTGGACACCGGGCTTCTGGAAGAGCGGGAGGAGCTGGAGCAGGCCCTTTTATCCCAGGGACTTCGTCCGGTGGGCGTGCTGTGTTCCCACGCCCATGTGGACCACTGCGCCAACAGTGGGTATTTTCAGCAGAAATACGGCACAAAGATCGCCCTCACCGCCCCGGAGGCCGCTATGTGCGTCAACATTCTGACCCTGAAATGTTACTTTCTCACCCTGCCCCCGGACATGGTGGCCCGGGAGTCCTCCTGCATGGTACACACCCCTGATGTGATCATCCCCCCCGAGGACGGGCCTTTCTCCTTTTGCGGCGCCCAGTTTCAGATCCTCCACACCCCCGGCCACTCCGCCGGGCATATCTGCGTCATCACCCCTGACAACGTGTGCTACACCGCCGACGCTCTGCTCAGCCACACGATGCTAGGGGCAAAGCTGCCCTATAACCTCAGCCATCAGGCGGCCATAGACAGCCGGGAAAAGCTGCGGGGGCTGAACTGTGCCCGCTATATCATGGCCCACCGGGGCACCTGTTCCCAGGAGGAAGTGGAGGGGCTCATTGAGGAAAATCAGGCCCTCATCCGCCGACGGGCAGAGGAGATCCTTGCCCTCATCGTCCGGCCCATGTCTGCCAGCCAAATTAACGAGGCTGTCTGCATCCAGGATGAGCTTTTCACCAAAAAGCCCCGCCGGGCCCTGCGCTTTGAGCGGAACGTCCGGTTTTTTATGGAGTACCTCACCGACCGGGGGCTGCTGGAGACCACTTGCAAAAACGGCATCGTCTACTACCGCCGCCCGGAGGGCACTGAACCAGTTTCCACCTGATGGTGTGCAAAAGGGGAAATCCTTCCACAATTTGTGGTATCACTCCCCATTTGCGGGGAAATTTCCGGGAAAGTCTTGCAATTTATCCACACCTGTGGTACAATCTTCTGTACTTCCGGACATTTCCGGGCTTAACTGTGCAATAACTGCCCCCCAGGGGCCTTGAAAGGAACGAGAACAAATGGAAACGCTGAACCTGATCCTCACCATTATCCAGGTCCTGTGCGGGCTGGCCGTGATCGCGGTGGTTATGCTCCAGTCCGGTAAGAGCGCCGGTCTGTCCGGAGCCATTGCCGGCGGCGCCGACACCTTCCTGTCCAAGAACAAGGCCAAGAGCGTGGACGCCAAGCTGGCCAAGATGACCAAGTGGGTGGCCATCGTCTGGATCCTGCTGACCCTGGCCCTGTGCATTATCTGATAATCGGTTAAAACAGCCCGGTCGAAAGACCGGGCTGTTTTTTATTCCAAAAAGTCCACGCCCCGGCCATTTGACTGGGGCGTGGATCATCTTTTATTTCATTTCGTGGCTGTTGAGCAGAGACTGCTTAATATCCCACAGCTTTTGGGACAGGTCCACATAGTAGTTGTGGGGATTTTCAAAGCGCTTGACCTCATCCCACAGGGAGTCCACCTGCCGCTGGCAGTAGGCACGGCTGGCCTGGAGGTCGGGGACCTGGTACACCAGCTGTCCCCCCTGGAAGATGGGGACCATCAGCTCCCGGGCCTCAATATTGGTAAAGGTCTTCCGCTTCCAGGTAGCATCCGGGTCAAAGAGCTCCAGGGGCTGGTCAAAATCAAATTTCTCATCGTGGAGGCAGATGAGATCGGCTTCCGCCTTGCCGGTGTCCTTGGAGAAAATACGATACACCTTTTTAAAGTGGGGTGTGGTGATCTTGGCAGGGTTTTCGCTGATTTTGATTTTGGGGATGATATTGCCCTGGTCGTCCTCAATGGCGGCCAGCTTGTACACCCCGCCGAACACCGGCTCGCTGCGGGAGGT
>CALWOP010000143.1 GCA_944383195.1 uncultured Oscillospiraceae bacterium
CGCTGGAGGAGACGGAGAACACCCGGGGCAGGCCGGTCATCAGGCAGCGGCCCTTGATCTCCATGGTGACCTCCTCCGGACGGGGGAAGACACAGCCGATGGTCATTTTCAGCTCCTCAGCGGTACGATCGCCGATAAGGACGTTATGCTTGCGGCGGATATACTTGACCACCGCCTCGTCAAACTTGTCGCCGGCGATCTTGATGGAGGCGGACTCCACCACACCGCCCAGGGAGATGACAGCCACGTCAGCAGTACCGCCGCCGATGTCCACCACCATATGCCCGTCAGGCTTGGTGATGTCGATGCCAGCACCGATAGCGGCGGCCACCGGCTCCTCAATGAGGTAGGCACGGCGGGCGCCGGCCTGGATGCCCGCATCCACCACGGCGCGCTCCTCTACCTCAGTAATACCCGAGGGGACGCAGATAAGCAGACGGGGCTTAAAAATGGAGAAGGTGGTCACCTTTTTGATGAACTCCTTCAGCATACGCTCCGTCATGTCGTAATCGGAAATAACGCCCTCCCGCAGGGGACGCATAGCTACAATGTTGCCGGGGGTACGACCCAGCATAGCCTGGGCCTCAGCGCCTACTTTCAGCAGCTTGCCGGTATTTTTGTCGATGGCGACCACAGAGGGCTCGCGCAGCACCACGCCCTTGCCCTTGATATACACCAAAACGGAAGCGGTACCCAGATCGATCCCGATATCTTTACTAAAAAGCCCCATAATTTTGCTCCACCTTATTATTTTCTTTATAGTCAGCGCCGCTGCAGCGGCTATTACGATTCAGCACAATATATTATAGCCACAAGGAAGCGGTATTTCAATCATTTTTTCTTACAATTTTCTCCGGGAATTTGCCCTTTTCCTGCCTAATCCCACCGAGCCAGAGCCAGGGTCAGCCCATAGACCCGCTCCGCCCCGGCCATACGCAGAAGTCCCGCGCATTCAGACAGGGTGGCGCCCGAGGTGACCACATCGTCCACCAAAACCACTCGTTTTCCCGTCAGGTCACATCCGGGCAGCACAAGATAAGCCCCACGGGCGTTTGCCCGACGGGCGCTTTCCTCATCCAGACCTGACTGCGGCTGCGTATGCTTCACCTTTTTCAGCGTACCCATCACAGGAACGCCGCAAGCTTTCCCAACTACCCTGGCCAACAGCTCCGCCTGGTCAAAGCCCCGTTCCCGCAGGCGCTTTTTGCTCAGGGGACACCAGGTGATCAGATCCGCGCCCTCGGGCAGATGGTCCTGAAGACACTGTGCCATAATTGCTCCAAAGGGCACGGCATAAGCCCGCACCGGGCGGAATTTGTACCGCCGCACCGCATCCGCCACAGCGTCCCGATAGGCCAGGGGCGAGAAGCACCTTTCGGTAAAGTCTACCCCGCGCTCCCCCTCCCGTCCGGTGAGCCAGGGCAGCTTCTTCTGGCAGTCGGGGCAGAGCGGCGCACGGGGCTGCTCCAAAATCCGCTGGCAGTAGGGACATTTGGGCGGAAAAAGCAGGTCAAGGATTGCTGTTCCCAAGTTCATTTCAAATCGTCCTCGGTAATGGGGCCGTGTTCCTTTTCAAATTCCCGGATGCATTTTTGGATTAGATATAGTGTCTGCCCGTTAACAGTTCTCCCTTCATACTGTGCAATATACTTCAGTTTTCGATGAACTTCGGGACTAACCCGATTGTAAATTACTTCTTTTTTGCTCTCCATACTGTATTCTCCAATCGAATCTTATAGAAACTGGTTGGCAATATAGTATAGAATTTGCAATCTTTCCGATTTAATATGCTAGCATTTGCTATCTTATTTTTTAAGATATTTCGCCGCTCCGGCGGCGACCCACTTTGCCAACAGCGGCAAAGTAGGCAAAACGCCGTTTAAGGGGGAGATGTTTCGATTCATCTCCCCCTTAAAAATCTCCCTCTTCAGCGACCAATCAGGGGGGCTTCGGCCCCCCTATTGGATGTACCCCCGGAAGGGTAAAGCACAGCGCCGCACCCCGCCGGGGCAAAGGCCAGGCGCGTTTACAAGCAGGCAAGATGCAAAACTACTAAATTTAGAACCAGGAGCGGCAGCGGGCGGCGGTCCACAATCATGTCAACTTTTCACCCGCGCCGGATTTCACCGCAAGCCCCCTCTCATGGTCCTTCGTAAATGGGGGTCCGGGGACGGCGCGGTAGCACAATGCGAATTGTGCGTGCGCTGCCCCCGGCGATTCTTTGGTGACTTTCTGATCGTTCAGAAAGTCACTCGCCCCGCAGGGCGAAACCCTCTCCCCAAGACAAACCACTACAAAAGGAAAATAAACCGCCCGGGCAATTCTCCCGGGCGGCCGCGCTCACTTCTCGAAATAAGTCCAGTACTCCTGATAGTTTTCCTGGAGCAGTCTGGGCGTATCCAGTCCGTAAGGGCACTTCTTGCTGCACTGGTTGCAGTGCAGGCAGTTTTCAATTTTCTTCATCTCATCCTGCCAATATTGGGTCAGGTAGTCCGCCTGGGGCATCCGGCGGAGCATAAGCCCCATCCGGGCACACTGGTTGATCTGGATGCCCACGGGGCAGGGCATACAATATCCGCAGGAGCGGCAGAAATTGCCCGTCAGCTCAGCGCGGTCATGGTCCACTATGTCCTGGTACTCCTGAGTCCAAGCGGGGGTTTCTTTCACACAGGCAAGGAACTGGTCCAGCTCCCACTCATGCTGCACTCCCCAGATGGGCACCACGCCCTCCTGCTGAGCCATCCAGGCGGCGGCCACCGTCCCGTTTCTCAGCAGTCCCCCGGCCATGCCTTTCATGGCGATAAAGCCCATGCCTGTTTCCCGGCACTTATCCACCAGCTCCTGATCTTTTGGCCCGGAGAGATAGCTATATGGGAACTGCAAGGTCGCGTACAGCCCGGAGTCGATGGCCTCATGGGCCACAGGCAGGCGGTGGTTGGTGATGGAGATATGGCGGATCTTCCCCTGGGCCTTGGCCTCCAGGGCGGCATCATACAAGCCGTCCTCTCCCCCCGGCTTAGGGCAGAACGGCGGGTTGTGGAATTGGTAGATATCGATGTAATCGGTGCCCAGGTTCCGCAAACTGGTCTCCAGGTCCTGTTTCAGCCCCTCTCCAGTGAGCGCCCCAGTTTTGGAGGCGATGATCACTCTTTCCCGGCGGCCCCGAAACGCATAGCCCATTTTTTCCTCGCTGTCGGAATAGGCCCGGGCCGTATCAAAAAAATTGATTCCCCCATCCATGGCCTTGTGCAGCAGATAGGCGGCATCGTCTCTGGAAATACGCTGGATGGGCAGGCAGCCAAAGCCGTTTTTTTCGATTTGGATTCCGGTGCTTCCCAACATGATCTGTGTCATGGGTATTGCTCCCTTCTTATGGTATCTTCTATCCCTATTAAACTCCAGGCCCAGCCGGTCTGTCAAGAAAAACAGGGGGCCCGGCGGCATTCCGCGCCGCCGGGCCTTTCCCCGTCTATTACATCCCGTTCAGCTGCTCCTGGAGCTTGGCTACAAGCTCGGTGAGCTTGACAGCCCGCTCCCGCTCAGCCTCCACCACGTGGGCGGGGGCCTTGTTCACAAAGCCGGGATTGTTGAGTTTGGTGTTGAGCTTCTGAAGCTCGTCGGTGTTCTTCTTCAGCTCCTTCTCCATCCGGGCCTTTTCCTTCTCCAGGTCCACCAGCTCGGCCAGGGGAATAAAGATCTGGGCGGCGTGGGTGACCACGGTGACCTGTCCGGCGGCGGCCGGAGCCTCAGCGGCGGGGACGATGTTCACCTCGCTGGCATAGGCCAGCTTCTTGAGGAACGCCTCACCCAGGCGGAACACCTCGCCCTCGTCGGTAGCCAGAGTGAGCTGAGCCTTTTTGGAGGGGGGCACGTTCATCTCAGAGCGGCGGGTGCGTACCGCACGGATGGCGTCCATGATAAGCTCCATGGCCTTCTCCTCCTGGGGGAAGTCCAGCTCCTTGCTGGCCTGGGGCCAGGACTGGAGCATGAGGAAGCTGCCCTCCTCCACCCCGTCTTCGTGGGGCAGAGCCTGCCAGATCTCCTCGGTGATGAAGGGCATGAAGGGGTGCAGGAGCTTGAGCATATTGGTGAGCACATAGCACAGCACCTGCTGTGCCCGGACCTTGCTGTCCTCGTCGTCGCCCTGGAGGCGTGTCTTGGTCAGCTCGATATACCAGTCGCAGTAGTCATCCCAGATGAAGTCATAGATCTTCTGGGCGGCCACGCCCAGCTCATACCGATCCATATTCTCGGTGATCTCGGGGATGACCCGGTTGAGCTTGGAGAGGATCCACTTGTCCTCCAGCTCCAGCTTCTGGGGCAGCTCACACTTGTCGATGGTCAGGTTCATCATCAGGAAGCGGCTGGCGTTCCAGATCTTGTTGGCAAAGTTGCGCATGGCCTCGCACCGCTCGGTGTAGAAGCGCATGTCGTTGCCCGGGCTGTTGCCGGTGACCAGGTTGAA
>CALWOP010000144.1 GCA_944383195.1 uncultured Oscillospiraceae bacterium
AAGGCCTCCGGCTCCGGCGGCGTGGCCGTCTCCGCTCTGGAAATGGCCCAGAACTCCATCCGCTACAACTGGACCCCCGCCGAGGTGGATCAGAAGCTGCGGAATATTATGAGCTCCATCTACGATGCCTCCGCCGCCGCGGCCGAAGAATACGGCCTGGGCTATGACCTGATCGCCGGCAACGACATAGCCGCCTTTAAGAAGATCTCCGAGGCCATGATCGCCCAGGGCCTGTAAAACTTTTTTAAGATATCCCCTATTTTGTTCTCTCTTGACATTATCCTCCTACAGGTGTAGTATGATTGTGCACTACACCTGTAGGAGGTATTTCTATGGATAAGCTCTCTGATCGGGAATGGACGGTGTTAGGCGCGCTGTGGGACACGGGCGGCACGGAGCTTGGGCAGCTGGTGGAGGCTCTGCGCCCGGCCACCGGCTGGAACCGGAACACGGTCCTGACCTATCTCACCCGTATGGAGGCCAAGGGGCTGGTGGCCATCGACAAGGAGGCCTCTCCCCACATCTACCGTGCCCTGCTCAGCCGGGAGGACTGCCGGGCCCAGGAGCGGCGCAGCTTTCTCCGCCGGGTCTATCAGGGCTCCGCCGGAGATTTGATTGCCGCCTTTTTAAAGGAGGAGTCCATCTCCCCCCAGGAGCGCGATGAGCTCCGGCGGCTGCTGGATGAAATGGAGGTGTAAACCATGCGCGATATCTGGGCATTTCTCCTCCAGACCTTAACTGCCTCTGGCGTGGCCGTCCTCCTGCTCATCGTCAAGGCCATGTTCCGGGATAAGCTCTCCCCCCGGTGGCAATTTGCCGTGTGGGGAATTCTGGGAATCATTCTGCTGCTTCCGGCTGGCTTTGCGGGCCGGTATGTGCTCCTGAATTGGCCCATGTGGGTGGAGGCAGTCAAAACCGCCCTCACCGGCTCCTATAGCCTGACGCAAGTGATCGCCCCCATCCCTCTGCCTGTTCCCACCCTCCCCGCAACCCTATGGGACTGGCTCTACTTGGTCTATGTGCTTGGGGTGGTTCTGCTGCTGGGGCGGTATTTGTTCTCCTATTTCTGCCTGCGGCGGGCACTTCGCGCCGGCATCCCCGCCAGCGCTCAGATCAAAGCCAGGATTCAGGCCGTAGCAGACCAGTATCATCTTCCCACCTGCCGGGCAGTCATGATGGAGGGGGCTGGCTCCGCCTTTCTCTGCGGAGTCATCTCCCCCATCCTGGTGCTGCCCGCCGGGACCCAGACCGACGACAAAGTCCTGCTTCATGAGCTATTGCATCTAAAATACCGGGACGTGATCTGGGGCCTGGTGATCTGCCTGCTTCGATGCGTCCACTGGTGCAATCCCCTGCTGTGGTACTGTGCCAATCAGTCGGGCAACGATCTGGAATCTCTTTGCGACCAGCGGGTTCTGGAACGCCTTGAGGGAGAAGATCGCCGGGAATATGGCCGCATCCTCCTTTCCATGGCCAATGAAAAATACGCCCGAGCCCCAGGCACCTCCTGCGCCTCCAACGGAGGTAAAAACATCCGCCAGCGCATTGAGGCCATTGTCCGCTTCAAGCGCTACCCGGCTGGGATGGCTTTGGTGTCCGTATGTGCGGCCATCATGCTGGCCACCCCCCTGGTCTTCGGCACCCAAGCAGTAAATGTCTATAACGAAGCAGGACGGCTGTCCGGCAGCGTGGACATTGATTTCTCCATGGCCTCCGCCCGTACCACCTGGTGTACCACATTCGTCGGGGCTCTGGATACCTACGGAAAATCTCTTTTGACCAACAGTGGCGCCTACCGGGCCATGTGTGCCCCTCTCAGTCAGCAGGCAGAAATCGCCCAAATCATGCACGATCGTCAGGAAAAAGGCCTCTGGCCCACCTGGAACAGCGGACTTCCCATGGAGGCCGATCAGAGTACGGGCTATTACCTCTATAACCTGGAGCGAACGGGCGAGGATACCTATAAAGCCCTGGTGGCAGTCAAGCTCAACGGCGCTCCCGACGGACACCCGGAAGAGCACATGATGTATCTTGCTGTTCAGCCCGTCCAGGTTCAGAAAGAGGGCAGCCGCTGGGTGGTAGCAGAACTTGGGGAGGCTCAAACTGTGGAGGCGCAGGAGGCTTCCATGGTTTGGGGGGTGCAGGAATTGCCCTCTTACGTCTATTCCGGCACTGCGGCAAATTTCCGGGTGGAAGTATGTTTTCAAAGAACCTTTGTGGTGGACAACACCGTTCAGAAGAGCAACAGCTCCAGTTGGTTCTTCGGTCCCTCCTCCTATTTTGACACAGTTCCCAAGCCCAATGCTCAATTTGATGAAGTCACTCATAACCAGTGGACTCGCTGCATCTTTTTGGGCTCTGAAGATGAAAAGGCCGCCATCACTCACCTGGGAACCTCTATTGTTCCTCTGGAAGAAGGGGAGCAGCGTCCCTCCCTCCAAAGTGCGGGCTATGGAAGCGGCGGCGGCAGCTCCAACCACGGGGAGGACTGGGCCAGTCTGGAGGTAGGCCCCGGTTGGGGACCTGTAGTCCCCATGGGCGGCGGCGGCAGCAGCAGCGGATTTGATGAGGACAGCTTTCTGCTTCCTGATTGCTATGCAGCCGACCTCTACATTAATGGAGAAAAGGCGGCGGAGCTTACCCTCCGTCTTCAGGAAGGAGGGGCACAATGACGGACCGTCAAACATTATACGACGCACTTTCCAAAGCAGCCTGGGGATACTTTCTCCTCTATTTCGACTTCAAGTTGGGTACAGTGAGCATTCTGCCCTCCTTTGTGGGGTTTCTCCTCTTTCTCTCTGCCATCAAGCTATTGAAGGATGAACGGCGGGATTTGGAGCTTCTGCGGCCCCTTGGCACCCTTTTGGCGGTGTGGCACGGCGGGAACTGGCTTGCTTCCTGGCTGGGCACCACACTGGATGGCCGATTCCCCATTGTGGATCTGATCATCAGCCTGGCAGGGGTATACTTCCACTTCCAGATGCTCACCGACTACGCAGCCCTGGCCGCCAAATACCAACAGCCCGACCAAGACCTGGACCGGCGGCTTCTCAAATGGCGCACCTGGCAGACCGTACTTCTCACCGCTATGTCGCTGTGCGCCCACCCCCTCCGGTTCCTGACGGACCTGTGGGAACCGACTCTGCTCATACTGGCCCTGGCCGGTCTGGTCACATCCTTGTGCATCATGCTTACCCTCTTCGATCTGCGTCGAATTTTTCGAGAAGAATCCGTGTCACCTTTGCCTCCCCCCTGACACCGTCCTGTGCGACTACCCCTTTCCCAGTGCGATAAAATGCCGCGTTCTATCCCTACAGTCAACAGCATTCCCATACATTTCCATTATTTTAGCTATCTTATTGATATCAAACATTTGTTGTGCTATAATAGGGGACGCCATTTTATGGAGAAAGGATGAATAGTTATGAAAAAGCGCCTTGTATCTTTGCTTGCACTCACTTGTCTTGTTCTGTCCCTGACCGCCTGCGGCGGCGGCACATCTTCCACTGACGGCTCCGGCTCCCAGAGCAAAGCGGAAACCGCCATGACCGAGGAGGATTACCAGAGCAAGGTGGAGGAGTTGAGCACGGATATCGGCACCGCCATGACCTCCATGAGCGGACTGTCTGCCACTGATGAGGCTTCTTTCCGTGAGGGCATTGAGGCTGTACGTTCTATGGTGGCTCCTTTCCGTGAGTTCGCTGCCATTACCAATCCCCCGGAAGCCTGGGCTGACGCTCATGCCAAAATCGCTGAGGGCTGCAATGGATTTGCGGATTCCCTGGAAGGTCTGTGCGACAGCGCCGAGGGACTGCTGAATGGCGATGTGACCGCGGAGGATTATAACAACACCGTGGTCGAGTACACCACCGGCCTCACCGAAGCTTCCACCCTGCTCACCGAAGGCTTCGGCATGATGGAGGAGGCATAAGTCCCCTCTGCTCTCATTACATTCTTTAAAGGAAGCAGTCTGAAGTTCCGCAAAAAGTCCCACGGCACAGAAGCCGTGGGGCTTTTTTGTGCCCAATTTTCAGCTGTATTCCTTTGTCATGTATGGATAGGCAGTAATCAAACCATTGCTCCCCTAGTCTTTAAACAATTCAAACCCGCAGTTTATAAACCCCAGTAAGAAAAGAAGCCCGGAACTTTCGTTCCGGGCTTCTGGGCAAGTCGCTTATTAACACATACCGCCCATATCAGGGGCAGCAGGAGCAGCGGGGGCGGGGGGCTTCGTCGTCGCGAGCTTTATATCCCTCGCTCCGCCGCAAGCAGCAGCGCTCGCTCATTCCGCCGCTCCTCCTCTCCCCGGCAAAGCCGTTTCACTGAGCTTTGCCGGGGCCCCCAGGGTCGGCTTCACCGACAAGCCCCAGCCCATAATGAACACATCCACCAGCGAAGCTGGTGGTTGTCACTGTGCGGGCGTAGCCCTTTGTTCCTCGCGGACGCGTAC
>CALWOP010000145.1 GCA_944383195.1 uncultured Oscillospiraceae bacterium
AACAGCTTGGGCAACAAGACGATAAAAGACACGGCTGGCTGCCGTGCCTTTAACCGTAAATCTATTGTAACTGGAGGAACGTAACATGAAAAAGCTTCTCGCAGCGATTCTTGCCGCTTGCATGACCCTGTCTCTGGCTGCCTGCGGCGGAAACACCACCTCGTCCACCTCTGGGAGCGGAGCAACTTCCGGCTCCGCCAGCGGCTCCACCGAGAAAAAGGATGTCGTTGAACTGAAATGGGGCTCCGTCCACCCGGAGACTCAGGTGGTCACTCAGATGATGATGCGCGCCATTGACGAGATCAACGCCAATGCCGAGGGCATCCACATCACCGGCTATCCCAACGGCGTGTTGGGCGGCTCTTCCGACCTGGTGGAAGGCGTCCAGGAAGGTCTGGTTGACATCATTACCGAGGGTCCTGCTCAGTTTGCCGCTTGGATCCCCAAGGCCGCTCAGGTCGAGGCCCCCTATCTGTGGCAGAGCGTTGAGCATATGCAGAAGGCTCTGAACGGCGGTTACAAGGACACTCTGAACGAGCTGTTCCAGGACATTGACGTGCGGATCATGGGTACTTTCTATTATGGTACCCGTCAGCTGACTGCCAACAAGCCTGTCACCACTCTGTCTGACCTGTCCGGCATGAAGATCCGCGTCCCCCAGAGCGACCTGTATGTGAAGATGGTCGAGGCTTGGGGCGCTGCCGCCACTCCCATGAACATCAACGAGCTGTACATGGCCCTGCAGACCGGCACTGTTGACGCCCAGGAGAACCCCCTGACCACCTATGAGAGCTACAAGTTCTATGAGGTGGTGAAGAACGTGATCCTCACCGACCACATCATCTGCCCCAACATGATCTTCATCAACAACGATGTGTGGAACAACATGTCCGAGCATGACCAGCAGGTCGTGCAGACCGCCATCGACAATGCCATTGCTTGGCAGGACGAGCAGATCATCCAGTCTGAGCAGACTCTGGCTGAGGATCTGAAGCAGTACGGCGTGGAGGTCTATACTCCCGACGAAACCATCCGTGAGGCCACCATCCCCTACATCACGCCCAGCATTGAGGACTGGGATTACATCCAGACTCTGGCCTGAGTTTAAAACGGAATAAATTGACCAATTCCCTGCCGGGTACATTGTACCCGGCAGGGATTGTTTATGCCGCTTCTATCCAAATCTTTTCTGCCGTAAAAGACCCGGTCAAAGGTTCCAAGAAGATACAACATATCTCTCAGTTCCTTGAGTAAAAGGGAGAATTTTTGGGTTTTCCCATGAAACTTGATGAATAAACTATGAACAGTTCAAAAATTTGGTATAATAGACGTCGCCGCGGGCCCGGTGGCCCCACGGCACATCTTACATATGACAGGAAGGATTTCCATGGAGCGTTCCAAACAGTATTCCACCCCCTATGTGTTCAAGGGCCCACTCCCCCTGCGTCAGGCCATCCCCCTGGGTCTTCAGCACGTACTGGCCATGTTTGTAGGCAATCTGACCCCCATTCTTATCATTACCAATCTATGTGCCGCAGCCGGCGGAGCAGAGGACTTTGCCGCTATCCAGGTAACTCTGCTCCAAAACGCCATGCTTGTGGCCGGCATTGTCACTCTGGTACAGCTGTTTTCCGTAGGCCCGGTGGGCGGACAGGTACCCATCATCATGGGCACCAGCTCCGGCTTCATCGGCGTATTTCAAAGCGTAGTCAGCGTGATGGGAGGCGGCATCGTCTCCTATGGGGCCATTATGGGCGCCTCCATTTTGGGCGGCCTGTTTGAGACGGTGCTGGGCGCCTTTTTAAAGCCTCTGCGCCGGTTCTTCCCCGCTGTGGTCACAGGGACTGTGGTACTGTCCATCGGCCTGTCCCTCATCAGCGTGGGCGTGGGCTCCTTTGGCGGCGGCACCAGCGCCAAGGACTATGGCTCCCTGGAAAACCTGCTGATTGCCCTGGCAGTGATGGTGATCGTCCTGGCTTTGAAGCATGGAGCCAAAGGGCTGGCCAGCTCCTCTTGCATCTTGATCGGCATCATCTGCGGCTATGTGATCTGCGCGATCCTTCCCATGTTCCTCTCCACCACCGGGGTTACCGCCGACGGAGTAGAGTATACCAAGGCCTGGGTCCTCAACTGGGACAAGGTCGCCCAGGCCAGCTGGGTATCCATCCCCTCTATTCTGCCCGTCAAGCCGGTTTTTGACCTGCGTGCCATCCTGCCCGTGATGATCATGTTTATCGTCACCGCCGTGGAGACCGTGGGCGACATCTCCGGCGTCACTGAGGGCGGCATGGGCCGGGAGGCCACCGACACCGAGCTGTCCGGCGGCATCATCTGCGACGGTCTGGGTTCCTCCTTTGCCGCCCTGTTCGGAGTGCTTCCCAACACCTCTTTCAGCCAGAACGTGGGCCTGGTCACCATGACCAAGATCGTCAACCGCACCGCCCTGGCCTGCGGCGCTGTATTCTTGGTGCTGTGCGGTCTGCTGCCCAAGCTGGCCGCTATGGTGTCCATCATGCCCCAGAGCGTACTGGGAGGCGCGGCGGTCATCATGTTCTCCTCCATTGTCATGAGCGGCATCCAGCTCATTACCCGGGAGCCCCTCACTGCCCGGAATATGTCCATCGTCTCGGTGGCTCTGGGCCTGGGCTATGGCCTGGGCGCCAACAGCGGCGTGCTCTCCGGTCTGCCCCAGTGGGTGCAGCTTATTTTCGGTGGCTCCGGCATTGTCCCCGCCGCTTTTGTGGCCATCCTGATGAACCTGCTGCTGCCCCGGGAAAAGGAAAACTGAGCGCATTTCCCGTTGACTTGCGCCCTGGTTTAGGTTAAACTGAATCTTGATCAAAACAGGCCGTCCCCGATGCTCGGAGGCGGCCTTTCCAAATTATTTAAGACGAGGTGGTGCTGTCATGATACGGCGGCAGGAACTGAGCTATATGAATGCCTTGGCCTGTCTGGCGGTGATCCTGATCCACGTGCTGTCGCTGGGGATTTCCACTCTGATGCCCGGCACCTGGCAAAGCGTGGTGGTCTACCTGCCCTGGCGGCTGGCAGCTTTTGTGGTGCCCATGTTTCTCTATACCGGAGCAGTCAAACTGTCCATGCAGTTCTCAGGCAAAGCCCTGACCTTCGGGGAGTACCTACACTACTGCCTGCGCCGTATCCGAAAGATCTATCTGCCCTACGTGCTCTGGGTGGTGATCTACTATCTGGCCTTTTGGGTCATCCACTATGTACGGGGTGAGGTTGGGGAGTTTTTCTCCTACCTGCTGATTGGCAATCTGTCCTCCCCTTTCTATTACATCGTCATCGTCATGCAGTTCTACTTCCTGCTGCCGGTGTGGCTGTGGATGGTCCGGCGGTTGTCCCCCCTTGTGGGGCTGAGCCTCAGCCTGCTGGTGGTCCTTGTGGTGCAGCAGCTGCCCGCTCTGCTCCCTTTCCCCTACTATGACCGCATCTTCCCCACATACCTGCTGTTCTGGACGGCCGGGCTGTACGTGGGCCGGTACTACCGCCAAGCGATCCGGCCCCTGCGGGGCGGGTGGAATCTGGCCGTGGCGGGCATGGGGGCTCTTCTGTGTGCGGGACTGGCCTGCTGGCAGTACTCCGCCGGCCAGTGGCTGTTCAATCTGGACCCCATCAAGCTTTGCGCCGACCTGCTGTCCATCTTTTTTATCCACGCCCTATGCCTGACCCTGACCAGCGCTCCCCAATGGGTTCAGCAGATGCTGGAGTGGCTGTCGGAGCGCTCCTTCTTCGTCTATCTGTCCCACTGCTTGTTCCTCACTTTGGTCACCGCTTTCCTCCAGAACCGGGGCGTTTCGGCCGTGGGTCCCCTGCTGCTGGCCCGGTTCGTCGTGTGCTATACGCTCCCCTTCCTATGCTATTGGATCTATCAAAAAATCACCCATCGTCTCCCCTTCCTCAAGGGGCTGCTGGGATAAAAAAGCCCGCTGCCTGAGCTTATATCAGGCAGCGGGTTTTCTGTTGCTCTTTTGAAGTTTGTCAGCAGCAAACGCACTCCGCGGGCGTCTCGCCGCCCGAAGGCGTCGAACTCAAGTTCAGTCCGTTTTTCCGGCGGCTTTGCCGACCGGAAAACACTTCTTGGAACGCAAGTGTGCGAGCAAAGCGAGTGCGCGCGGCGTTCCTCAAGCTCCCTCAAACAAGTGGTTTCACCACTTGTTTGATTAAACCTTGAAGTTTACTGCGGTATCGCCCTTCTCGTCGGCGCCGAACTCATAGTCCTTGCCGGGCAGGATGGCGTTGAGGACAATGCCGGTGATGGCGGCCACGGCCAGGCCGGACAGGCTGATGGTGGCCTCGCCTACCTG
>CALWOP010000146.1 GCA_944383195.1 uncultured Oscillospiraceae bacterium
AACCCCAACGCCTCCAAGCGGGAAATGGATATGCTTTTGTCCACCGGCGAGCAGATCTCCATCTCTCTGTGCGTCATGGCCATCGAGCGCATGGGCTACCAGGCCATCTCGCTCACCGGCTGGCAGGCGGGTATGCTCACTGACTCTGCCTACTCCGCTGCCCGCATCAAGCGCATCCGCACCGAGCGCATCCAGAAAGAGCTGGATAAGAAGAAAATCGTCCTGGTGGCCGGCTTCCAGGGCATCAACAAGTATGACGATGTGACCACCTTGGGCCGGGGCGGCTCGGACACCTCCGCTGTGGCGCTGGCTGCCGCCCTTCACGCGGATCTGTGCCAGATCTACACCGACGTGGATGGCGTTTACACCGCTGACCCCCGCACCGTCAAGGGGGCACGGAAGCTGGACGAGATCACCTATGACGAGATGCTGGAGCTGGCCAGCCTGGGCGCCCAGGTGCTCCACAACCGCTCGGTGGAAATGGCCAAGCGCTACAATGTGAACCTGGAGGTCCTCTCCAGCTTTACCGGCAATCCCGGTACCCAAGTGAAGGAGGTAGTAAAAACCATGGAAAAAACTCATGTCAGCGGCGTGGCCAAAGATAAAAATGTGGCCCGCCTGGCTCTGGTGGGGCTGGCCGATCAGCCCGGCATTGCCTTTAAAATCTTCTCCCTGCTGGCCAAGGAGAACATCAATGTAGACATCATCCTCCAGTCCATCGGCCGCGACAACAGCAAGGACATCAGCTTCACCGTAGCCCGCAACGACGCTCAGCGGGCCAAGGAGGTCATGGAGGAGCACAAAGAGGCCATTGGCTGCAAGAGCGTGGAGCTCAATGATCAGATCGCCAAGATCTCCATCGTGGGCGCCGGCATGGCCAACAATGCCGGTGTGGCCTGCAAGATGTTTGAGGCCCTGTTCTCTGCGGGCATCAATATCAACATGATCTCCACCAGCGAGATCAAGGTCTCTGTACTGGTGGACGAGCGGGAGGCTGACCGGGCTGTTCAGGCGGTCCATGATCGGTTCTTCAGCGAGTTCGGAAGCAACTGAGCTCCGAAGCGGGAGTGGCCGTTTGAGAATATCTGAAATCAAGAAGCTCACGTCTAAAGTCGGACGTGGGCTTCTTTTTTGTGCAAATGTATAAAAATCATTTCTTAAGAATTGTTTAATTAGCACTAAATAGGCTTGTAATCCTTTTAAAACGTGGTATGATAATCCCTGCGCTTTTGGGAGGAAAGTGTGTCCCCGGCAAGATGGCAGGGACGGTTTCCACCCTCTCTTTTTTGTTTGGAGGACAGGAAAGAGAGACGGCGGGATGAACATACTGAGAAAGAATTCCCGCTGGGGCGTTTGAGCTTACCCTGGAGGATTTTTGAAATGACAATGTTCGAGTTTGTAAAAGATCTGAATCTGGTTGTGATTGTTCTGTTTGCAGTCCTGTATTTGTATCAGGGCTTCTATGCGGTGGTTGGCCTTGTATGCCGCCGCTGGCAGGACCATCACCAGCCCAGCCGGCTGCACCGCTTTGCCGCTATCGTGTCCGCCCGCAATGAGGCGGGGGTGATCGGTGAATTGCTGGAAAGCCTAAAAAGTCAGAATTACCCGTCAGAGCTGCTGGATTTGTATGTGGTAGCGGATAATTGCACCGACAATACCGTCGATGTGGCACGTGAGGCCGGGGCCTTTGTCTATGAACGCTTTGACAATGTACATAAGGGCAAAGGTTACGCCATGGACTATCTCTTTCACCGCCTGAAAGAGGAGGGGAAGCAGGACTACGACGGGTACTTTGTTTTTGATGCGGACAATCTGGTGGACCCCAATTTCGTTCGAGAGATGAACCGCACGTTTGACAAGGGCTATGACGCCCTGACCTGCTACCGCAATTCCAAGAACTTCGCTGCCAACTGGATTTCTGCGGGATATTCCATCTGGTTTTTGCGGGAGGCACGGTTCCTGAACTTTCCCCGCACCCTGCTGGGGACTAATTGCCATGTTTCCGGTACGGGCTTTCTGGTGTCGGCCAAGGTGATTGAGGAGAACGGCGGCTGGCCTTTCCACCTGCTGACCGAGGATATTCAGTTCTCGGTGGATTGCGCTATTCGGGGCAGAAAGATCGGTTACTGCGACAAGGCTGTGGTCTATGACGAGCAGCCCACCACATTCCAGCAGTCCTGGGACCAACGCCTGCGGTGGTCCAAAGGTTTTTACCAGGTCGACCGGGCGTATACCGTTCCGCTGCTGAAAGGCTGCCTGCGCCTGGGGCGCCGGGGCCTGTCCTGCTATGATATGTTTGCGACGGTGGCTCCCGGTATGCTGCTTACCCTGGCGATGATTTTGTTTAATGCCTTGATCCTGGGGATCTGTCTGACCCAGCCGGTCTACCTGGCTGCCTGGATCATGAACGAGACGGTGCACTTCATCTTCTCTGCGGTGGTCAACTTCTATGTGGGTCTGCTGATTTATGGTATGCTGACCGTTCTGTCGGAGTGGAAACATATCGATGCCGCTCCGCTAAAGAAGCTGGGGTATGTGTTTACCTTCCCCATTTTCATGTTCACTTATATCCCCATCTCCATCGCGGCACTGGTGCAGAAAGTGGAGTGGAAGCCTATCTACCATACAGCCGGTAAAAAGGTCAAGGGAATGGGCTGAGAAGAGAATCCTGTACGGGTATATACACTGCTGGGTTCGTCAGCAGATACAGACGGGCCGCCCTACTGGGCGGCCCGTTGTTTTATCAATCATCTTAGGGATGCGGTTTATGGCCTGCCCGGCGGCCCGATGAGGACGTTGGGATTTTCGGAGCGGATACGGTCAAGACAAGCGCGGCCCGCCTCTTTATTCAGAACCTGGCCCCGACTTAAGGGGCCGTCCGCCTCCTGGACCATGAGGTAAAATTGATCGAAATTAGCCCGGCCGCAGCACAGGTTGGCGTTGACCTCCTCCTGGCGTACCCAAGCCCGGAGAATTCGTCCATAGGGTAAGGTATAAGTGCCGGAAAATCTCTGAATATAGACACCATGTGCCCCAAGGCGTACCCGGCCCAGATTGCGGGCCTGGTCAAAGTCCGCCCGAAGTTTCTCCTGAGGGAGGGAGGCGCAGCCGGTAAACTTCATGAAACCGTCTCCTTTCCTTCCGTTTTCTTGCGTGCATCATAACATGAATCTTTGATTAATGCAATGGATTCTTATTATCAATAAGAATCTTATCAAAAAAACTACAGATTCCTATTGACAAGCTCCCCAAGGGCTGATAAAATACTAGAGCCGCATTGAACAGGTCATCAAGAGGGAACCCTCACCTGGGAGAGCGAGCCCGTAATGAAGGAGTTGAATATCAATGAACGCAATCATCGTGACTGGCGGCAAGCAGTACAAGGTGGCAGAGGGCGACACTCTGTTCATCGAGAAGCTGGAGGCCGAGGCCGGGCAGACCATCACCTTCGACCAGGTGCTGGCTATCCTGGACGGGGACAAGGCCACCTTCGGCGCTCCCGTTGTGGAGGGCGCCAGCGTGGAGGCCACTGTGGTGAAGAACGGCAAGGGTAAGAAGGTCCGTATCTTCAAGTACAACCCCAAGAAGGGCTACCGCAAGCGTCAGGGCCATCGTCAGCCCTACACCAAGGTGCAGATCGGCGCCATCAAGGCCTGATGACCACCGTCACTTTTTCTTCCCAGGGCAGCCGCATCACTGGCTTTGAAGTCAAGGGACACAGCGGTTACGCCCCGGAGGGAGAGGACATCGTCTGTTCCGCCATCACCAGCGCCGTAAGGCTCGTGGAGTGCACCATCAATGATGTGCTGGGCCTGGAGGCTTCGGTGAAGGTGAAGGAAAAAGACGCATCTATCTCCCTGAAACTCCCCGCAAGCCTGGGACAGACCAATGAGAGCACCTGTCAGGCTCTCCTGACCGGCCTTATGGTCCATTTGGTCCAGCTGGCGGAGGAGTATCCTCAACATATTTCCGTCATGGAGGTGTAATAGATATGCTGAACATCGGTTTACAGTTTTTCGCCCACAAAAAGGGCGTTGGCTCCACCCGTAACGGCCGCGATTCCGAGGCTAAGCGCCTGGGCGTGAAGCGGGGCGACGGTCAGTTCGTGCTGGCCGGCAATATCCTGGTGCGGCAGCGGGGCACCCACATCCACCCCGGTGTCAACGTGGGCAAGGGCAGCGATGACACTCTGTTTGCCATGAAGTCCGGCCGCGTGAAGTTCCACCGCCTGGGCAAGGACCGCAAGCAGGTCTCCATCATCGAGGAGTCCGC
>CALWOP010000147.1 GCA_944383195.1 uncultured Oscillospiraceae bacterium
CTGGTCATGACCAAGAGCGCCAAGGACACCAACATGAACGAGCTGATCACCGCCATGGTGGGTCGTTCCCTGGAGAGCCGGTTCCCTCCGGTGGACAACACCCCGGGCGACACCATTTTGTCTGTGCAGCACCTGTCCACCAAGTACGCCCCCTATTTGCAGGATGTCACCTTCGACGTCAGAGAGGGCGAGATCTTCGGCCTGTACGGCCTGGTGGGCGCGGGGCGCACTGAGCTGCTGGAGACCATCTTCGGCGTTCGTACCAGAGCGGCCGGCCGTGTGTATTTTAAAAACCGGCTGATGAATTTCTCCAGCGCCAAAGAGGCCATTGACCATGGCTTTGCCATGATCACTGAGGAGCGCAAGGCCAACGGCCTGTTCCTGAAATGTGACCTGACCTTTAATACGACCATCGCCAATTTGAACCAGTATAAAGCGGGCGTGGCCCTCTCCAACCCCAAGATGGTAAAGGCCACCAACAAAGAGATCAAAATCATGCACACCAAGTGCATGGGACCGGACGATATGATCACCAGCCTTTCCGGCGGCAACCAGCAGAAGGTGATCTTCGGCAAGTGGCTGGAGCGGGAACCCCAGGTCTTTATGATGGATGAGCCCACCCGCGGCATCGATGTGGGCGCCAAGTATGAGATCTATGAGTTGATTATCAAGATGGCCAAGCAGGGGAAGACCGTGATCGTGGTTTCCTCTGAGATGCCTGAGATTCTCGGCATTACCAACCGCATCGGCGTGATGTCCAATGGACACCTGTCCGGAATCGTGAATACCAAGGAGACCAACCAGGAAGAACTATTGCGACTGAGTGCAAAATACCTATAATGGGAGATATTGCATATGGCAACAGAAAACACAAAGATTCTGACGGCCGAGCGGGAGGCTGAACTCCGCCGGCCCATTGACGAGTATGTCGGCAGCATTCAGGAGAAGATCAACGCCCTCCGGGAAGACGGCACCGACCGGGTGATCGAGCTTCAGAACCTGCTGGACAGCCTGAAGCGTGACCGCATCTACACCGCCCAGGAGAAGGCGGAAAAGGCTGCTCAGTATACCGCTGAGCTGGAAAAGGCCAAGGCGGTGGAGGCCCAGAACAAGGACCAGATCGCCAAGCTGATCGCTGAGGCTGAGTCCTATCTCAAGGCCCAGTATGACCCCAACTACTATCAGGCGGTGGTAGCCAGCTGCAAGGAGGAGCAGGTCCAGGCACAGAAGAAGTACCAGGCCGCTCTGGAGACCCTGAACAAGGAACACCAGGCTACCATGGCCAAGCTCACTGATCCCCAGGAGATCAAGGACGAGAAGTACGTCCACAAAAACCGCCTCTTCGACGCGAAGATGGGGCTGGCTAAGGACCTCCAGGAAGTGAAGGACCGTCGCCACGCCGCTTTCGAGCACAAATATCATCTCATTGATATGCTGCGGATGTCTAAGTTTACCTTTGGGGAAAGCTTGGCTCAGCGGTGGGAGAACTACAAGTATACCTTTAACCGCCGGGACTTCCTGCTGCGCAACGGCCTGTATCTGGCCATCATCGTGATCTTCATCGCCCTGTGTATCATTACCCCCATCATCAAGGGGCCCAATGTACAGCTGCTGACGGTGAACAACGTACTGAACATTCTGCAGCAGGCTTCCCCCAGAATGTTCCTGGCTCTTGGCGTGGCTGGCCTCATCCTGCTGGCCGGTACCGACCTGTCCATCGGCCGTATGGTGGGTATGGGCATGACTGCGGCTACCATTATCATGCACCAGGGCCCCAATACCGGCTCGGTGTTCGGCCATGTCTTTGACTTCTCCGGAATGCCCGTTGTGGTGCGCATCCTCTTCGCTCTGGTGGTGTGTATCGTCCTGTGTACTGTGTTCACCACCATCGCCGGTTTCTTTACCGCGAAGTTTAAGATGCACCCCTTCATCTCCACCATGGCCAATATGCTGGTCATCTTTGGTCTGGTTACTTATTCCACCAAGGGCGTGTCCTTCGGTGCGATTGATTCCACCATTCCCAGCATGATCATGCCCCGCATCAATGGCTTCCCCACCATTATTCTCTGGGCCATTGCCGCTGTGGTCATTGTCTGGTTCATCTGGAACAAGACCACCTTCGGCAAGAACCTCTACGCCGTGGGCGGCAACCCTGAGGCGGCTGCTGTTTCCGGTATCTCCGTGTTCAAGGTCACCGTGGGTGCCTTTGTCATGGCTGGTATCCTGTATGGCTTTGGTTCCTGGCTAGAGTGTATCCGTATGTTCGGTTCCGGCTCCGCGGCTTATGGCCAGGGCTGGGAAATGGACGCCATCGCCGCCTGCGTGGTGGGCGGAATCTCCTTCACCGGCGGTATCGGCAAGATCTCCGGCGTTGTGGTGGGCGTGTTTATCTTCACCGCCCTGACCTACTCCCTGACCATCCTGGGCATTGACACCAACCTGCAGTTTGTGTTCTCCGGTGTCATCATCCTGGTGGCCGTCATGCTGGACTGCCTGAAGTACGTCCAGAAGAAGTAAGAGATTTAATACCTCGGCAGGAAGCCGCCGCAAAGCAGATATGGAGCTCCCACTGCTTTGCGGCGGCTTTGTTTCGCCGGATTTTTGAAGATAAAAGAGCGCGGCGGACGGGGATTGGAATGAAAGACGGAATATGATATGATGAACAAAACGGCCCTGCCGGGCGCTGAGATGCCGCCCTGGCGGGAAAAGAGAGGGGATTAATATGCAAAAACTGGCGGATGTGCGCCGGGCACTGGGCTCCGGCGAACTGGATAAAGGGCTGAAAGGTACACTGTGCAGTGACCTGGAGGCTGGACGGCAGCGAGTGGCCGGGCTTCTGGATCATTTTCAGCGCACCTTCGGCGCGGGGGAAGATACCCTGGTGGCCCTGTGCTCCGCTCCGGGCCGTACGGAGATCTGCGGCAACCATACTGACCACCAGCACGGCCGGGTGCTGGCCGGGGCGGTCAATCTGGACTTTCTGGCCTGTGCGGCCCTGAATGGGACCAACACCATCCGTTTCCAGTCTGAGGGCTGGCCCATGGTGGAGGTGGAGCTGGACACCCTGGAGCCCAAGGAGGAGGAAAAAGAGTCCACCGCCGCCCTGGTGCGGGGGATGGCGGCTCAGGCGGCCAAGATGGGATATGAAGTGGCGGGCTTTGATGTGTATGCCACCTCTCAGGTCCTGCCTGGCTCCGGCCTGTCCTCTTCCGCCGCTTGCGAGGTCCTGCTGGGCGTAGTGGAGAACCACCTGTTCTGCAAGGATGAGCTGGGCGCTGTGACCATCGCTCAAATGGGGCAGAAAGCGGAGAACGTCTATTTTGGTAAGCCCAGCGGACTGATGGACCAGACCGCTTCCTCTGTGGGCGGCGCGGTGGCCATCGACTTTGCCGATCCTGCCGCCCCGGTGGTGCGCAGCGTGTCAGTGGATCTGGCCGGACTGGGCTACGCCCTTTGCATCATTGATTCCGGGGCCAGCCACGCCGACTTGACCAGCGAATATGCCGCAGTCCCCCAGGAGATGTGTGCGGTGGCCGCCTACTTCGGCAAGCAGGTGCTGCGGGAGGTGGATGAGGAGCAGGTGGTGGATGCCATGCCCCAGCTGCGCAAGGCGGTGGGTGACCGGGCGGTGCTCCGGGCCCTGCACTTCTTTGCGGACGACCGCCGTTCAGAGCAGGAGGCGGACGCCCTGGAAAAGGGCGATATGGAGACTTTCCTGGCCCTGGTGCGCGCCTCGGGCCGTTCCTCCTGGGAGCTGCTGCAGGACATCACCCCCGCCGGTGCGGTGGCTGAGCAGTCCATGGCTGTGGCTTTGACTGTGGCGGAGCGGGCGCTGAATGGCAAGGGCGCCTGCCGGGTCCACGGAGGCGGCTTTGCAGGCACCATCCAGGCCTTTGTCCCCCTGTCCACGCTGGAGGATTTCAGAAAGCAGGTGGAGAAATCCCTGGGTGAGGGAAGCTGTCATGTGCTGAGCATCCGGCCGGTGGGCGGCACGGTGCTCTGGTCCTAATGTGGTACGATCAAAAGAATACGAAAGGAGCGCATTGAAAAATGGCGATTTTGGTATTGGGCGGAGCCGGCTACATCGGCTCTCATACAGTGTATGAACTCATTGACGCGGGCCGCGAGGTAGTGGTGGCCGACAACCTGCAAACTGGCTTCAAGGCCGCCGTCCACCCCAAGGCGAAGTTTTATCAGCTGGACATCCGGGACAAGGGCGCCCTGGATACCCTGTTCCAGGCGGAGAA
>CALWOP010000148.1 GCA_944383195.1 uncultured Oscillospiraceae bacterium
CGGCGAAACCAGGTGAGCTGCCGCTTGGCATATTGCCGGGAGCGCAGCTTGATCTCATCCGCGGCGGCGGCGGTATCGCCGTCTCCCAGAAGCGCGGCGGCCATCTCCTTATATCCGATGGCCTGCATGGCGGTGCACCGCTGGGGCACGCCGCTGTGGAGAAGCTTCTCCACCTCCTCCACCAGCCCGGCGGCCATCATCTCGTCCACCCGGCGGTCGATGCGCGCCCACATATCCTCCCGGCGGGAAAAGGCCAGGGTGAGGGTGAGGGCCTCATACCGGGGCGGGATGGCTTTTGTCTCAGCGTTGTGCTGGGTAATGGTTTTCCCGGTGGAGTAGTAGATCTCCAGCGCCCGGACGATGCGCTTTTCATCGTTGGGGTGAAGGCGCGCGGCGCTGTCCGGGTCCACCTTGCCAAGCTCCTCCAGCAGGGCCTGGCCCCCCTCCGCGCGCATACGCTCCTCCAGCTCGCCCCGGAGGGGGCTTTGCGCGTCAAAGTGGGCAAAGGTCCGCCCGGAGAGGAGGGAGTCAATGTAGAGACCCGTTCCCCCCGCCAGGATGGGCAGCTTACCCCGGGCAAGAATGTCGGCCACACATTGGGCCGCCATGTCCACATACCGGGCCACGGAGAAGTCCTCCTCCGGGTCGGCCACGTCGATCATGTGATGGGGGACGCCCCGCATCTCCTCCTGGGTGGGCTTGGCGGTGCCGATGTCCATGCGGCGGTAGATCTGCATGGAGTCTGCGGAGACCACCTCACCGTTATGGGAGAGGGCCAGCTCCACCGCCAGCCGGGTCTTGCCCGAGGCGGTAGGACCGCTGACCACTAAAATTTTTGGGGGCATAGGCGTTCCTCCTGTCTGAGCCTGTCGAAGAAAGGTGTTTTATATGTAAAGTAAAAATACTTTAATCTTGGGTGGGCCACATGGTGACCGCATCCCGGGCACACCGGAGAAGATTCAAAAAAGCGTCCATCTGAGCGTCAAAGTGGGCGCTGCCCGCCTGGAGAATGACATCCTTGTCCTCAGCGGACATAAAGTCTGTGGTTTGCTCTATCTCGTCGGTGACCCAGGGGGAGGAGTCCTTGACCAGGCCCTCCAGGGCGTTGGGGGAGACCTCCACCATGTGCCAGCCGTCCTGCTGGGGGCCGGGACGGATCTCCAGCTTATCCCATTTGCGCTCTTTCAGGGCGCTGCGCAGGGCCAGGTCCCCCAGTACCAGCTTGGTAAAGGGCTTGTTGTCGGTGGTAATGACCCTGCCCTTGATCTCAGAAAAGCCAAAATCCATGCTTTTGCCTACCAGCCCGGCCACGCTGCTGATGCCGCCGCCCACCAGGTTTCGGGGGCCGACGCGCAGGTTGTAGGGCTTGTTGAGGCGCACCATGGTTCGGGCACGCAGGCTTTTTACGGAGGAGCGCCCGCAGGGGTCGGTGGAGAAAATCACCAGCAGGGGAGATTTCCCCTCCTGAGGGAGATACAGCTGGCCGTCGCAGTCCCATTCGCCGCCGCCAAAAAAGCTGCCGCCGTGGGTCTGCTGATAGCGGGCAAGGAATAAGTTCCAATATGCCACAAAAACACCTCCAAAGGGTGGGGTTACGCCCGCTTGAACTGCTTTTCCAGCTCCTTGCGGGTAAGCTCGATGGCTACGGGCCGACCGTGGGGACAGTACTTCACTTGTCCCTCCATCACGGCCTTTGCCACCCGTTCCAGCTCCTGGGGGCTGGATTTCCAGCCGCCCTTGATGGCCGCTTTGCAGGCCATGGTGTGCAGCAGCTCGTCTCTTGCCGCGGCGGGGTCGGCCCGGCCCGTGGTGAGCAGTTTTTGGGCGATTTCCTCCAGCGTTCCGGGAATCTCTTCCACGGCCACGTCAAAGGGGGCCTGGCGCACGGCCAGGTCCTGACCCAGCTCGTCCACCTCAAAGCCAAACTCCTCCAGTAGCTGCTGATGGTCCAGCAGCACCTGCCGCTGGCTGGGGTCCAGGCGGCATACCACCGGAGACAGGAGGCTCTGGGCCATGGGGTCATAGCCCGCGGCTTTCATCCGGTCGAAGTTCATCCGCTCATGGGCGGCGTGCTTGTCGATGAGGAACACCGTGTCCCCCTGCTCCACGATAATATAGGTGTTGAACACCTCTCCCGCCAGACGCCAGGCGGGGGCGGTCTCCGTGAGGGTGGGTCCCGGTGCGTGCTCCGCAGGGGCCGTCTCCGGGGCTTTCTCCACAAAAGCGGCCGGAACCTCCGCTGCGGGAGCGGGGGTGGGCTGGACAGGCTTTTGAACCTGGGCGGCGGGAGAAAGTTTTTCCACAGGAGCGGGAACTTTGTGGACAATTTCCTTCGCCGGAGCATCCTTGGGTGCGGGTGTGGAAACAGCCGGCCGGGGGGTGATGGGGTGGACGTAGGAGAAGGAGCGGGGCGGCTGGGCCGGAGAAACGGGCCTGGAACCGGCGGGTTTCGGGGGCTGATAGGCGCTGTCATGGACCTGCGTGACCGTGGGAGCGGGTGCAGGCTGCTTGACTGTCCCGGAGGCGGCCGATGAAGTTTTTCCACAACTGGAACTCTCCTTGTGGAGAGAAATGGGAATTTGCGTCTGGTTGGGGGTGACGGTGTCCGCAGCCTTGAAAGCGGGGATTACCTCGTTTTTTAGCTCCGCCTTAGGGTGGGAGCGGTCCGCTTCCAGGGCGGAGAGGACGGCGTGATAGACAGCGGAAAAGACCTGCCGCTCGTTGCCAAATTTCACTTCCGTCTTGGCCGGGTGGACGTTCACGTCCACGGCGTTGAGCTTGGTCTCCAGATGGAGAACGCAGCCGGGGAAGCGCCCCACCATCTTTTGGTTTTTGTAGGCCTCCTCCAGGGCGGCCATCATGAGCCGGGACTTCACCTGCCGGCCGTTGACAAAGAAGAACTGCCAGTTGCGGCTGCCCCGGCAGCAGGCGGGCAGGGAGACAAAGCCGGAGACGGTCATGTCCTCCCCGCTGGACTTTACTGCCCGGAAGCCCAGGGCCAGCTCCCGGCCCAGTACAGAGTAGACGGCGCTTTGCAGCTGCCCGTCCCCGGGGGTGAGCATCTCCTGCTTTCCGTCCCGGATGAACTTCACGCTTACCTCCGGGTGGGACAGGGCTACCCGCTGTGCGGTGGCAAAAACGGCGGCCCCCTCGGCGGCGTCCTTTTTCATAAACTTCAGCCGGGCGGGGGTGTTGAAGAACAGGTCCCGGACCACCATAGTGGTGCCCAGGGGGCAGCCCGCCTCTTCCACCGGGCCGTAAACGCCTCCCTCCAGGGACAGGGAAGTGCCCAACTCCTCGCCGGCGGTGCGGGTGAGAATTTCCACCCGGCTGACGGCGGCAATGGCGGCCAAAGCCTCTCCCCGGAAGCCCAGGGTGCCGATGGCCTCCAGGTCATACTCGGTGCGCAGCTTGCTGGTGGCGTGGCGGAGGAAGGCGGTTTTCACCTCATCGGCGGGGATGCCCTTTCCGTCGTCGGTGACCCGGAGATAGGTCATCCCCCCGTGGGCAATTTTCACGGTGTTGGCGCTGGCCCCGGCGTCGATGGCGTTTTCCATCAGCTCCTTGACCACGCTGGCGGGCCGCTCCACCACCTCACCGGCGGCAATCAGGTCGGCCACATGGGAATCTAATACTTGAATGGTAGGCATAGGTTACCTCGAAATCAAAAATGGTTATCCGTTCAAATCCTGTTTCAGCTCCGCCAGGAGGTTCAATGCCTCAATGGGGGAGAGGATGTTCACATCGGTCATCCGGAGCTTTTGGAGCACCGTCTGGCCCCCTAAATCCATCAGGGAAATCTGCTCCTGGGGGGCGGCGGCCGCCTCCACCGGGACGCAGCCATGTTCCTCCAGCTCCTGGAGGATGTCCCGGGCCCGGCGGACCACCCGCTCAGGCACCCCGGCCAGCTTGGCCACCTCCACGCCGTAGCTCTGGTCGGCTCCGCCCCGGACGATTTTTCGCAGGAAGATCACCTCGCTGCCCCGTTTTTTGGCGGCAATGTTGTAGTTTTTCACCCCGGAGATCTGGCCCTCCAGAGCGGTAAGCTCGTGGTAGTGGGTGGCAAAGAGGGTCTTGCACCCCAGGCGCTTGCGGTCGGCGCAGTACTCCAGCACCGCCCGGGCGATGGCCATGCCGTCATAGGTGCTGGTGCCCCGGCCGATCTCGTCCAGGATGAGCAGAGACTTTTTGGTGGCGTGGTT
>CALWOP010000149.1 GCA_944383195.1 uncultured Oscillospiraceae bacterium
GTACGCGTCCGCGAGGAACAAAGGGCTACGCCCGCACAGTGACAACCACCAGCTTCGCTGGTGGATGTGTTCATTTGCGCCGGAAGAAAATCTATGGTATGATGCTACCCAGCAAAATCGGGTAGGGGTTGATGTTGTGAAAACCAGTAAAGTATACTCCGTGCTATGCGCTGTGCTCCTTGCGCTGGCCGTGGTAAGTGGGTCAGTGGCGGTTCCCATTTTGTGTCGGAGTTTTTACTATGCCCAAATTGGGCCGCTGAACCTGGAGGAAATGACCGGACTTCAGCCGGAGGTCATTCGGGAGGCATACGATGGGGTAATGGACTACTGTACCGGCAAGACAGAGTCCTTTTCCGCCGGATTGCTGCCCTTCTCAGAGTCCGGGGCCAGCCATTTTGAAGATGTTCGGGGGCTGTTTCTGCTGGACCTGCGTGTGCTGGTCATTTCCCTGGTTGCTCTGGCGGCGCTGTTTGTGTATACCAGGTGGAAAAAGCTTGTCCCACAGCGCTTTTTGGGACGGGGGCCGGGTTTTTGGGGCGCAGCGGGACTGGGCGGCGCGTTCTTGCTGATCGGTGGGCTGGCTGCCCTGGATTTTGACCGGGCCTTTGTGATTTTCCACACATTGTTTTTCCCGGGAAAGGATAATTGGATCTTTGACTGGCGGACAGATCCTGTGATTCTGATTCTGCCCCAGGAGTTTTTCCGAAATTGCGCTGTTCTCATTCTGGTGCTGCTCCTGCTGTGGTGCGGGATTCTGATAGCGGCGGATTTCATTATTGTCAGAAAAAGCCCGTGAACTGAAGTTCACGGGCTTTTCTTTATTCTTTTGGGGTTCGAAATGCGAAGAAACGCTGTCCAAAGTAGTTGAGCAAGACGAACAGCCCGGAACCGGCCAGCATGGTCAGATTGCCTTGCAGCTGTTCACTCAGACCGAAACCGGCGAGAAGAACCTCCATCACCGGCTGCGCCAGGCCATAGGCTAGCAGCCAACACAGGGAAATATTGATCACGAAGCGGATCGCCACGGCCGGACCTTTTTCCTGATTGCGGAAGGTGAAGTGCTTATTGAGAAAAAAGCTCGCCACACTGCCCACCACATAATTGGCCGCAGAAGAGATCCAGTAGCCGGCATCGCCCCAGGTATAGAGCCCAGCCAGGTTGTACAGCCCAAACATGACACCATAGCCCACCAGGGTATTGACCACACCTACTGCAATAAAGCGAAAAAAAGTGGGGTCAAAGAGTTTTTTCAGCTTGTCCACCATCGGTTTTGCCCTCACAGCTGTCGGCCACGATATATCGGGGCCGGTCTTTGATTTCCTCATAGATTCTGGCAACATAATAGCCGATAATGCCCAGACAGATCATCAGCACGCTGCCAATGATCAGTTGGAGAAGAATAACGGTGGTGAAGCCCTCCAGGGCCTGCCCGGAGAGTTTTTGCCACAGGGACCAGATCCCCAGCACCACCGAACAGAGGAACACCATCACGCCCAGCAAGGTAATGAGCTGGAGAGGAGCGGCGGAGAAAGAGGTAAGGTTGACCAGGGCATATTTGGTGAGACTGCGAAAGGACCACTTGGAGGTCCCCTCCAGCCGGGGCTGAACTTCAAACTCCACCTGGGCGGTAGAAAAACCGATCCAGGAGGAAAGGGCCCGGAAAAATGCGTTTTTCTCCCGCATAGCAAGCAGGGTGTCTACCGCCCTCCGGTCCAGAAGCTTAAAGTCCGAGGCCCGGGACATATCGATGCCCGTGGCCCGGCTGATCAGGGAGTAAAACGTCTTGGCAGCCAGGGTGTGCAGGGGACTTTCCTTACCCCGGCTGACTTTTACCCCCTCCACCACCTGGTAGCCCTGTTCCCACAGGCGGTACATTTCCAGAATCTTTTCTGGCGGATGCTGCAGGTCGCAGTCCAGCACCACCACGCAGTTGCCGCGGGCTTGCGCAAGGCCGGCAAAAATAGCGGCCTCCTTCCCGAAGTTTCGGGAGAAGCGTACCCCCCGCACCTGGGGGTGACTGGCAGCCTGTGCCAAGATCATTGTCCAGGTATCATCTTTGGAGCCGTCATCGATGAAGATCACCTCGTGGCGGATGTCTGCCTGCTCCAGAAGCGTACAGATCACCTGGGCCGCCCGGGGGACGGAGGCCTCCTCGTTATAGGCGGGGAGGATCACCGAGAGCAACGGTTTTTTTGTCGTGTCCTGCATAGACATTATCTCCTGTTTTCATAGGCCAGCTCATAGTCGGACTTGGGAGTATATTCCTCTGCCATACGCACCACAACACGGCCGTCCAACACCTGAACACTGCCCTGGGCGGGGTAGAGAGGCATATGGCGAAACTCCGAAGAGTTGGAGATGGCAATCATAGTCTCCTCCTCCGGCTCCTCCACGGGGAAGCTCAGCCAGCTGTTCAGGTAGTAGTAGATGTGTTTGTTTAAAGGGAGCACCGAGTGGATGGGGACGCTGTAGTGATCCACCTGGAGGTAGCTGGGAATGTCCGACTGGATTTGTTCGGTGGGGACGGCCCCCACGATGGCGATCTCCATTCCCGGCTCATACCCCTCACAGCTCTCAATGCGGCTTAAAAGCCGAGTGGTGTAGCTCTCTGTGGCCCGGTGGGCCTGGGCGGAGGCAGTGTAGAGCAGATTATTGGTGTTCAGGCAGAAGAGAAGCAGCAGGGCGCACCATACCGCCCCGGCAGGGAGAAGAAGACGCAGCTTTCCCAGCTCCTCCAATGCATCCGCCCGGTCAAGGGCAAGGAAAACCAGCAGATAGACGGATACAAAGGCATACTTCATCAGAGGAGTGGGGGCGGAGTAGGGACTGAGCACCTGCATAAAATTCATGCCCAGGGGCAGCAGGGCCAGCAGAGCCAAGGCTCCGATGGGACGCCACTTCTCCCGGAAAAGTCCCCGGCGGGTAAATACTGTCCAAAGGGCCACAAGCCCCAGCCCCAGGGCCAGCAGGTCCAGGAGGACCATAAAGAGGCTGGCAAAGCCATTTGCTGAGCCGGGGAGGAAGAAGAAAGCGATAGCCTGATTATAGCATTCCACAACAAGGCCGGGCAGCTGACCAATGGGATAGCCCTCCGCGGCGGCGTCCATGCCAAGGTAAGAGAGCAGCTCCAGATCCTTGACATTCAGAAAAATGAGCAGGATGACATAGTAAAGCACCGCTCCCACCGCCAGGTAGCCCACCAGGCGAAGCCCCAGGTTCAGCGTGTCCCGGAAAGAGGCCTCCTGGTCCAGCACCCGGCAGAATACCACCAGCAGGGACAAGGCAATGGCTACCGTGGCGTAAGCCTGGTATGTGCCCATGGCCAGGGCCAGGGCGACAGTGCCCAGCAGCCAGCGTACCCGTCCCTCCTGGGCCAGCCACACGGACAGAACAGCCAGAAAAATAGCCAGGCAGTAGGCCGAGGCGGTGAACAGATAGAGGAATGTGTACCCTACACAGGGGAAGAGGGCCATGGCAGCACCCGTCAGGGCGGAGAGAACACGGCTGCGCAGTCCCAGCAGATCTGCCGTCAAAGCGGCGGCCAGGGACAAAAACAGCACGGATAAAAACCCGATAAGGGCGGGCATCTGGGTGAAATCGTTGAGCGCGGAGGCGTAGTGGAGAAACCACCGGCCCGACACCGTCATCTGCTGAGGGTCGAAGACCCGGCTCAGCCCGTCTGAATTGGGGATCAGGTTGGTAAAGGCGTACAGGTGGCCCAGATACCCGGCCAAAAAGCAGCCGAAAAAGGCGGCGCGGCGATTAGGGCCAGCTTTTTGCCAGAGGCTGCGGCTCATTTGATCAATGGACATAGACATCCTCCTGGAGGAAAATGATAACAATACAGCATACATTATAGGC
>CALWOP010000150.1 GCA_944383195.1 uncultured Oscillospiraceae bacterium
CAGGACGGCGACCAGAAGCTGACCAGCGCCATCAGCGGCGGCAGCGGCCCCGACATCATCTTCGAGGGTCCTGAGCGTATCGTGGGCAACTACGCCCGTGAAGGCCTGATGGTGGACCTGTCCGACCTCTGGACTGCCAATGGCAGCGATATCGCCGAGGGCATCAACGCCGTGTCTCAGCTGGACGGCAAGTACTACCTGTACCCCCTGAGCGCTGCCGCCCACTGCATGGCCATCAACTACGAGGCCTTTGAGGCTGCCGGCGCCCTGCAGTACATCGACGAGGAGACCCGCACCTGGACCACCGACAACTTCGTCAAGGCCATGGAGGCTGTCCGTGACGCCATCAACGCCGGCACCATCAATGTGACCGTGCCCGGCATCATCTACTGCGGCGCCCAGGGCGGCGACCAGGGCACCCGCGCTCTGGTGAACAACCTGTACTCCGACTACTATGTCACCGAGGACGGCTCCTCCTACAACGCCAACAGCGCCAACAACGTCAAGGCCCTGACCCTGCTGCAGGATATGGTGAACAACGGCTCCATGTCCGCCAACGCCAGCTTTGCTGCCGCTGACGAGCTCCAGGCCTTTGCCAACCAGACCTGCGCCGTCTCCTTCTGCTGGAACTACTCCAACTACTCTCAGTACGCCGCTCAGACCCAGTTCACCCCCTTCGCCATGGCCTTCCCCTCTGACGATGGGACTCCCGAGCTGGAGATGGCCGGCCCCTATGGCTTCGGCGTGTTTGACAATGGCGACCAGGCCAAGATCGACGCCGCCAAGAAGTTCGTGGACTTCGTCTGCAACGACCAGACCGCTGGTGTTGAGGCCGTCAAGACCACTGGCTTCTTCCCCGTCCACTCCAGCTGGGGCGACGTCTATGCCGACGCTGAGGACGCCGATGTCCGCGCTCCCTTCGCCCTGATGAACAACTATCTGGGCCGTTACTACAACCTGACCGGCGGCTGGACCGAGCAGCGTGCTCTGTGGTGGCCCATGCTGGCTGAGATCATGACCACCGGCGCCGATGTTCAGACTGCGGCTGACAACTATGTGACCCAGGCCAACGCCAATATTGGCTAAGTAAAACCTAGGCAATCAATAAAGTTGTGCCCGCTCCCTATAGAGAGGGGGCGGGCACAATTTTTTCGCCTCTGGCGAAGAAAATCCAGAACCAAGAGGGGGAGATATTTATGGCGCAGAATACTGCAGTGGCGGAAGCCGGCAGCAAGCCCAAAAAGCCCAAGGCCCCGTCCCCCCGCTCCGGCATGACCCGGGCTCTGGTCCGTCGGGCGCCTACCTCAGCTTATTTGTTCCTGTTGCCAAGCCTGCTGTTTTTTGTGACTTTCGTGGTCGTACCCATGTTTATCTGTGTGTATTACAGCTTGACCGATTATGGCCTGGGCGGTGTGAAAGGGTTTGCTGGGCTGAATAACTACATCAAGCTGTTCCAGGACCCCATTTTCCACAAGGGATTTTTTAACACCGTGCTCATTGTGGTGGTAGCGGTTCCCACCGTCACTGCTTTTTCCCTGTGGGTGAGCTCTGCCATCTACAAGATGCACGCCGTGCCCCGGTCTTTCTTCCGCTGTGTGTTCTACCTGCCGGTGGTCACCGGCTCGGTGGCCATCACGGTGGTGTGGAAGTGGATCCTGCATCCATACAACGGCGTCTTGAACCAGGTGGCCGGTACCACCGGCTTCGACTGGCTGGGCAACCAGAAGACCGCTATTTGGTTTATCATCCTGATTCTGTTTACCACCTCCATTGGCCAGCCCATCGTGCTGTATGTGGCGGCCCTGGGCAACGTGGATAACTCCATCATTGAGGCCGCCGAAGTGGACGGTGCCACCCGCCTCCAGGTGTTCTGGAAGATCAAGTGGCCCTCCATCATGCCCACCACCCTGTATGTGCTGGTCATCACCACCATCAACAGCTTCCAGTGCTTCGCTCTGATCCAGCTGCTGACCAAGGGCGGTCCTCTGAACTCCACCATGACCATCATGTACCAGGTCTATGACACCGCTTACCGGCTCAACGATCTGGGCTACGCCTGTGCCATCGGTGTGGTTCTGGCCGTCATCATCGCCATTTTCTCCGCCATCCAGTTCAAAGTGGCGAAGACGGACTAAGGGAGGAGTGAGAAAATGAGTACGAATACCACGGCCTTGAAGCCGAAAAGATCCGGTAATCTGACGGGAAATTCCACAGGATACACGGTGTTTGCCGTTATCATCCTGGTTGTGCTGACTCTGTTTCTCCTGTTCCCCCTGTATTGGATCGTCACGGGCTCGTTCAAAGATGTGATTGCCATCAATGCCAAGCAGCCGGTCTGGTTCCCGGTGGAGCCCACTTTGGAGAACTACCAGAAGCTGTTTTCCCGGCCCGCGTTCCTGTGGCTGTTTAACATTATCTTCATTTCAGCCGCAGCCATGGTGCTGACCTGCATCACCGCTGCTCTGGCAGGCTACGCCCTGGGCAAGAAACGGTTTATCGGACAGAAGCTCCTGTTTACCATCATTATTTGTGCCATGGCCCTGCCCAAGCAGGTAATCGTCATTCCTCTTGCCCAGGAAATGACCATGATGAAGCTGATCGACACCCTCTGGGCGGTGATCCTGCCCACGGTGGGCTGGCCTTTCGGCGTATTTTTGATGAAGCAGTTCTCGGAGACCATTCCCACAGAGATTCTGGAGGCGGCCCGGGTGGACGGTGCGGGAGAACTTCGCACGTTCATGACTGTGGTGCTGCCCATGATCAAGCCGGGCATTGGCGCCCTGGCCATCTTTACCTTCGTCAACACCTGGAACGACTACTTCCTCCAGCTGGTCATGCTCCAGAGTGACACCAAGTGGACCCTGCCCCTGGCCATTTCCAACCTCCAGGGCGAGATGAGCTCCGACTTCGGCCTCATCATGGCAGGCGCCGCGCTGGCTGCGATTCCCATTATTGTCGTGTTCATCGCGTTCCAGAAGTACTTTACCCAGGGCATCGCCATGGGTGCGGTCAAGGGCTGATCGTTCGGCCTGATCTATTGCCTCGGGGCAAAACTTAATTAAGATTAGAGGTTTCACCATGAAAGATTTCAGCAAATATCAGGGCATTATCCCCGCGTTTTACGCCTGCTACGATGCCGACGGCGCCATTTCCCCCAAGGCTGTGCGGGAACTGACCCAATACTTTATTGACAAGGGTGTCAAGGGTCTCTATGTAGGCGGTTCCTCCGGCGAATGTATCTACCAAAGTGTGGAAGAGCGCAAGGTAGTGCTGGAGAATGTGATGGCCGTAGCCAAGGGCAAGCTGACCATCATCGCCCATGTGGCCTGCAACAACACCGCCGACAGCCGGGTGCTGGCCGCCCACGCGGAGAGCCTGGGGGTGGATGCCATTGCCTCCATTCCTCCCATCTATTTCCACCTGCCCGACCGGGCCATTGCCAAGTATTGGAACGACATCTCCGACGCGGCCCCCAATACGGACTTTATCATCTACAACATTCCCCAGCTGGCGGGTGTGGCCCTGAATATCCCCCTGCTCAAGGAGATGCTGAAGAACCCCCGGGTCATCGGTGTGAAGAACTCCTCCATGCCTGTTCAGGATATCCAGATGTGGAAGGATGAGGGCGCCATCGTCTTCAACGGCCCCGATGAGCAGCTGCTCTCCGGCCTGGCGGCCGGAGCCATCGGCGGCATCGGCGGCACCTACGGCGCCATGCCTGAGCTGTTCCTGAAGATCCGGGAGCTGTTCCTGGAGGGGAAGATGGAGCAGGCCCGGGAGATCCAGAACGAGTGCTGCCGCATCATCTACAAGCTGTG
>CALWOP010000151.1 GCA_944383195.1 uncultured Oscillospiraceae bacterium
GCCATGCAGATGTGGGACAAGCCCCTGGGCTTTGGGGACTACCTGCGCTACTGCCTGCGGCGGGTGCGGAAGATTTATCTCCCCTACGTGCTGTGGGTGATCATCTACTATCTGGCCTTTTGGGTCATCCACTATGTGCGGGGCGAGGTGGGAGAGTTTTTCTCCTACCTGCTCATCGGCAACCTGTCTTCTCCCTTCTACTATATCGTGATCGTCATGCAGTTTTACCTGCTTATGCCCCTGTGGAGGTGGATGGTGCGCAGCCTGTCTCCCTTTGTGGGCATGAGCCTGAGCCTGCTGGTGACACTCTTCCGACAGCAGCTGCCCGCCCTGCTCCCCTTCCCCTACTATGACCGGGTTTTTCCCACCTACCTGCTGTTCTGGACGGCGGGACTCTACATGGGGCGGTACTACCGTGGGGTGCGGCTGCTCCGGAATGGATGGAACCTGGTGCTGGCTGGAATGGGTGCTTTGTTCTGCGCAGGGCTGGCCTGCTGGCAGTACGCCGCGGGGCAGTGGATTTTTAACCTGGATCTGATCAAGCTGTGTGCTGACCTGCTGTCCATCTTCTTTCTCCAGTCTCTGTGCCTTTTCCTCACGCACGCACCCCAGCGGGTTCAAACCCTGTTGGGAAAGCTTTCCGAGTGTTCCTTCTTTGTCTATCTCAGCCACTGTCTGTTCCTGACCCTGGTCACTGCGTTCCTCCAAAACCGTGGTGTATCCTCGGTGGGCCCCCTGCTGGCGGCCCGGTTCGCGGCGTGCTATACCCTCCCCTTCCTGTGCTATTGGATCTACCGGAAGGTAACCGACCGTCTCCCTCTGTTCAAGGGTCTTTTGGGATAGAAATATATCAATTGCTCTCGTGTGTGAGTCTATTTTTAGGAGGAAACTATAATGGGTTTTCTTAACAAGTTTCTAAGTAATTCATTCAATAATTGGCTTAACAGTGCTTCATATGAAGACCTTGAGGAAGGATACGAAGAAAGACGATTTCAATGGGCAAAAAATGGGTACGGAGGCAATGGTGAAAAAACTTCTGAAATGAAGCAAATTGAAACTGAATTAAGTAGACGGGCCTCGGAAAAGTGGAAGAACGATCCTCGACGTAACACAGATCCCAACTTTCGCTGGACCGATGCAAATCGCTGGGATAAGAGTAAATAATCTAATTACAATTTTTATTTTAAAAGAGGTAGCATATGAAATACTATATTGTAGTAAAAATGGAATTTGCGGGCGAACTATACGACATAAGCGGCCCATATAATTCGCACGCGGAAGCTGAAGATGATCTAGATTTCCAGCATAGTATTTGGGCTGATTCGTTGGAGAAGGATGAGTATTTATGTATTGTTTCTCGTAACGATTAAAGATTTATAATCACCGTTTTCTAACATAAAATGGCCCGACAATTTTGATAAAAATTGTCGGGCCATTTTATAATTTTCCTTAAAAAGCGGTAAGCCGCTTTTTTGACTTACACCTTGAAGTTGACGGCGGTGTCGCCCTTCTCGTCGGAGCCGAACTCATAGTCCTTGCCGGGGAGGATGGCGTTGAGGACAATACCGGTGATGGCCGCCACGGCCAGGCCGGACAGGCTGATGGTGGCCTCGCCCACCTGGAAGGTCACCGCGCCGGAGTAGTTGATGCCGATGGCCAGTACCATGATGAGAGCGGCGATAATCACGTTACGGCTGTTGGTGAAGTCCACCTGGTTCTCCACCACGTTGCGCACGCCCACAGCAGAGATCATGCCGTAGAGCACCATGGACACACCGCCCATAGTAGCAGTGGGCATAGCGGAAACCAGAGCGGCAAACTTGGGAGAGAAAGAGAACAGGATAGCCAGACCGGCAGCAATGCGGATGACCCGGGGGTCATAGACCTTGCTGAGAGCCAGCACGCCGGTGTTTTCTCCATAAGTGGTATTGGCGGGAGCGCCGAAGACAGAGGCCAGAGAAGTAGCCAGACCGTCGCCCAAAAGGGTACGGTGGAAGCCGGGGTTCTGGAGGTAATTGCGCTCGCAGGTGGAAGAAATGGCGCACATATCGCCGATGTGCTCCACCATGGTGGCCAGGGCCAGAGGCATGATGGTCACCGCGGAGGTAAGAAGCATACCGGTATTCAGGTCGGGGCGGCTAAAGAGGCCAAAGAGGGTGTCCTCAAACTGGAAAGGCAGGCCGATCCAGGCTGCGTCGGCCAGGGCCTGGAGCTTGTCGGGGTCCATGGTGTTCATCCCAGTGATCTGGCAAATGACGGCCACCGCATAGGAGCCCACCACACCCAGTAGGATGGGGATGATCTTGACCATGCCCTTGCCCCAGATATTGCAGCCCACCACGATGGCGATGGCGATGAGGGCAATGGCCCAGTTATCCCGGCAGTTGGTAATGGCGGTGGAGGAGAGGGTCAGGCCAATGCAGATAATGACCGGGCCGGTAACGATGGGCGGAAAGAAGCGCATGACCTTCTTGGTGCCGAAGATTTTAAAGAGGGCGGACAGGATCACATACATCAATCCCGCCAGCATAACGCCAAAGCAGGCGTAGGGCAGCATCTCCTTGTTGGGGGTGCCGTCCTCCAGCATGGGAGCCACTGCGGCATACCCGCCGATGAAAGCAAAGGAGGAACCCAAAAAGGCGGGTACCATCCGCTTGGTCAAAAGGTGAAACAGCAGGGTTCCCAGTCCCGCAAACAACAGCGTGGCAGACACACTCAGCCCCGTAAGGGCGGGGACCAGCACAGTCGCCCCAAACATGGCAAACATATGCTGTACACCCAAGATGAACATCTTGGGCCGCCCCAGCTGCCGGGCGTCGTAAATGCCGTCATTTTGATTCATGTTCATTTCTCCCTTCTCTTAACACGCATAAAAAAAGACAATCACCACGTGATTGTCACTACTCCACAAAAAAGGGAAACACTGCCCCAGACCCTGTGTCCAGCATTGCGGACCATTTGGTCATGGCGCTCTCCCCCTTTCCTGTTCCGAAGTATCATACCAGAACTTATCTCCGGACGCAAGAGGAAATTTCACCATTTTTCCACTTTTTTCATCCCACGCCCCGGGAGGGGGATTCAGTTCTCCCCCTCCAGCTCCCGGGCCTTCTGGGCCAGATGGGCCAGGGTCGTGCGGTCAAAGTAGTTCTGAATAAGGCCGTTGAGCTCCTGCCACATGGGCAGGGTGGGACACCGCTCCCCCCTGGGACAGCCCACTTCACCCAGCCCCTGGCAGGAAACAGGAGTCAGGTTGTTCTCCGTGGCCCGAAGGATCTCACCCACTGTGCATTCTTCCGCGCTCCGGGCCAGCTGATAGCCGCCCCCTTTGCCCCGCACACCGGACACAAGCCCCTCCATGACCAGCTTTTTCATGATAGCCTCCAGGTATTTTTCTGAAATCTCCTGTCGGCGGGCCACATCCTTCAGGGCCACATAGCCCTGTCCCTCCCGGGCAGCCAATTCGATCATCACCCGCAAAGCGTAACGGCCCTTGGTGGATATCATCATGGGGCTTCCCTCCTTTGAAAACCTATTATATCAGCGGGTTGATAGTTTTGCAACCCTTATGCCATTCCTTTTCCCCTTGCAAAATATCGGCTGGGAGCCTATAATGTATGCTGTATTGTTATCATTTTCCTCCAGGAGGATGTCTATGTCCATTGATCAAATGAGCCGCAGCC
>CALWOP010000152.1 GCA_944383195.1 uncultured Oscillospiraceae bacterium
ATTGTCTTTAATGTGCTGAAAGCCGCATGGTTACGGCATTTTCCTTGTTGTGCATATATTGACGGGGCAGTGGGGCCAGTGGGGCCGCTCACCGGACCGGGGCAGGGAGGTACGGGACCGGGACCAGGACAGGGCGGTACAGGATTGGGCCCCGGACAGGGCGGCACCGGCCACGGCCTGGGACAGGGGTCCGGGCAGGGGCAGGGGTCCGGACAAGGACAGGGATTGTGCCCATGGCAGGGGGGCACCGGAGGCATGGGCTGGGTGGGGCAGCAGCCGGAGTTTCCACCGCAGCCGGAATTGCAGCCGCAGCCGGAGTTGCAGCCGCAGCCGCTGCTCCCGCTCAGATAGGCCACGACCCCGTCTCTGCGGCTCTGCTCCCACTCAGAAGCATAGCATCGTTTCATAAAACGCTCCTTCTTCACAGTTGATGGTTGTGGCCATGCCCATCCTCTGGGTACGCCACACTCCATACTATGTTCCCCGCCCACATGGGTGCGTCCAGCCTTTACACAGCCAAAGATTTCTGTCATAATAGGGGACAAGAAAGGGGGAGCGCGCCGTGAAGCAGTACGTTGTCGCCCTGGACCAGGGCACCACCAGCAGCCGGTGCATCATCTTTGACCGGGACCAGCGGATCGTAGGGGTGGCCCAGCGGGAATTTACCCAAATTTACCCAAAGCCCGGCTGGGTGGAGCACGACCCCATGGAGATTTGGTCCAGCCAGTACTCCGTCCTCACCGAGGCTCTGGCCCAGACGGGCATCGCCCCCGAGGACATTGCCGCCATCGGAATCACCAACCAGCGGGAGACCACCATTGTCTGGGACAAGCACACCGGCCGTCCCATCTATAACGCCATCGTCTGGCAGTGCCGCCGTACGGCGGGGCTGTGCGAGCAGCTGAAGAAGGACCAGGCGTTTACCGATTACATTCAGCAGCACACCGGCCTGCTCATCGACGCCTACTTCTCCGCCACCAAGATCAAATGGATTCTGGATCAGGTGGAGGGGGCCCGGGAGCGGGCTGCGGCGGGAGAGCTTCTCTTCGGAACGGTGGACAGCTGGCTTGTTTGGAAGCTCACCGGCGGAAAGGCCCATGTGACCGACTACACCAACGCCAGCCGCACCATGCTCTTCGACATCGAGAAGCTATGCTGGGACGCACACATCTGCCAAACCCTGGACATTCCTCAAGCAATGCTCCCCCAAGTGATGGACTCCAGTACCATCTATGGCACCGTCAACCTCCAGGGCGTGGAGGTGCCCATCGCAGGCATCGCGGGAGATCAGCAGGCCGCCCTCTTCGGCCAGGCCTGCTTTGCCCCGGGGGAGGCCAAAAACACCTATGGGACCGGCTGCTTCCTGCTGATGAACACGGGCAGTCGCCTGTGCCGCAGCCAGAACGGCCTGGTATCCACCATCGCCGTGGGCCTGAACGGTCAGGTGGAGTATGCTCTGGAGGGTTCCGTCTTTGTGGGCGGGGCGGTCATCCAGTGGGTACGGGACGAACTGCGCTTTATCACCGAGTCCCGGGACGCGGAGTATTACGCTTCCAAAGTCCCCGACACCGGGGGCGTCTATCTGGTACCCGCCTTTACAGGCCTGGGTGCTCCCCACTGGGATATGTACGCCCGCGGGGCCCTGGTAGGCCTTACCCGCGGCACCAGCCGGGAGCACATCATCCGGGCCGCCCAGGAGTCCATCGCCTACCAGGTCTATGACCTGGTGGAGGCCATGGAGAAAGATACGGGCATCCCTCTCTCCGCCCTCAATGCCGATGGAGGGGCCAGCCGGGACAAGTTTCTCATGCAGTTCCAGTCGGACATTTTAAATAAGCCCCTCCACCGCCCCGCCATTACGGAGACTACCGCCTTGGGGGCAGCCTGTCTGGCCGGTCTGGCTGTGGGGATGTGGAAGGATCGGGAGGAGCTGCGTCAGCGCCGGCTTCTCTCCCAGAACTACCAGCCCCATATGGACCAGGCCCGTCGGGAACAGCTTCTCCGGGGCTGGCACAAAGCGGTTGGTCGGAGCCTTGACTGGGAAGAGCACACATAAGGAGGCACATCCATGTTAAAACCCATTGAGCTGCCCACCCTCCTCTTTTGGGAAAACGGCAACAGCTGGTACGGCAGCAAGGGCCTGGCCCGCTTTTTTATCAAGCCCGAAAAGCCCGAGGGAGAGGAAACGCCCCAGCTGAGCGTTCAGCTTTGGCGGGGGCCGCTGTGTATGGATTTAAGCGAGATTCTCTCCACCGCCCAGTTTCCCGTCAGTGAAGAAGGTATCCAGCAGACCACTATCTGGCTGGAGGAACAGGCCAAGACTCTTAACGAAGCGTAATTAAGCACGTAAAAAATCCCATCCGTTATGAAACGGATGGGATTTTTTCAACATTCTAAAGCTGTGCCGTGGGATTTTTCCCCACAGCGATCTTCAGCAGAATGGGGGTCACCAGTGCAGAAGCCACAATGCTCAGCACAATGGCGGGCAGAGCCACTTCCGGGATAAGGCCGGAGTCCAGGCCCTTCTGGGCAACCATCAAAGCCACCTCGCTCCGGGCCACCATGCCGATGCCCACCACCAGAGACTGGTGCCCGGACATTCCGCACAGCTTAGCGCCCAGGCCGCAGCCCATGATCTTGGAAATCACCGCCGCCACAATGAGCAGCAGGGCGAAAATCAAAATCTCCGAGTTCATGTTGCGCATATTGGTCATCATACCGATGTTGGCAAAGAACACAGGGGTAAAGACCATGTAGGCGGTAACGGTAAACTTCTTGGCCACAAACTGCCGGGCCTTGGTCACGTTACAGAGGATGAGACCGGCAAAGTAGGCGCCGGTAATATCGGCCACGCCGAACCACACCTCCGCTACATAGGACATCAGCAGACAGAAGGCCAGGGCCCACACCGCCACCCGGCGGCTGTGCCAGTGCTCCTCAGCGATGTAGCCGAAGAGCTTGCGCACCACCAGGCCCACCACCAGTACAAATACAAAGAAGAGCACAATGTGGGTGATGACTTCCAGGGGGTTGGACTCCCCGGTGCTGAAACCGCTGAGGAAAGACAGCACGATGATCCCCAGGATATCGTCAATGAGGGCGGCGCTCAAAAGCACCGTACCCGTCTTGGTTTTCAGCTTGCCCATCTCGTTGAGGGTCTCCACTGTGATGGACACAGAGGTTGCCGCAAACACCGCGCCCATGAAGCTGGCCTTCAGAATGGCCATGGCACTGGACTGCTCGGGGAAGAAGATCAGATAGACCCCGCCGCACAAAATCATGGGAAAAATAACACCCAGCAGGGCCACCACAAAGGCCTGTACGCCGGTGGCCTTCAGCTCTTTCATGTCCGTGTCGATACCGGCGGTGAACATGAGCATGATGACGCCGATTTCCGCCGTCTTTACCAGAAAGTCCGTGCTCTCCAGCACGCCGAAGCCCGTAGGGCCCAGAATGATACCGGCCAGCAACGCGCCCAGGACCTGGGGCAGCTGGATTCGCTCTGTGGCCAGGCCCAACACCTTGGTGGACAGCAGAATGATGGCCAGGAGCAGCAAAAAAGTGTAAGATTCCATATTTCCCTCCAAAAACCAAAGAAGTCGTCCGGAGGCGTCTCCTCCGGGCCGACTTCAAGCATTATAATCACCTGACCCGCTCAAGTCAACCG
>CALWOP010000153.1 GCA_944383195.1 uncultured Oscillospiraceae bacterium
ATGAGCATCTTGCGCAGATTTTCCATCTGCTCCTCTTCCTTGGTGACATACTGCACCCTCGTCAGCTTGGTGACCCCCTCCACCAGCTCGGCCACTGTGGGGCCGAACTTCTTGGCGATCTCCTCGTGGGTGGAGGCGGTGTCCTCAATGCAGTCATGGAGCAGGGCGGCAATGACGCTGTCCACGTCCAGCTCCAGGTCGGCCACGATCTCCGCCACGGCGATGGGGTGGATGATATAGGGCTCGCCGCTTTTGCGCAGCTGGCCATGGTGGGAGGCGTCGGCATAGGTAAAGGCGTCAAACAGCCGCTTGGTATCCAGGTTGGGAGTATAGGTGGCAACCTTTTTTTCCAGGGCATGATAGCTCTCCAGAATAGGGTCCATAAAATCACCTCGGTTGAGTTAGGAAAATGGCGCGTCGGGATCGGTCTCGTCTTCCAAAATCCTGCGCAGGCGCTTTAATATGTGAGAATCCTCCAGATCTACCTTCCGCTCCACAGGGCACAGGGTGATCTGGAGCCGGTCGGTGCGGCGGTTGAGACGGATCAGTCCGCGCTCCTCCATGACCTCCAGGCACAGCATGGTGCGGGCGGGCACCTCCCGCTGGCGGCTGGAGCGGGACACTGCCCGGGCGATGCGCACGGGGGTCTCCTCCACTACGCTGCCGGCGGCGGACTGGCGTTCCAGCCACCGCCACAGCCCAACAAAATCCTCCCGGCCGGGAAGAAGGACCCGGGCCTCCGGGACGGACAACGCCTCGCCCCGGGCAAATTTTTCATAGATGGCACGTTCCAACTGGGCCCGGGAGGGGACCACCCGCAGGTCCACCACCTGCAGCTGCAGGTCACGCCGGCCCCGGAACTCGTTGATCTGGGGATAAAAGACCAGGTCCACCCGGCAGCCGGGATAGAGCCCGGTGTCCTCGGGGTCGGTGGAAAACCAGATGGCGTCCAGGCTGAGGCCACGAACCTCCAGGCGCATTTTCAAATGCCGGCCCCGGCCTACCTGGGACAGGGTGTGCACCTGTGCGCCCTGGAGGAGCAAAACGGGACGGGGGTTCCCGGTGCCGCAGGGCTCCAGCAGATCCAGGGCCTCCACCGCCTCCACGGAGAGCATCTGGGGCTGGACAGCCATGTCAACCTCCAGCACCGAGGGCAGCGCCTCCCCCTGGCAGCAGCGAGCGATCTCATGGCGCAGGGCCTGGGCAAGGGCGGGAATGTTTTCCTCCCGCACGGTAAAGCCTGCGGCCAGGGCGTGACCGCCGAAATTTTCCAAAAGGTGAGCGCAGGAGGAGAGCAGCTCAAAGAGATTGACGCCGCCCCAGGAACGGCAGGAACCCTTACCCATTCCCTGGTCCAGGCAGATCATGAAGCAGGGACAGGCATATTTTTCCGCCAGACGGGAGGCCACAATGCCCACCACGCCCTGATGCCATTGGGTCCCGGCCAGTACGATGGCCCCCTGCTGAGGGGACGCGGTGAGATGGCGGACGCACTGATGAAAAATCTCGCTCTCCAGTCCCTGGCGTTCCCGGTTGAGCTCACACAGCTCCGCCGCCAGCTGGTCTGCCCGCACCGGGTCCTGGGTGAGCAGCAGCTCAACGGCTACCTCGGCCCGGCCCAGGCGGCCGGAGGCGTTCAGCCGGGGGGCCAGGGTATAGCCCACGGAGACGGAGGTGACGGCCTTGTCTCCCAGCCCCACACACCGCAGAAGGCTTGCCAGGCCAAGGCGCTTTGGCGGATTTAATTTCCCCAGGCCCAAACTGACAATGGCCCGGTTTTCCCCCACCATGGGCATTACATCGGCCACAGTGCCCACCGCGGCCAGGTCACAATATTCCTCCAGGACCGCTTCGGCTTCCTCCGGGCCCGCTACCGCCATGGCCAGCATCAGGGCCACGCCCACACCGGCCAGCCCCTTAAAGGGGTAGGGGCAGTCAGGGCGATGGGGGTCCACCACCGCCACGGCGGGCGGGAGCGTATCTTTGCAGGTGTGGTGGTCGGTGATGACCACATCCATACCCAGGCTGTTGGCAAGCCTGGTCTCTTCCACAGCGGTAATGCCGCAGTCTACGGTGAGGATCAGACGGACATCCTGCTGTGCCAGAAGCTGTACCGCCTCCAAATTCAGGCCGTACCCCTCCTCCAGGCGGCAGGGGATGTAAGGCAGGACGATGCCGCCCCGCTGACGCAGGAATTGGGTCAGCAGGCAGGTGGAGGTAATGCCGTCCACGTCATAGTCCCCATAAACGGCAATGCGCTCTCCCCTGGCCAGGGCCAGGCGGACCCGGTGGGCGGCACGGTCCATGTCTTTCATGAGATGGGGCGAGAGGATGGGCTCGACCTCAGGGGACAGCAGGCGCCGGGCCTGTTCGGGCTGGGTGATGCCCCGAACGGACAAGATCCCGGCCAGCAGCGGAGAAAGACCGGCTGCCTCCAAGGCGGCCTGTCCCTCCGGGCAGGGAGCGGCCACCTGCCAGTGTTTATATTTCATTTTAGGTGGTCACCCCCCTGAGGGCCTGTGCCCTTGGAACAAAAGGCACAATACGACATATTAACTTTTTTATTATAACATAACAAAAGCAGGCGCTTCAAGACAAAATCCCCTGGGCGGCAGCTTTTTTCCTAAGGCAGCCGGGGGGCGCCAAGGAAGACGGGGGTGTGGAGCGGCAGCAAGAGGCAAAGGGGGATCAACGGGCCGTGAGGAGGAGACACATATTTATTTTATCCAGAAAATTCCAGAAAAAATTGGTGTATAGCATGAAAGAATTCAAGGCTTGCAAGGAAAAACTGGACGCTTCATGCATAAAAATTTTACAGACTAATTCATGAGAAACTTTCATAAACTGATACAATCAAGCAATAGAACAATGGCAAACCAGCGGAAAAATGAAATAGAGCACAAATAACTTTTTGCGGATGACAAAGTTTTTGTTGATTTAATACAAAAGGCGTGCTATGATAGGTGCAGACGGGATTCCTCCGCAGAGGGGCCCCTGTGTTTGACAAATCCTTCTTCTTGATGGCGAAAGCTGTCAGTTTGGGATGGGAGAAGCTGTGATGGGCACGGGGGAGCGGAGCGTTCCGAAAAAGCAACCGTAAGAGGAAAGAAGAAAGAGGGGTAACAATTTTATGGAAATTCTATTAAACCCGGTAACCGTATCGGTCCTGGTCCTGTGTGTGCTCAGCTTGCTGAAGCTGAACGTGCTGCTGGCCATGATGATCGCCTGTGTGGTCGGCGGCCTTGTGGGCGGCATTCCCATCTACAGCGAGACTGAATCCACCATTTTCGGCCTCCTGACCGGCGGCTTTGCCGGCAACGCCACCACTGCTCTGGCTTACATCCTGCTGGGTACCTTTGCTACCGCCATTGCCACCACCGGCCTGGCTGACATCCTCTCCAAGAAGATGTCCAAGGTCATCGGCGGCAACAAGATGATTCTGCTGGGCATGATCACCATCATCGCCTGCCTGTCTCAGAACCTGATCCCCATCCACATTGCTTACATCCCCATCCTGATTCCCCCCATGCTGAGCATGATGAACAAGATGAAGCTGGACCGCCGCGCCGTGGCTTGTGCCCTGGCCTTCGGTCATAAGGCTCCTTACATCACCATCCCCTTCGGCTTCGGCCTGATCTTCCAGGGCATCATTGCTGA
>CALWOP010000154.1 GCA_944383195.1 uncultured Oscillospiraceae bacterium
TTCAAGGCTTTTGGAGGATTTTATTAAAACACTGTAACCTCTGTTGAGAGGTCATAATTTACTGATATTCAAATTCCAATTTATTCCGCCGCCTGCGAGCGGCGGAACTCCTTGCAGGAGGGCTTTTCAGCTTGCTGAAAAGCCACGGAGAAAGAATTTTCTCCGTGGCTTTGGGTTTGACTTATTCCTTGTATACCCGGTATACCGTGCTCTGGCGGTAAACTTCCCCCGCGCGCAGAACGGCGCTGGGGAACGCGGCATGATGAATGGCATCCGGCCAGGCCTGCGTCTCCAGACAGAACCCAGACCGCAGGCCATAGACGGCCCCATTTTTCCCCGGCACCCCATCCAGATAGTTGCCGGAGTAGAATTGGAGACCGGGCTGGGTGGTCCGGCACTCCAGACACAAACCGCCTCCAGTAGCCCGGGCGGCCAAACTCATAGGCGCCCAGCTCTGGCAGTGCAGGACAAAATTGTGGTCGTAGCCATGGCCCAGCTTCAGCTGAGTGTGGTCCATAGCCAGGCCTTTGCCGATCTCCACAGGCTCCCGCAGATCAAAGGGCGTGCCGTCCACCGGCAGGACCGTCCCGGTGGGAGTGCTGTTCTCATCGGTCTCTACAATGGCAGGCGCCATAATCTGGAGCTTCTGATCTCCCAGAGAGCCGTAGGCATGGCCCAGCAGGTTAAAGTAGCTGTGGTTGGTGAGGTTACAGAGCGTATCACGGTCGCTCCGGGCCTGATAGTCCAGAGTGAGGCTCCCATCCTCCGACAGGGAATAGGTCACCTGTACCTCCAGACTGCCGGGAAAGCCCTCCTCCCCATCGGGACTGTTGAGGGTCAGCACCAGCGCCCCGTTCTCCTCACGGGCAGCCCAGATGGCCTTGTCAAAGCCCCGCAGGCCGCCATGGAGGCAGTTGGGACCGTTGTTGGCCGCCAGAGAATAGTGCACACCGTTCAGGTCGAAGGCGGCCCCTCCAATGCGGTTGGCCACCCGGCCGATGAGGGCGCCGAAATACTTGTCCTGGTTCTCGTAACCTTCCACGGTGTCACAGCCCAGCACAATGTCCCGGCTCCCCTCCGGGGCAGGGACGCAGAAAGAGCGCAGGGTGCCCCCATAGGTCAGCACCTGGATGGCATAGTCCCCGGCACGCAGGGTCCACTGTTCTACTTCCCGTCCCTCTTTGGTGGTTCCAAAATGTTCACAACTTACCTTTGCCATACTCACACCTGCCTTAAAAACCGCATAAAGACCTCTTTCCCCTCGGGGGTACGCTTATAAACGCCGGCGTGCTCCAGCACCTGGGCAAAGACCAGGCCGGTCTCTTTCTGCACCACATCCAGGGCGTTTTCAGCGGTGATCGTGTACTTGTCCCTAAAACCTTCTGCCCAGCTTGCGTGGCTCTCGGTCAGGGGGTCGGCGCGCAGATCCTGTCCGGCAGCCAGCTTCTCCGCCACCGCGGCCAGCTCCGCTTTCAGCCGGGCGGGCAGCACGGCCAGGCCCATCACCTCGATGAGGCCGATGTTCTCCTTTTTGATGTGGTGAAGCTCGGCATGGGGGTGGTAAAGGCCCAGGGGATGCTCAGCCGTGGTCAGGTTGTTGCGCAGCACCAGGTCCAGCTCATAGTCCTCCCCCCGCCGCCGGGCGATGGGGGTGATGGTGTTGTGGGGCTCGCCGTCGGTCTCGGCCAGGATCGTGGCCGCCTCGTCAGTGTATCCTCTCCAGCTGAGCAGGATCTTGTCGGCCAGCTCCACCAGCCGTTGGGGGTCGGTGCAGGTGATGCGCACCACAGACATGGGCCACTTCACAATGCCGGATTTCACATCCTCATAGCCTGGGAAGGTGAACTCCGTCTCCACCGGGGCCTTGGCCATGGCGAAGGTGTACCGGCCGCCCTGGAAGTGGTCGTGGGCCAGGATGGAGCCGCCCACAATGGGCAGGTCGGCGTTGGAACCCACAAAATAGTGGGGGAACTGACCCACAAAGTCCAAAAGCTTGCCAAAGCAGGCCCGGTCGATCTTCATGGGGGTGTGCTCCCGGTTCAGGCAGATGCAGTGCTCGTTATAGTACACATAGGGGGAGTACTGCAAAAACCAGGGAGAGCCGTTGATGGTGATGGGGACAATGCGGTGGTTCTGACGGGCAGGGTGGTTCACCCGGCCGGCGTACCCCTCATTCTCGGCGCACAGCTGGCACCGGGGATAGGCAGAGGCGGGCAGGTTCCGGGCCGCGGCAATGGCCTTGGGGTCCTTCTCCGGCTTGGACAGATTGATGGTGATGTCCAGCTCCCCATACTCGGTGGGGGCTTTCCACTGCATATCCTTGGCGATCCGGTCCCGGCGGATATAGTTGGTGTCCTGGCTGAACTGATAGTACCAGTCAGTGGCCTTCTGAGGGTCCTCCTCCCGCAAGGCCTGGAATTTGTCGATCACCTGGCCGGGACGAGGGGTAAGGGCGCCCATCAGCTTGGTGTCAAACAGGTCCCGGTAGACGATGGAGTTCTCTTTCAGCACGCCCCGGGCATGGGCGTCGTCCATGAGGGCATCCAGAATGGCAGGAAGCTCCTCTGTTTTCACGGCGGGCAGCTGCTCCGGCATGGCGCAGCTGTCCAGCTCCAGCGCCTCCAGCAGGGCGTTTACCGCCCACATCTGCTCCTCGGGACGAATGAGCTCCTTGTCCAGAGCGTAGGCAATCAGCTTGGCAATGGCCTGGTCACGCTCCATGCTCAGCCCTCCTCATACCCGTGGGGGTGATTCTTGTGCCAGGCCCAGGCGGAGGCCACAATGGTACCCAGGTCGTTATACTGAGGCTTCCAGCCCAGCACCTTTACCGCCTTCTCCGAGGAGGCGATGAGCTGAGCCGGGTCGCCCGCCCGGCGGGGGGCGATCTTGGCGGGGATGGGGTGGCCGGTGACCTGACGGGCCACATCCACCACTTCTTTCACCGTAAAGCCCACGCCGTTGCCCAGGTTAAAGACGTTGTTCTCCCCGCCTTTGATCAGGTAGTCCAGAGCCAGGATATGGGCCTGGGCCAGATCGGTGACGTGGATGTAGTCCCGGATGCAGGTGCCATCCTTGGTGGGATAATCGTCGCCAAACATACTCACCGCTTCCCGCTGGCCCAGGGGCACCTGGAGAATGATGGGGATGAGGTGGGTCTCAGGGTTGTGGGCCTCGCCGATCTTGCCGGAGGCGTGGGCGCCGCAGGCGTTGAAGTACCGCAGCGCCACATAGCGCAGGCCGTGGGCCTTGGAGACCCAGTTCATCATCTGCTCCATGGACAGCTTGGTGTTGCCGTAGCAGTTGGTGGGCACAGTGGGGTCGCTCTCCAGGATGGGCACACGCTCCGGCTCGCCATAGGTGGCGGCGGTGGAGGAGAAGACGATCTTGTCTACCCCGTGCTCCACCATGGACTGGAGCAGCACCATAGTCCCGTAGAGGTTGTTGTCATAGTACTTCAGAGGATCGGACATGGACTCGCCCACCTGGGAGGAGGCGGCAAAGTGAATGACGCCCTCAATATTCTCCGCCTGGAACAGGGTATCCAGGGCGCCCTTGTCCCGGATGTCCAGCTGATAAAACTTCGCCTTGGGGTGGAC